>NZ_JAMYVL010000011.1:0-219311 GCF_040323955.1 Mesorhizobium sp. M0018 | reverse complement strand
CAGCCATCGCCCAGAACCTCAGGAAATTGGCCAAGATTTGCACCCTCGGAACAAACGTCCGAGCCACTTAAGGCGAGGAGGTCGCGTCGACCTTAATCAAGACACTTCGGTGCGAGTGGATCCACGGCTTCATCGCCGACTTCTTCAACACTATCGACCCGTTTCAGTCGTCCGGGACGTTCCCCATTCAGAGCGCTTTAAGTGCATTCCGGTCATTCGCGTTCGAGCATGCTATACTGCACCTTGGCTCCAAAGCAGCCATTGATGGCTAGGAACCAATGCGGATGGGCAGGTCAGACCGACAGCAATTCAACAGCGGCTCCTTGCAGGAGGCGGACCAGCTCGTGCTCGGTCGTGAGGCTTACGAGGAAAGGGCGTGGGACGACGCCTATCGGTTCTTCTCGCGTGCCGGCGAAGCGGCTCCGCTCGCAGTGGACGATCTCGAACGGCTGGCGATGTCGGCCTATTTGACCGGGCGCGACGAGGAGTACCTGCGGGCCCTGGAGCGAACCCATCATGCATATCTGGACGCGGGCGAGTGCCATCGGGCCGCCCGCTGCGCCTTCTGGCTTGGCCTGCGCCTTGTCTTTCGTGGGGAGATGGCTCAGGCGGCCGGCTGGTTTGGACGGGCGCATCGGCTGCTCGAACGCGAGCCACATGATTGTGCCGAACAGGGTTACCTGATGCTGCCCCATGTCGAACAGCAGCTTGCTTCGGGCAACCTTGAAGCGGCCTACGCTGCGGCGAGCGGCGCAGTCGAGATTGGCGAGCGCTTTGCGGACGTGGATCTGGTGGCCTGTGCACGGCACTTGCAGGGCCGTGTTCTGTTGCGCCAGCGGCGAACCGCGGAAGGTTTCGCGCTCCTGGACGAGGCGATGGTTTCGGTCACGGCCGGCGAATTGTCGCCGCTGCTTACCGGCTTGATCTACTGCAGCGTGATCGAAGCGTGTCAGCAAGTCCATGCTCTGGGCCGCGCACGCGAATGGACCTCCGCCCTGGGGCGATGGTGCGCCGAACAGCCCCAGCTGATCAGTTTCAGCGGCACCTGCCTGATGCATCGCGCCGAGATCAAGCGGCTCAGCGGCGCATGGCAGCACGCGATCGACGAAGCGCAGCAGGCCGTGGAGCGTTTGACGCAGTCGAACAATCGGAGAGATACGGCTGGAGCATGGTACCAGCTGGCGGAAGTATACCGCCTTCGCGGAGACTTTGACGTGGCCGAGCAGGCATATCGGAGTGCAAGCCAACATGGCTTCGAACCGCAGCCGGGCCTTGCCCTGTTGCGGTTGGCCGAAAGGCACATCGATGCGGCTGCGGCCGCAATCCGGCGCGTCATGGGCGCGACGACCGACCAACTGAAGCGCATTCGGCTGCTGCCTGCTCACGTCGAGATCATGCTGGCGGCTGATGACATCGAGGAAGCACGGCGTGCCTGCCACGAACTGGCGGACATTGGAGAAAGCTACGGAACCGAACCGCTGCGCGCCCTTGCCGCTCACGCGCGGGGAGCGGTGGAACTGGCAGAAGGCGAAGCGCAGGCTGCATTGACTTGGCTGCGCCAGGCACTCGAGGGGTGGCAGCAAGTCGAAGCGCCATACGAAGCAGCGCGCGTAGGCGTCATGATAGGCCAGGCTTGCCGCGCCCTCGGTGACAACGATGGTGCGGAACTGGAGTTGCAGGCAGCCCGGACAGTGTTTCGGCAGCTCGGTGCCATGCCGGACCTTTCTCGTGTCGATATCCTGCTTGGCATGCGATCAGACGGAGCCCGCGGCCTCTCTGCCCGTGAACTGCAAGTTCTCCGCCTGGTCGCTGCCGGCAAAACCAACAAGCAAATCGCCAACGAACTGGATTTGAGCGGGAAGACAGTGGACAGGCACGTCAGCAATATTTTCAACAAGCTTGACGTCCCCACGCGCGCTGCCGCCACCGCCTGGGCCTACGAGCACCGCCTGGTTTGAGCAGGTCTGGCATGGGTCGAATCACCCATGCCGTCATCGGCGCCCATTGGGTGGTTCGCCCGAAGCGCCGCCCTCCCTTCCGCGCTAGCTTGCACTCGAAATCGATCGGCCATGGATGCGCGGCGCCACGGCGCAGCTCGCCCACAGATCGCGAGACGGACGCAGTGATCGCGCTGCGAACATCCGGCCACAATGAAGGGAAGTAGCGATGTCGCATGCCGATACCGGAATGCGGGTCGCGGGCGCCTGGCTTGCGATCGCTTCTGTACTCTTGGGTTTCGTCCTGATCGGTCACGGGCCGATTAATCCCGACCTCGCCCAGCAAATGCAGGCCATCGCCAGTGGCGTCACCCTGTGGGTGGTCGTGCATTGGGCCGCCGCGGCAGCACTTTCGCTGTTCGTCGTCGCGAGCCTGATCGTGCTGACCGCCGGCTCTCGACTGACCGAACGCTGGTGGACCCTATCCGCCTGGGCGGTGGTGGCCGTCGGCGCGCTCTGGACGATGACAACCGCCGTGGCCGAGGCCACCACCGTCGCCGATGCCGTCGCCGCCAACGACATGGCGCGATTCGCGGTCTGGTGGGCCTTCGCCGAGGGCAAGGCCAACGGCTTCATGTTCCTCTGCCTGGCGGTTGCCGTGATCGCCGGCAATGAGACGCTGAGCCGGCAACAGGTAACGCCGACCTGGGCGTCACTGGTCGGAGTCGTGGCCGGGCTTGGTGCCTTCGTCGGATGGCCGCTGGGCATGTGGTTCGGCATCGGGCTGGGCAGCCTCGTCTGGGTTGCGTCGTCTTTTGTAATGGCCCTGTGGACGTTGTGGTTCGGGTTGGGGCTCGCGCGAGCCGAGAACAGCGTGTCGAAAGCTCGCAGCGCGAGCTTCAGCGCGTGAGCACCCCAAGAGGCCAGCGGCGTCCTATCAACATCAGGGAGGCCATGATGACTCACGTTGAAGGTTACACCGCCACCCCGGCAGCAATTGAAGATAGCGCCGATGTCAAAGCTGAAGGCGTGCGGCAAATGTCGGCTATTGTTTAGGGTTACCGATGCCGGCCAACAGGTGTTGGCTTGGCGCGAGGGCTGGCGTCCGAAAGCCTCCAGGGAAAGAACCCGCGGGATGGAGGGCGTGGTTCCGGCGCTATGGGGATTTGACGGTTCCGCGTGGTTCGCGGTGGGTGCACTGATGCGGCTGACAGGTGGGACTGCTCAGGCTCACAGGCGCGCGCGGCCGGCCGAGGCGGCGCATGATGCGGTGTGGCGGCTGAAGACGCCGGTCGCCTCCGGCTGACGTTTCAGGATCAAACCCAATCACTCTGAACGACCGAGTTCGACCCGGTCCGACCATCAAGGCATTTCAGGCGACGAAGTCGATCCATCAACGTGCGTGGCTCGATCGCGCCAAAAGAAGGCGTGTGCGTCGGCTGAGCAAGCTCCGTCACAGCTGCGCTCAACGGGGCGCGACAAGTGCCGACCATCCAATTGATCGCTGATGGTTACTACGTGCTGGCCATGCTAGAATTCAGCGTCCTCGACGTGGTTAAAATCGGGGAATTGCGACCGGTTGACGGCGCGGGAGGTCGACGGACAAACACGAACAGATCACAGGGAGGAAGCAATGTTTCGGACACCGGTTCATCTTGCATTCTTGACAGCGTCGATTGTTGCCCTGCCATCTTACGCGGCCATGGCCGATGACACACAGATCGCGCGCGGCGAATATCTGGTTACGATTGCCGGCTGCAGCGACTGTCACACATCCGGTTACTTCTTCGGGAAGCCCGACATGTCGCGCTTCCTTGGCGGTTCAGATGTGGGCTTCGAGATTCCTGGTCTTGGTGTCTTTGTCGCCCGCAATATCACGCCTGACAGGGAGACCGGTATCGGAAGCTGGACCCCGGAGCAGATCGTCACCGCGATCCAGACCGGCGAACGGCCGGACGGCCGCATCCTGGCGCCGATCATGCCTTGGCGCGATTTCGCGCATCTCACCGCGGATGACGCCATGGCGATCGCGGCATTCCTCCAAAGTGTGAAGCCGGTCAGCCACCAGGTTCCCGGCCCGTTCAAACCCGGGGAAGCGGTGTCGACGTTCATGATGCGGATTATGCCGCCGGGGGAAGCCGCAGCCGCTGCAACGAAGTAGGGCGGCTTTGATCGGAACGAGATTTTTAGTCGAATAATGGGTGAATGTCCGCCTTGGAGATGATGAGGCCGATATCCGAACGGCAGAGATGGGTCGATTCGAGCCGTTGCGCGAAGGGCCGCTTTTGAGAAGCGCCATGAATGTCGCGATATTGGCGCTACCTACTCGTTCCCATCGACGAGACGAATGGCAGCATCCACCCTTCCCCCGGTCCTCGGCGGCGGACGCGATGAACGGCTCGATTGAGCCCGAAACGAACTTCTGTCACATCGGTAACCTGCCGCCACCTCCTCAAATTGCCCGCGAGCTCGGTCTGAGCCAGCGGACGGTAGACCGTCACGTTAGCGATATCCTGACGCGGCTGAACGTGCGCACGCGCGCGGCAGCCACGGCCTATGCGGTCGAGCACGGCCTGATCGGCATGGTCGTATCTGGGTAATCCTACCCAAGCCAAATTTCTCGCTGCGTGGGTACTTACGCCGAAGCGGGCAACCGTGGCGCGGGTCTAAACTTCATGGCGTGGTAAAGGCCACAGGAGGTTTTCCCGATGCAAACGAATGATAACAGCATGAGCGGGCCGGGCGGTGTCTGGCTCGCCACCGGAACGCTGCTGCTGGCGGCTGCGCTCGTCTTTCACGGGCCACCGGACGCGGATTTGTCTGTTCAGATGCAGAATATCGCTGAGGGCCATGGGCGATGGGCTACGGTCCATTGGACGGCGGCAGCGGCGCTGTTCCTGATCGCCGGCGCTTCGTTCCTGAACCTGGCGCTCAACCCCCGGGTCCGGCATTCGCCGATGCTGAGTTCCGCCTGGATGGTGATGGCTCTCGGCGCTCTGACCACGTTCTCCACCGCAGTCGCCGAGGCATCGGTGGTCGCGGTCGCGGCCGACCGGGGTGACACCAACGCCTTCATGACCTGGTGGGCGTTTTCCGGCGGCATGGGTAACGGATTCTGGGCGCTAGCCCTGGCGACAGCGCTTGTCGCGTATCACGATGCCCGCGACAACGTTGGGATACTGCCCCGATGGGCCGCGATCGTCGGCTCGGCGTTCGGTATCCTTTCGGCAACCGGGTGGACACTCGGTGAGCAGCTCGGGATCGGCATCGGAGGTCCGATCTGGCTGATTTCCTCGCTTCTCATGTGCCTGTGGCTCGCGTGGTACGGGCTGTCCTCAAGCAGCGTCCGGTCGGGGCAAGCCACGGCGTAAAGCGCCTGATCCAGCATCATCTTGAGACAGGAGGAAAAAATGTCCCTTCAAACGAAGGAAATCGAGGCGACGATCCACGACATCCACGGATTCTTCACCGACTGGGTGGCGGGCCGATGCCCTGGCGACGATGCGACGTTCAAGAAGAACGCGCTCGACCGGATCAGCGACGATCTGGTCGCCATCATGCCGGGCGGCAGGGCGTTCGGGAAAAATGATTTCGCAGGTTACATGAAGAGCATCTACGGATCGAATCCGGCCTTCCGTATCAAAATACGCGACATCCGGATCAGCCATCAAAGCGCCGACCTGGCGGTCGTGAACTACCACGAATGGCAACGCGACGCGAAGGACTCTGATCAACCGAACAATGGCCGGGTCACGACGATGGTGATCCGCGATCGCGGCTACAGCCGGGGGCCCGAGATCTTGCAAGTTCATGAAACCTGGCTCCCAGCCGATGTCGTTCAGTCCGCGGATTTCGCGTTCTGAGAAGCGTCGGTCCGAAACGGGCAGAGAAAGGAATTGCGCTGGCGGCACCATCGGCTCTGCCGGCGTCATGGAGCCAGAACTGTGCTTCTTTTCAGCCCGAATTGATCCACATTCAACGTCCGGCTAGCCCAGCAAGCCGGCCATTCCATGCGTTCGCGTGGAGCGTCGGCTCGCCACCCATTGCTGCCGCTTGGTCGGCTGAACGCTTCGGCAGATCTTAGGCCCAGAGCGGACGTTAACCCGGCGCAAGATTTGGTCGCGAACAGCGCGGCCACGTCCGCAGGAGCCACGAAAGGAACCAGATCGGCGCTCCGGGGCAGGGATTTGGAAAGTATCATTGCCTAAGTTTCTGGTACTTTGAGGAAGTTCGGATAGATCATCTGCGGGACATTCAACCGCAACCGGCCGGCGGGCTTTTCGGCAAAGCTTCCCGCATCCCTCATTGCGGCAAGGATGAGCTCCAGCGCCGGTCCTGCCTGGCTCAAAACCTCTCGCCGGCTTCAGTCAGGCTCGTCGCCCTCGTGGTCCGCGTCAGAAGGGTCGCGCTAAGCCGCGCTTCCAGTTGCCTGATCATCTTGCTGATCGCCGACGGCGAGACCCGAAGTGTCTTGGCCGCGGCCGTGAAGTTGGCCGGCGCCGCTGGTTTCGCATGTTTCTTGGCGAACAGACGCCCGAAGCAGCGTTGGCCGCAGCCGACGATCCCGTCCCGGTCCCGGCCAAGAAACGCGAAAATCTATGCGAGGCCAATCTCTATGTCGCGGAGTTTTTACCGGCTCGACGGCCGTGACGATGAAGCCTTGCGGCGGTACCGGCTTGCGGTACGCGACTGCCCCCACGACTTCATCGAATATGTCGCAGCAGGCAATGCACTGCGCGCGCTCGGTGTGTCGCCATAGTGCGCCGCTGCGGATGATCCATTGTAGGCTCGAGCGCAACCTCGGCGCAAAGGCGACGGCAGGTTCGGTGCGTATTGTCGCTGCTGTCAATGCCGCAGGATCTTGCTCAGAAAAGCGCGGCTGCGGTCGGTCTTCGGGTTGGAGAAGAACTCATCCGGCGTGCCGCTCTCGACGATGGCGCCGGCGTCCATGAACACGACGCGCTGGGCGACCTTGCGGGCAAAGCCCATCTCGTGCGTCACCACCATCATGGTCATGCCTTCCTCGGCCACCGCGACCATGACGTCGAGCACTTCCGAGATCATCTCGGGGTCGAGCGCCGAGGTCGGCTCGTCGAACAGCATGATCTTGGGGCGCATGCCGAGGCAGCGCGCGATCGCCACGCGCTGCTGCTGGCCACCAGACAGCTGCGCCGGATAGGCGTTCACCTTGTCGGCGAGGCCGACCTTGGCGAGCAATTCGCGCCCGGCCTTCTCGGCTTCAGCGCGCGGGATCTTGCGGACATGGATCGGCGCCAGGGTGACGTTCTCGAGCGCCGTCTTGTGCGGGTAGAGGTTGAACGACTGGAAGACGAAGCCGATCTCGGTGCGCAGCCGCGTCATGTTGGTGGCGGGGTCGCCGAGGCGCTGGCCGTCGACCGTCAGGTCGCCGTCGCGGATCGTCTCCAGCCCATTGATGCAGCGGATCAGGGTGCTCTTGCCCGAGCCGCTCGGGCCGCAGACGACGACCACTTCCCGCGGCTCGACGCTGAGCTTGATGTCCTTCAGCACGTTGAGCGTGCCGAACCATTTGTTGACGCCGCGAAATTCGATCATGCCGGTTTTGGTCATATTGCCGGACCCTTGAGGTTCGATGTCACAACTGCACCTCGCCATGCGCCGCGCCCATGCGTTGCTCCAGCCGGCGGGCCAGCATGATCAGGGGGTAACAGACGATGAAATAACCGAGCCCGACCAGGAAGAAGACCAGCAGCCCATTGGGTACACGCTGCACCACCAGCCAGCCGACGCGGGTGAGGTCGGTGAGGCCGATGGCCGAGACGACCGAGGAATCCTTGATCAGCAGCACATATTGCCCGACCAGCGGCGGCAGCACGATGCGCATCGCCTGCGGCAGCACTACCTGGCGCATGCGCTGCCAGCGCGACAGGCCGGACGCAAGCGCTGCCTCGACCTGGCCGGTCGGCACCGAGCGGATGCCGGCGACGACGATCTCGCAGATGAAGCAGGCGGCCAGGTTGGTCAGCGCGATGATGCCGGCGGTGAAGGCGTCGAGCTCGATGCCGAGTTCCGGCAGGATGAAGAAGATCAGGAAGATCTGCACCAGGAACGGCGTGCCGCGGATCAGGTCGACCCAGGCGCCGATCGCGCCGCTGATCAGCCGGTTGCCGCCGGTGCGCAGGATGCCGAGGCCGAAGCCGAGCAGCGTGCCCAGCACCAGGCTGATCAGCGACAGCACCACGGTCATGCCGAGGCCGCGCAAGGCGAGGGGATAGCTGCCGGCGATGCTTTGCAGCTGCTGCCAGATCATGTCCGTGCCCCCGCCAGGCCGAGCCAGCGCCCGGAGAGCGCCGCCAGCCCCTTCAGCCCGTAATAGAGCAGGAGGTAGAAGGCGGCGATGGTGATGAAACCTTCCGCCGGCATGAAGCGGTCGGAGGCGAGCAATTGTCCGGCGCGCGTCAGCTCGGCAACCGAGATCAGCGACAACAGGGCGGAATCCTTGACCAGCACGATCGCCTGGCCGAGCAGCGGCGGGATCGTCACCTTGAACGCCTGCGGCAGGATGACGAGGCGCATGCGCTGGACATAGGTCATGCCCGAGGCGACGCCGGCCTCCACCTGGCCGCGCGGGATCGACAGGATGCCGGCGCGGATGATCTCGGCGACATAGGCGCCGCTGTTCAGCGACAGGGCCAAGATGCCGACGACGAACTCGGGCAGGACGAAGCCGAGCCGCGGCAGGCCGAAATAGAGGAAATAAAGCTGCGCCAGCAGCGGCGTGGCGCGCACCGCGTCGATATAGGCCTTGGCCGGGACGCGGAACAGCCGGCCGCGCTGCAGGTTCATGGCGGCGAGCACGATGCCGACGGCGAGCGCGCCGGCAAAGGAGAGGACAGACAGCCACACGGTCGTGACGAGGCCCTGCCCGAACAGGGGCAGATATTCGACGATGGTGCGGAAGCTGAAGTTTTCGAGCATTTTGGACGGTGAATGGTGAATAGTGAATAGGGAATAGTGAATAGGGAATTGGGAATAGGAGCAGCAAGTAGCGAGTAGCTCTTCTCTACTCCCTACCCCCTACTCCCTGCTCACCATTCACCATTCACTCTACTTAGTGATCCTTCTTCCAGGCGTCGGAATTCACCCAGTAATCGAGGTTCTTCTGCAGGCGGCCGTCGAGGCTGACCTGGTCGAGGAACAGGTTCATCCAGACCAGCAGGTCCTGCTCGTCATAGCGCGTGGCGAAGGCCAGCGGCTCCTTCGACAGCATGTCCGGCATGATGATGAAGCTGCCGGCCGGGTAAGCGGTCGACTGGCCCTTGACCGCCGAGACGTCGTTGACGCCGCAATCGGCCTGGCCGTTGTTGACGGCGTCGAGCAGCAGCGGGCCGCCGCCCTTGTAGCTCTTGATGTCGGCATCGGGGAAGGCGGCCTTGGCTTCCTTCTCGCCGGTGGCGCCGAGCAGCACCGCAATCTTGGTGCCCTTGGCCTTGCAGTCCTCGGTGGACTTGAAGGCGGTACCAGCCTTGGTGAAGACTGTGCTGCCCGTGTACATGTAAGGCTTGGTGAAGGCGACCTTCATGCCACGCGCCAATGTCGGCGTCATATCGGCGACCAGAAGATCGGCCTTGCCCGACAGCAGCGCCGGGATCAGGCCGTCCCAGTCGAAGTCGAGGAAGGTGATCTTGACGCCCATTTCCTTGGCCATCAGTTCGGCGAGTTCGACCGAACTGCCGGTGCGTTCGCCGGCAGCACCCACTAGCGAGAAGGGCGGTCCTTGCGTCTGCACGGCGACGCGCAACTCTCCGCGCTTGGTGATCTCGTCGAGCGTTCCCGCACTGGCGGCAGCGGTAAGGCCAGCGAGCGCAAGGCCGGCGATGAAAAGCTTGGCAATCTTCATTTGGGCATTCCTCCTTGTTTCGTTTGTTGTTCCACTTGTTGTTTCACCCCATCGAGGTGCTTTTTGAGCGGCAGCGCCGTTGCCGGCGGCGACCACCGTTCGAAAATCCTTCAGTCCCAGCTCACCGTTTCGGCAACCTTGATGCCGCGCCTGGCCAGCTCATCGAGGAAGCGGCCATCGGGAACATGCAGCAGCGGATTGAGCAGGCCGGGCGCGGCGATCTCGCGCCGTGCCAGCATCTGCGCCACAATGCTGGCGGGATAGCCGACGCCGAGGCTCATGCCGAACAGGCCCGAGGCGAGGTCGCGTTCGATGACCAGCTCCGAGGTCACCGTCTTGCGGCGGCCGCCTTCGCTGCCGACAAAGACGTTGCGCATCACGCAAAGGTCCTTTTCGTCGGCGCCATATTGCAGTTGCGGGCCAAGCAGCCGGCCGAGGAATTCGCGTGGGCTGGCACCGGTGCTTTGCACCTTGTCCTCGGACAGGAAGCCGAGCTGCTTCAGCGGCGCCCAGAACGCTGACCAGCCGGGCCAGCGAAGCGAATAGCGGCCGGAGCGCTGCAGCCCCTTGGCGGCGGCGAGCATGCCGGCATAATGCGGCGCGTCGCCATTGGGGAAGGCTTCGAGCCTGCCCAGTCCCGCCACCTCGATCTCGTGGATGAAACGATTGTCGTGCTGGCGGGCGGCCGGCACATCGACCCGTTTGCCGTCCTCGACCAGCACGCTGTCGCGGTTCTGGCTGACCAGAACCATGTCGAAATTCCAGCTCACCTTGTAGCGCAGCGGCTCGACCACCGCCTTCGGCTCGGGAATGCCGCCGCAGTAGGAATCGATCGCGGTGATGGTGTCGAACTGGCTGGCGGCGCGCGCGTAGAGCACCAGGTCGATGCCGGGGTCGAGCCCGCATTCGGTCACGATCGACACGCCGGCCTTTTCGGCCTCGGGAGCGAGATCGGCGATGGCCTTGCCGTAATTGGTGGTGACCAGCGGCGTGCGCGTCGCGATCGCCGCCTGCACCGCGTCGCGCATCAGCGGCTGCGGCAACAGGTCGATGACCGCATCGACGTCCTTCATCACATCGGCCAGCACCGGACCGATCGCGCCCTCCGGCACGACAAAACGCACCCTGGCAAGGTCGGTCAGGCCGCCAAGCCGCGCAGCGCCGTCGGTTGCCGTGTCGACACAGACCACTTGCTCGACGCCGTCGCTGGCAACGAGATCGGCGATCGCCGCCCGGCCTTGCAGGCCGAGGCCGCCGAGAACCGCGATCTTCATGCCATTTCCTTCCGCGTCTCGTCCGACCAGCAGCCTTCCGGCAGGCTGACCCATTTGTTGCAGGACGCCATGACGACGAAGGTCTCGCTGCGCACGACTTCGCCCGGCTCGCCGGCGCCGGGGATCAGCTCGCTGGTGACGCGGTAGAGATCGGCGACATCACCGGCCACGGTCACGTCGACGATGATGTCGAAGCGCCCGGTGACGACGGCGGCCGAGTTCACGAAAGGCAGTTCGGAGATGCGCTGCGCCAGTTCCCGGGCGCGGCCGCGTCCCTGCGCATTGATGCCGACGATGGCCGAGATCAGCTCAGGGCGTTCGGTCAGGTTGAGCAGCCCGACGATCTTGAGCAGGTTGCGGTCGAGCAGGTTGCGCAGCCGCATGCGCACCGTCGGCACCGAGATCGCCATCTTCTCAGCGAGGCGGTTGACGCCAAGCTGCGCATCTTGCGACAGCAGCTTGACCAGTCGCCGGTCGGTCTGATCGAGATGTTCCCGCAAACGCTCAGGCTTTCATAAAAGGAAAGAAACGATTGGATTTTCTTTCAGATATGAAAATACCTTATGAGAGATTTTTAACAACGGCAAGAGCCATGTCATCCGCCATGGCTCTGTGCCTGTCGGCAATTTTCGTCGAGTGCGCCACATTTTGTTCTTGCTTTGTGCCGGCAGCTATGCTATTTATTTGGATGTGGTGCCAATTTGGCTCCAACGACCCGTCCTCCCGAGGCGGGTTTTTGTTTCCGGATCTTTTGAAGGTTCAGCGCCGCCGGTCTAAGATTGGCGGGACACCGTGGTTCCGCGGAGCGCAGCCGCAACTCATGCCTTCACGTGACGGGCGGAAAGGCTCATCCGCGAAATGGCCAAAATCGGCTTTTCAACAAAACTGTAGCTGGCCAGGGAGACGGCAATGCAGGCGGTGACAATAACCATGCCAGCAAGCCATGGTGATACGCTGACGCTTGCAACGACAGGAGCGGTCGCAAGCAGCACGATAGGATGCGTCAGATAGAGAGAGTAGGAGGCATCGCCCAACCTTGCCAGCAGGCGAAGAGCAAAAAGCCGGAAGTAGCTTTCCAGGCTGATGCAACCGGCGACAAGGATCAAGGCCGGGATTCCCTGAGCAAGGGTTCGCGGCAAGTTGAAGCCAAGTACCATCACCAGCATGGACACGATGGCGAACACGAGCGCCGAGACACCCAGGACGGTAGGCAAACGCGCCAGTCTGCCGACCAGGTGGCCGAGCGCCATGCCGGCAAGGAACTCAAACAGGATTGGCGTGGTGTAGAAAAACAGCACAGTGTCGGCGGCGGGTTTGAAGATGATGCGTGCAGCAACGGCGATTGCAAAGACAACGCCGACCGCGGCCATTTGCGTCAGCGTGCCGAAACGCATCGTCGCCGCGAACAGAATGTAAAACAGGATTTCCAGATTGAGCGTCCAACCCACGCCAAGCACCGGTTGGACATAGCCTGTGACCGTATCGAGATAGGGTATGAAAAGCAGGCTATTGGTGGTCTGCTCAAGAGACACTGCACGACCGGCAAACAACCAAAGTGCGGCGACCATGAGGAAGGTCATAACCCAATAGAACGGTACGACGCGTGTGAACCGCTGCATCAAAAAAGCACGGTGGTCACGACGTCTGTTCTCCGTCGAGAGAACCATGACAAAACCGCTGATGACGAAAAACAGGTCGACGCCGCTGTTTAGAATGGGAATAGACAGATCGAGCATGCCCAGTGCGGCCGGAAGATGATAGACAACAACCATGAGAGCAGCTAGGCCGCGCAAGACCTGTATCGATGTATATTGTTGAACCCGACGCGGCGCAGCGTGATCATTCTGTGGAATGATGTTCATCAAAAAATGGTCCCCGGTGCAGGAGAACATTAACATACGGGATCATTTATGTGCTGATTAATTGTTGGTTTAATTAATACGCAAAGTTTTAGATAAGTTTTATTGATATAGCGTGCCGCCACACTTACGCTCGGCCGACTTTGGCCTGCCTCGTTGCCGAACTTGGCATCTCCCCAGTGAAGAGGAGATTGGCCGTTCCCGCGCTAACGGCTGGACTCGAAGATAGCGACGGCTGCCGCTGTCAGCGCAGCGTTACTAGATGCTACTGTTCCATCAGGGAGCTCCTTGCCGTCTTCCAGTCCGACGCGCGTCGACCAACGGCGTTCCGCCGCCCGGTGCACGAAAGGCCAGACCGTGGCGTCGGCGCCGTGCAGCAGGATTGCCCGGCGCATTCCGGCGCCGTCGAGCACGGCGGCGATATCGTCGCTGATCTCCAGCGCAGCGTCCGGCTCCTGCTCGGAGATTTCGATCAGGATCCGCAGCACGCGTTTGCCATGGTCGAGGCTCACCAGGCGTTCGGCGTCGGCGACGGAGGCAAGCCCCGCCTCGATGCCAATGCCGCGCTGGCGCAGACGCTCCATGATAGCGGGCGCGGCGTCTTCGCTGAGATTGACCGAGGCATAGTCGGGCAGCTCGCTCCAAGCGGCGATCGCGGCCAGCGTCCGCTCGTCGTCATTCTCGATCCAGGCGCCGGTCGACACGCCGATCAGCGTTCCAGGGCAGGCGCGGCGGAGCGCCAGCACCGTCCGATCCATCGCCGCCGGAGCCAGGCTTTCGCGACCGTCCAGCCCGCGCACATGGACATGCAGCTCAGCCGCGCCGGTGGCGACGCAGGCGGCGCCATCGCGCGCCATGGCCTCCGCGTCGAGCGGCAGGTTGGGGTGGAAATCGGCGCTGCGCGCGCCATTGATGCAGGTCTGGACAATCATGCTATGGGCAGTCCGGTTGCGGTTGCTGCCAGTCTAGCGCGGGCCAGTGAAAACCGGAATCGCGCTGGCGAAGGCTCCTGACATATGGACGCCGGCCGGCCTGGATCAGTCGGGCAGAATGCACCTCTATCGTGTTCGGATCAGTCTTCTTAGCAAACGAACATCCGTCGGGCAGAGTTACGGCGAAACACCCAACTCGCGTAATGCAGCGTTGGCGGCACGGTATTCGATAAAATTCTTTGGACAATGGCTGATGGTATGCCTGTAAAGCGATAGTGCCTGATCGCGTTGCCCTTTAGCGGCCGCCTTTTCAAAGTCAGCCTGCGCCTTCGCCAGCGAGCCGGAATAGAAATAAAGAACACCCCTGTTTGAGTAGCTGTACGGATAATTCGGATCGAGCAGGATCGCCTGGTCGAAGTCAGCAATGGCTCGACCGTCGTCTGCCTTTCCCATCCAGGCAATGCCGCGGTTGTGGTAAATTCTTGGATTTTTCGGATCGAGACCAATCGCCCGGTCGTATTCGGCGATGGCCCGATCGGACTCACCTCGCTTGTTCCAGAGAAAGCCTCGGTTGTCGTAGGCGATGGCAAGTGTTGGGTCGATATCGATTGCGCGACTGTAGTCCGCGAAGGCGCGAATATCGTTCCCCTTTGCCACCCAGGCCAAGCCACGATTATTATATGCGAGGGCTTGTTTCGGGTCGAGCTTGATTACCTGGTCGTAGTCGGCGATGGCGCGATCATTGTCTCGCTTGCTAGCCCAGGCGATACCTCGATTGAAGTACGCGTTGGGGTCTTTCGGATCGAGGCTGATTGCCTTGTCGTAGTCGGCGATGGCGCGGTCATTGTCGCTCTTGCCTGACCAGGCCACCCCTCTGTTGTACCAGATGCTCTCATCGTTCGGATCGAGGCTGATCACTTGGCTGTAGTCGGCGATGGCGCCGTCAAAATCGCCGGCCGTCAGCCGGTGCGTTGCCGCGCCGGTAGTAGGCATGCGCGTTTTTCGGATCGAGGCTGATCACCTTGTCATAGTCGGCCAGCGCGCGCTCCTCATCGCCCTTGCTGGTCAACGCATCGGCTCGATCGTTCAGGGAACCGGCGTCGTTCGGGTTGAGCCTGATGGCCCGGTCGAAGTCGGCTATCGCGCGGTCGTCGTCGCCTTTGCGTGACCAGATCAGCCCGCGATTGTGGTAATTTCTGCCGTCTCCCGGATTGAGGCTGATTGCCCTGTCATAGTCGGCCAAAGCCCGGTCGTTCTCGCCCTTGAAGGTCCAGGCGACGCCGCGGTTGTAGTAGGCATCGCCATATTTCGGGTCCAGGCTGATCGCCTTGTCCAGATCGGCGATGCCCTTGTCGTAGTCGCCCTTGAAGACCCAGCTGATGCCCCGGTTGTAGTAGCCGCTGGCGACGGTCGGTGCGATGCCGATGAACGCGCTGTAGTCGGCGATCGCGCGGTCATAGTCGCCTCGTTCCGTCAGGGCATTGCCGCGCTTGAAATAGGCAATACCGCGGTTTTCGAGGGGCTCTGTCGCATCCTCGATCATGCGCGTACAGGCGGCGATCCGCGTGCTTGCCTCGACCTCGTCGTCGCTGACGCAGTCGCTGCTGGCGGGCAAGGCCGGGAGCGCCGAGACCAGCATCGCGACGAGGCAAACGAGGAATTGCCGGACTGCCCCGTCCCTTTGTCGAACCCGTCCGCTCAATTCGCCCCCCCATCGCGGCAAGCCCCGCTGCATTGTATTCAACGAAATCCCCGAGACAATCGCTAACGAGTTACCCGGCAAGAAACGGGTGGTCCGCGCGCGCCGTTTCACCCATCTCAATGACAGAGAAGCTACAGGAGGCGAAAGCCATGACAATCCATTCGATAGGCGCGAAAGCGGCGGTCAAATCGGCTGAGGCGCGCGTTGCCGGATATGACTGGCGGACGCTGGCCGATGAGCTGAGCGGCTATGGTTGCGCGGTGATGGAAAAGCTGCTGACGCCGCAGGAGTGCCGGCATATCGCCGGACTTTATCCGGACGAGAGCCATTTCCGCAGCCATGTCCACATGGCGCGGCATGGCTTCGGCAAGGGCGAGTACCGCTATTTCCGCTATCCCTTGCCCGATCTGATCGGCGGCTTGCGCACCGCGCTCTATCCGCGCCTGGCCGCGGTCGCCAACGACTGGAACGAGCGCATAGGTATCGCCCAGCGCTATCCCGACGAACACGCCGCGTTCCTCAGGCAATGCCACGAGCAGGGCCAGACGCGGCCGACGCCGCTCCTGCTGCAATACGTTCCCGGCGACTTCAACTGCCTGCATCAGGATCTCTACGGCGATCTGGCGTTCCCGCTGCAGGTGGCGATCCTGTTGTCCGAACCCGGCAAGGATTTCACCGGTGGCGAGTTCGTGCTGACCGAGCAGCGTCCGCGCATGCAAAGCCGCGCCGAAGTGGTGCCGCTGCGCCGGGGCGATGCAGTCGCCTTCGCGGTCCACAATCGACCGGTCCAGGGCACACGAGGCAATTACCGGGTCAATCTCAGGCACGGCGTCAGCCGGCTCCGTTCCGGCATGCGCCACACCGTCGGCATCATCTTCCACGACGCCAAGTAACCGGGCCGCCCGGTCAAGCCCTGGCGACGATTACCTCGAAAAATCGCTGCGCACGATGCCGTGGCGCTGGAGCTTGTCGTAGAAAGTCTTGCGCGGAATCCCCAGCGCCTCGATCGTGCGCCTGACGTCGCCCTCGTTGCGGCCAAGCGTCTCGCGGATGATGTCGGCCTCGTAGCGCTCCAGCCGCTCCGGCAGCTTCATGGCGGTGTTCGATTGGGTCGGGGCAGGGGGTTGTGCTTCGGCGCCTTCCTCCAACCCAAGCACGAACCGCTCGGCGAAATGCGCCAGTTCGCGCACATTGCCCGGCCAGCCATGGTCGCTCAGATGGCGATGCACCGAAGCCGGCACTGCCGGCACCTGGCGGTGGAAACGGGCGGCGGCGCGCTCGGCGAAATAGAAGAACAGCAGGGCGACATCGTCGCGGCGTTCGCGCAGCGGCGGGATCGAGATCGTCACCACGTTGAGCCGATAATAGAGATCCTCGCGGAAAGCGCCGCGCTGGCGCGGATCACCGAGATCGACCTTGGCGGCGGCGACGACGCGCAGATCCACCGGCCGCACCTCGTTGGTGCCGAGCGGGGTGACCTCGCGCATTTCCAGCACGCGCAGCATCTGCACCTGTGTCGAGACCGGCATGCTTTCGATCTCGTCGAGGAACAGCGTGCCGCCGCTGGCGTGCTCGATGCGGCCGATCCGTTTCTTCTGAGCGCCGGTGAAGGCGCCGGCCTCATGGCCGAACAATTCGCTTTCGATGACGGTCTCCGGCAGCGTGCCGCAATTCAGCGCGACGAAATTGCCCTTGGCGCGGCGGCTCCAGCGATGCAGAAGGCTTGCCACCACCTCCTTGCCGGAGCCGGTCTCGCCGGTCACCAGCACATCGACGTCGGTGTCGGCGATCTGGCGTAGTGTGCGGCGCAGCCTGTCCATCGCCGGCGTCTGGCCGATCAGCGGCAGGCCGTCCTGCGCCTCTCCGGCCCCCTCGCGCAAGGCCCGGTTCTCCATCACCAGGCGGCGCTTTTCCGCTGCGCGGCGCACGCTCTGTACCAGCCGGTCGGCGGCGAAAGGCTTGGTGATGAAGTCGTAGGCGCCGTCCTTGATCGCCTTGACGGCCATGGCGATGTCGCCATGTCCGGTGACGAGGATGACGGGAATGTCGGTATCCAGCCGCAGGATGCGGTTGAAAAGCTGCAAGCCGTCGATCTGAGGCATGCGGATATCCGACACCACGACGCCGGTAAAACCGGCGTCGAGCCCGGCCAGCGCCTCGGCCGCCACCGCAAAGGCCGAGACCGAGAAGCCGGCAAGCTCCAGCGTCTGCACGGTGGCCTTGAGGAGATCGCGGTCGTCGTCGATCAGGATCACCGGCGCGGCATTGTCGTTCGTCATGATGGCTTACGCTGCTGTCTGGAGATGAATGGTGAAGCGGGTGCCGCTGTCGTCGCTCGAAACTTCGATGCGGCCGCCATAATCGGCGACGATGTCCTTCGAGATGACGAGGCCAAGGCCAAGGCCTTTTTCCTTGGAGGTGTTGAACGGCGTGAACAGCGATTTGAGGATCGCGGGTGGAATGCCGGGTCCGTTATCGGACACGCCGACCGTCACGCCGTCCGCGGTCTCGTCGACCGACACCTGCACATGAGCGTCGTCGCGGCCGTCGAGTGCTTCGAGCGCGTTCTGGAAGAGGTTGATCAGCACCTGTTCGAGCCGCACCCGATTGCCCATGACCTTGAGGCTCGGCGGCGGCAGGTCGATGGCCAATGCGTCGAGCCGGCCGGCAAAGCGGCTTCTCAACAGCATGACGGCGCCTTCGATGACACCACGTAATTCGACAGGCTCGGCGGCGGTGCGGCCCTTGCGGGCAAATGCCTTCAACTCCTCGGTGATTGAGCCGATGCGTTCGGTAAGGGCTGCGATAGCGCCGAGGTTTTCCTCGGCCGGCCCGGTCTGCTTGCGGTCGAGGAAGGTGCGGGCATTGTCGGCATAGGCGCGTATGGTGGCGACCGGCTGGTTGATTTCATGGGCGACACCGGCCGCGACCTGGCCGAGGATGGCGAGGCGGTTGGCCTGGACCAGATCCTGCTGCACGATTTGGAGCTTGGCTTCCGTGCTGCGGTGGCCTGTTATCTCGGCCTGCAACCGGTCTCGGGCGCGGCTCAAATCCTCGGTCCGTTCGACGACGCGGCGTTCGAGTTCGGTGCGGGCCGCCTGTTCGGCGGCAATCCGCATCTGCGCCGACTGCCGGCGCCACAACAGATACGCGGCAAGGCCGAGCAGCGGGACGACGACGCCGAGCGCAAGAAGCCGCATTTCGCGGACCGCGGCGGCGATCGGCGCTTCGACTGGGATCAGATAGTCGAGCCGCCAGGGGGTCGAAGGGATCGGTGTTGAAAGGCTGAGATACTCCGTGTCGCTGGCGCCGGGCGTCATCGCGTGGACGATCGACACATCCGGGCTGAGCGCCTGCGCGTGCATGATCGGCAACGGCACAAGCGGCGCGTCGCCGAACTGTTGGCTGTCGCGGATCGCGGCTTGCTTAGGTGCGGCCAGCGGTGCGGTTGTCATGAAACGCCAGGACGGCACGCTGGTGATCAGCACGACGCCGTTCTCGTCGCTGACATAAGCCGGGCGATTCGCCTCGCGCCAGTCGGCTTCGAGCTGGTCGAACTCCATCTTGACGACGACGACGCCGAGCGGTGCGGCTGCATCGCCGACGCGCCGCGAGATGTAGAGGCCGGGACGCTTGCTGACATTGCCGAGCGCAAAATACTCGGCGGTTCCGGCCTGCATCGCGCCGGAGAAATAGTCGCGGAAACGGTAGTCGTTGCCGACGAAGCTGATCGGCTCGCGCCAGTTGCTGGAGGCGATCGCCAGTCCATCGGTGCCGACGACATAGAGCACCGACGCCTTGGTGCCCGAGACCAGCCCCTCGAGCTTGCGGTTCAGCACATCGATTGCCGCGGCATTTTTCTGCGACAGCGCGTCACGCACTTGCTGGTCTGCGGACAAAAGCAGCGGCAGGGCGCGCGGACTTTCGAGCACGGCGCGCAGCAGCGCGACCTTCAGGTTGGCGTCGGTATGCCCCTGCGCCGCCAGGGTCCCGACCTCGGCGGTGCGGCCGTAAAGGCCGGCGCCGTAGAGCGCTGCCGTGACGATCAAAAGCGCGATGGCCGCAAACAGCAGCCAGGCTCGGCGCGCCCGCCTGGCGAGTTGCTCGGGCGTCGAAGACAAGGCACCGGCGGGGCGTTGCAGCATCGCCCATTTGTGCATGAATTCGCACAAAGCACAATTCGACCAATGCGGAGATTCGCACCTATCCATGCGTCCAGCACAGCGGACGTTTGCGAATGCTCAACAAAATCAATGATGAAAAGCTCTTCTGCGTATCTGGCACGACTGTTGCAAACACGAATTCAGCAGTCGCGAGGCTGCTGGTCTCAAAACAACTGCCCCGGGGAGTCGAGCTTTCGATCGGGGCGCCATGGAGGACGTCATGCAGACAGCAATCGCTGCCGCCGAGCCGCGCGGCAAACTTCCCTTATACCGGCATCTTTATGTGCAGGTGCTGGCGGCGATCGCCGCCGGCGTGCTGCTCGGCCATTTCTATCCCGAAACCGGCGAGGCGATGAAGCCGTTCGGCGACGCCTTCATCAAGCTGGTGAAGATGGTGATCGCGCCGGTGATCTTCCTGACCGTGGCGACCGGTATCGCCGGCGTTTCCGACCTGCAGAAGGTCGGCCGCGTCGCCGGCAAGGCGATGATCTATTTCCTGGTGTTCTCGACGCTGGCGCTGGTCGTCGGCCTGGCCGTCTCCAATGTCGTCCAGCCCGGCGCCGGCATGCACATCAATCCAGCGACGCTCGATACCGCCAAGGTGGCGGCCTATGCCGAGAAGGCGCACGACACTACCATCGTCGGCTTCCTGATGAACATCATCCCCGACACCATCACCGGCGCCTTCGCGCAGGGCGACATCCTGCAGGTGCTGTTCTTCTCGGTGCTGTTCGGTGTCGCCCTGGCACTGGTCGGCGATCGCGGCCGTCCGGTCGTCGATTTCCTGCAGGCGCTGACCACGCCGATCTTCCGCCTCGTCGCCATCCTGATGAAGGCCGCGCCGATCGGCGCGTTTGGCGCCATGGCCTTCACCATCGGCAAATACGGCATCGGCTCGATCGCCAACCTCGCCATGCTGATCGGCACGTTCTACTTGACCGCGCTGCTGTTCGTGCTGGTGGTGCTCGGCGCTGTCGCCCGCTACAACGGCTTCTCGATCCTGGCGCTGATCCGCTACATCAAGGAAGAGCTGCTGCTGGTGCTCGGCACCTCGTCCTCGGAAGCGGCATTGCCGGGCCTCATGGCCAAGATGGAGCGCGCCGGCTGCAACCGCTCGGTGGTCGGTCTGGTCATCCCGACCGGCTATTCCTTCAACCTCGACGGCACCAACATCTACATGACGCTGGCGGCGCTGTTCATCGCGCAGGCGACCGACACGCCACTCACCTACGGCGACCAGATCCTGCTGCTCGCTGTCGCCATGCTGAGCTCCAAGGGTGCCGCCGGCATCACCGGCGCCGGCTTCATCACCCTGGCGGCAACGCTTTCGGTCGTCCCCACCGTGCCGGTCGCCGGCATGGCGCTGATCCTCGGTGTCGACCGCTTCATGTCGGAATGCCGGGCGCTGACCAATTTCATCGGCAATGCGGTGGCGACAGTGGTGGTGGCACGCTGGGAGGGAGAACTCGACCAGACGAAGTTTGCCGCCGCCATGGCCGGCGACTTGCCGGAGGAAGTCGACCTGTCGCTGCCGGGTTTGCAGGCCGCCTGACCGTCCAGGCCATATGACCACAAGGCCCCGGAGGCGGTTCGCTGGCTTCGGGGCAACAGCGGCGGCGGTCGCGGTATGCCGCCTGAAACGCAACCTGAAGTGGCGCTATTTTCGACGCGGGGCTTGTTCCAGCCGCATTTGCAGGCCAGTATCCGCTATGCCTTCAGGGCACCTGTCCGCTTCGCTCCCGACCTGATCGCGAGGCGAGACATTTCCGTCGGGCTCGGTTTGCAACACCATCCTTGCCGAACCGTCGGAGCTTTTGCTGCCGCCCGCGTTCTGGCTATGGCGGCAGCTCTCGAAGGCAATGGCGGCCTCACTGCGAAGTCGCAAGCGAAACGTGACCCGTCTCCTGGTGGAAAGCGCAAGCTTTTCTGAGGGGAACTCGTCGCGCCTGAAGAGGGGCACTTGAAGAGGGGGGCGGGCCCATGAGGGCCTTTGCCGAACCAAAGCAAGATGCGAGGTCAAACGCGATGCAGCCTGTCATTCCGGTATCCATCATCATCCCGAACTACAACTATGCGCGGTTCCTCAAACGCAGCATCGACAGCGCCCTCGAGCAGGACTACGCGGATGTCGAAGTCATCGTCGTCGACGATGCATCGCAGGACAATTCCACGACAATCATGGAATCCTATCGCGATGAGATACTCGCATGCCCGCGGGCGCAAAATGGCGGACACGCGGCGGCGTTCAACACCGGCTTTGCGGCGAGCTCGGGCAAGATCGTCCTGTTCCTCGACGCCGATGATTATCTTTATCCAACCGCCGTCTCCACCATTGTCGAAACGTGGGATGATGCAACCGCTCAGGTCCAGTCCAGACTGCATATCGTCGACGAGGGGCAACGCATCAAGGATGTCTTTCCGCCGCCCGAATTGCCTTTCGACAGCGGCGACGTCATGCCGAAACTCCTGCACAAGGGCCGCTATCAGACGACAGTGACCAGCGGGCTGGCCTTTGACCGCGCAACGCTCGAATCGATCATGCCGATACCGGAGCCGGAGTTCCGGCAGGGCGCCGACGGCTATCTGGCAACGCTGGCGCCGATGTACGGGCATGTCCAATCGATCGACGAATGCCTCGGCGCCTACCGGATCCATGGCGCCAACCATTCAGTCTTCGGTGAAAAGCTCGCCGAGCGGGCACGCTGGCGGGTAACTCACGATTTCCGCCGCATGCAGGCGCTGTCGGACCAGGCCGCCGGGATCGGCCTGACCATCGTGCCGTCGGATGCTGTCCGCCACGATCCGGTCCACCTGGAAGAGCGGCTGGCGTCGCTCTGCGCGGACAGCGGCCGACATCCCGTGGCCGACGATTCCCGGCTGGCGCTCGGGGCGGCCGGCGCCGTCGCCAGCCTCGAAATGACCGCATCCCTGCGGCGGCGTGCAATCCTTGCCGCCTGGTTCCTGTCGGTCGGGGTGTTGCCGCGGAAAATGGCGACCGCGGTGCTGTCGTGGAAGCTTGATGCGTCGTCGAGGCCGGCATTTTTGAGCCGCCTGTCCAAGACCATCCGCCACGCCATGGGATAGTGGGTGGCGCTGTGCCACAACTCCGCCAGGTTTTCGGTAGGTCTGGCAACCCGGGTAGATTTCGAACAATATCATTATGGGTACGTGGCGCCCCAAGCGAAAGGACAACCAGCCCATGACCTCTTATGAGCCGATGCGTCCGATGGAGCGCTGCCCATCCCACCCTGGAGCGCTGCTTGACGACATTATCCCGGCAACCGGAAAGACCAAGGTGGAGATCGCCAATCTGCTCGGAATCTCGCGCCAGCAGCTTTATGACATCATCCGCGAAAAGAAGCCGGTGTCGCCGGCTGTCGCTGCCCGTCTTGGAAAGATGTTCGGCGACGGCGCCGCGATCTGGCTCAGGATGCAGGCCGCCTATGATGCGTGGCACGCGGAACGCGAGGTTGACGTCAGCGCCATTCCAAGGCTGCATGCTGCCTGAGATGCAATAGATCGGCCGAACCACCGAGGCTCTCACAAATCGATCACGGTCCCGCCTGCCTGGACCGGTTCTCCGGTTCGACGGCGCGCTCGACCAGGACATGCGCCGCCCGCGCGGCCTCGACGAACGCGTCCCTGGCGGCTTCGGTCCAGCGATCGTCGCTCATGGCGCGGCGGCATGTGCGCAGTGCCAAGCCGTGTTTGGCGCTGCCGGCGTCACGCCAGTGGGCTTCCAGCAACTCGACAGCCTGACGTGCGTTGGAAATGTTGCGGATATCTCCCACGATGCCGACCGCAACCGCAACCGGCTTGGCAAACCATCCCTGGGTCATGACGGAGCCTTCGACGTGTTGAACTACTTATAACGAAAATCGTAGCGCAAGGTTTCATTTGCGCCAGTCACCACGGCGTGAGGCGGCCCTCACTGCGCCGCGCGCAGCCTGACCACGACGCTGCGCGCCACAAGCACCAGTACGGTGATGACGATCAGGATCACCGAGAGTGCGGCGATCGCCGGGTCGATGTTGTCGCGCAGGCCCATCCACATCAAGCGCGGCAGCGTGATGGCGTTGACCGAGGTGATAAACAGGGTGACGCCGATCTCCTCCCAGGACAGCACGAAAGACAACAACGCCGCGGTGACGATGCCGAACTTGATATTGGGCATGATGATGCGGGTGGCGCGCTCCCACACGGTGGCGCCGAGGCCACGGGCGGCGAGGTCGATGCGGCGGTCGAGCTGGCTGAGCGACACCAGGATCAGCACCGTGGCGAAGGGCACCGTCATCACCGCATGCGCCATGGCGACACCCAGCCAGGTGTCATAGCCGAAGAACGACGAGAACCCCGAGATCGAGGTCAGCAGGAAGTAGAGCGTGATTGCCGAGACCACCGGCGGCACCACCATCGGCAGCAGCACAAAACCGACCAATGCTGCCGTGAAGCGCGGCTGGAACATCCAGATGCCGAGGCTGAAGCAGAGCGCCAGCACGGTGGAAAAGGCGCTGCTGACGATGCCGATCCTGATCGAGAGCAGGATCGAATCGATCCAGCGCGGATCCTCGATCAGCGCCCGGTAATGGCGCAGCGACAATTCGCCCGACGGCATCGCCAGCATGCGGCTCGGCGTCAGCGATACCGGGATGACGGCGAGCAGCGGCAGCAGCAGGAACAGCGCGACGAGGGCGGCGAGGACCAGCGAGACGGGACCGGGGCGGTAGGTCGGCATCGCGCTACACCAGTTGCTTGGGTCTGATATAGCGGAACAGCAGCGCCATCAGCGCGCCGACAAACAGCACCAGCACGACACTGATTGCGGCGCCCAGGCCCCAGTCCGGGCTCTGGAAGATGCGAAGGTAGATCAGCTCGGCGATCATCACGCTACGGCCGCCGCCGAGGATCGCCGGCGTGACGAAGAAGCCGAGCGAAAAGACGAAGACGATCAGCGCCGAGCCGATGATGCCGGAGCTGGTCATCGGCACGAATACCGACCAAAAGGTGCGCATACGGCTGGAGCCGAGGCCGCGCGCCGCCAGCAGCACACGGTCGTCGAGGCTGCGCATCGATGAGGCCAGCGGAAACACGGCGAAGGGAATGAGGAAATGCGTCATGCCGACGATAACGCCGAACTCGTTGCGCACCAGCGCCAGCGGCTCTGAGATGAAGCCGACCGCCTGCAGCCAGGTGTTGATCAGGCCGCGATTGGACAAAAGCGCCACCCAGCCGAAGGCGCGCGTCAGCACCGAGATCCAGAACGGCACCAGGATGCAGAACTCGGCCACGACGCGCTGCACCGGCGTGCCGCGTACCCAGACAACGGTGATGGCGTAGGCGGCGACAACCGAAACGATCGTCACGATCGCGGCGATACGCAGCGTGCGGATGAAGACCGACTGCACCAGCTGATCCGTGAGCAGCGCATTGTACTGCCCCAGCCCCGGCGTGGGCAGGGTGAAGCTCCATTTAACCACGCCAAGGAATGGCCAGGCATAGGCCAGCACAAGAAAGAGGAGCAGCGGCGCCATCAACAGCGCCGCGCCCATCCTGTCGGAGAGGTATGCTCTCATCCGGTTATCCCGGCTTGTCAGGCGGAGATGATCTTCGTGTATTCGTCGAGTGCTGCCCCGTAGTTCTTGGCGTACCAATCCATGTCGAGCGGGATCTGCTTCTTCATGTTCTCGGGATCGACCGGATTGATGCGCCTCTTGTCGGCGGGTATCAGCGCATCGGTGGCCGGGTTGGCCGGACCCTGACCGAGCTTTTCGAACATGATGAGTTCCTTCTCCGGGTCTTGGGTGCTGGCGATGAACTTCATCGCCGCGTCCTTGCCGCCGGGATTGCCCTTGAGCACGGCGAGCGCGCCGGGCGAGATCAGGCCCTGGTCCCAGATGAACTTGATCTTGCCGCCGGAATCCTGCTCGATGAGCGAAGCCCGGGTCGACCAGACGATCGCCATCGAGGCCTCGCCATTGAGCAGCACGCTCTGGCTTTCGGCGCCGCCACCCCAATAGGCGACGACGTTTTCCTTGAAGGCGGCGATCTTGTCATGCGCGCGCTTGAGGTCGAGCGGGTAGAGCGATGCCGGCGCGATGCCGTCGGCGAGCAGTGCCGCTTCCCAGCTCGACACGCCCCATTTGTAGAGCGAGCGCTTGCCGGGGAATTTTGCCACGTCGAAGAAGTCGGCCATGCCGGTTGGTGCTTGGCTGCCGTATTTCTCGGCATCATAGGCGATGACATAGGAGAAGAAATAGGTGGAGGCGGCGTATTCCCAGCCGAAGCCCGGCCGCATCTTCTTCTTGTCGACGACCGCATAATCGATCGGCTCGAGCATGCCTTGGGCGCCGAGCGTGATGGCCGAGAACGGATCGACGTCGACCAGGTCCCAGGTCGGGGCGCCGCTCTTGAACTGCGCCGCGATCGCGCCTTCGGTCGGGCCGGAGCCGTCCATCTTAACGACGATGCCGGTTTCCTTGGTGAAGGCCTGGCCGTAAGCCGCGTCATAGGCGGTAATGGCGTCGCCGCCCCAGTTGACCAGCACCAGTTCCTTAGCCGCGGCAAAGGCGCCGGTCGAGCGCAGCAGCATCGGCGTGCCGGCCAGCACCAGTGCGGCCAGCTGCGTAAACTGCCGGCGCGAGATCTCGCCGCGCACTGCCCTGGCGGATAGCGCCTCGATGGAATTTTTCTTGGTTTGGTTTGTCATGTCAGTTCCCCTTTTTTGTCGTTGATATTTCCTGAAAGTCAGCTTGGCGAATTCGCCGCGCCGATCGTCATTGTCCTCCGTTCGGAAGGAGGAAGCCTTTCTCCGCCGGCCAGGTCAGCCAGACGGAATTGCCCTTGCTGAGCGCGGAAGCGGCGACCTCGTTCGGCACAGAGATCGTCACCTTGGCGCCTTGCCGCGTCGTCAGATCGAGCCGCGTCGCAGCGCCGAGATAGGTCGAGGCGACGGCAGTCGCGGCAATGCCGTTCTCGCCTGTCGCGGCTTCGCGGGCGATCGACATGTATTCGGGCCGGATCGCCAGGATGGCGTCGCCCCGGACCTTCTCGGCCTTGCAGCGCATGCTGATCGCGCGGTCTTCGCAGAGGCCCGTCGAGCCATTGTTGGCCGGGCGTACGCCCTTCAGCGGCAGCATGTTGATCTCGCCCAGGAACTCGGCGACGAAGCGGTTGTCCGGCCGGTCGTAGACCTCGTCCGGCGCGCCGACCTGCAGCAATTTGCCGTGGTTGAAGATGGCGACGCGAGATGACAACGCCAGCGCCTCGCTCTGGTCATGGGTGACGAAGACGAAGGTGGTGCCGGTCTCCTGGTGCAACCGCTTCATCTCGGCCTGCATCTGGCCGCGCAGGCCCTTGTCGAGTGCTGAAAACGGCTCATCGAGCAAAAGTACGCCCGGCTCGAACACCAGCGCCCGCGCCAGTGCGACCCGCTGCTGCTGGCCACCGGACAATTGCGACGGCAGTTTCTTTTCGTGGCCCTTGAGCCCGACGCGCTCGATCATTTCGCCGACGCGGCGTTTGATCTCGGCCGCCGGTTTCTTTCGCACCTTGAGCGGAAAGGCGATGTTGGCCTCGACGCTCATATGCGGGAACAGCGCATAGCCCTGGAACACCATGCCGGCGGCACGCTGCTCGGCCGGCCGCTCGGTGATGTCGACGCCGTCGCTGTAAAGGCGACCGTCGGTCGGCTGAATGAAGCCGGCAAGGATCATCAGGAAGGTGGTCTTGCCGGAACCGGAGGGGCCGAGCAGGGTGAGGAACTCGCCACGGCCGATATCGAGCGTCAGATCGTCCAGCGCACGGAACGAGCCGAAGCTCTTGCCGATCCCGATTGCCTTGATCTCTGCGGCCCGGCCGGGTTGCTGCATCCTGCCCTTTCCTTAGCGTAGCCGAAATCGTAGGCAGGGCGGCGGCTCACCGCAACCGAATAGTTTTCGCCTGATCGGCAAATTTGATTCATCTATGCGCCAATCTCCCCCTCGAGGGGGGAGATTAACGCTGGTTCTCCGACAGCTTCGACCGCAGCCACCGCCCAAACGCCTCCAGCACCGGATGCGCCGCCTTGGCGTGCTCGGAAACCAGAAAATACGAGCGCGGTGAATTGATCGCTATGTCGAAGGGGCGGACCAGCCGGCCTTCGCTCAGTGCCCGGCCGCTGGTCAGCTCGTCGCCCATGGCGATGCCCTGGCCGGCGATCGCCGCCGAAAAGACCAGGTTCATGTCGGAAAAGAAGATGCCGCCTTCCGGGTCGGGGTTCTCGACCTTGGACAGCGCCAGCCAGCGCGCCCAGTCCTCGGTATCGCCGAGATGCAGGAGATTGGCGCGCAGCACGTCGGCCGGCTTGGAGAAGCCGCCGATCTTGTTGAGCAGCGTCGGGCTGCACAGCGGCGTAAAGGAGATCCCGCACAACAGCTCGACCGCGCGGTTTGGCCAATTGCCGACGCCGAAGGCGATGAAGGCATCGGCCTCGGCATTGCTCACGTCGTCGAGACGGCGCGGCGTCAGGATGCGCAGCGCGACATCGGGGTACATCTGCCGGAACTCGCCGATATGGGTGCACAGGAACAGCGAGGCGAAACCCGGCGTACAACTGACGCTGAACGAGCCGCCGATGCCGGTGCCGGCATGGCGTGTCACCGCGTCGCCCAGCACCGTCAGCGCCTTGCGCACGTCGCTGGCATAGCGCTGGCCGCGCGGCGTCAGCGCCACGCCCTTGCCAATGCGCTCGAGCAGGTCGAAGCCGAGATCGCGTTCGAGCAGGCGAAGCTGATGGCTGACTGCGCTGCGGGTCAGATGCAGTTCGTCGGCGGCGCGCCAGACGCTGCCGTGGCGGGCAAAACTGTCGAGGGCGCGCAGCGCCTGCGTCGAGGGAATTCTCAAGAGGTGAACCGAATTTGCATGAGCCGGGAAAACATATCACTTTTTGGCGGGGCGCTTCACTGCTTTCTTTCCGCCATGGAGAAACCGGTGACCTCCGCGCAAGTGACCGCACTTGCCTTTCTGGACGACATCCAGCCGTCGCTATCGGCGTGGACGCGGGCGATCTTCGATTTCGGCGAGACCGCCTGGCGCGAATACCAGTCGGCCGCCTGGTATGTCGAGCATCTGAAGCACGAAGGCTTTTCCGTCGAGGAAGGTTCTGGCGGCATGCCGACCGCCTTCTGCGCCCACTGGGCCAATGGCGCGGGGCCGACCATCGGCCTGTATGCCGAGTATGATGCAGTGCCCGGCAATTGCCAGGATGCTGCGACGGTGAAGCGACCGCGCCCGGGCCTCGGCGAACAGGCTGGCGGCCACACCGATCCGCATTCCGGCCTCGGCATTGCCAGCCTCGGCGGGCTGCTGGCGACCAAGGCGGCGATGCAGCGCCACGGCATATCAGGCACGCTGCGCTTCACCGGCGAGCCGGCGGAGAAGGTGCGCGGGTCGAAGCCGATCCATGCCGCGAAGGGCTATTACGATGGGCTAGCGGGCATGGTCTCCTTCCATCCTTTTTATATGCTGCCGCTCTGCAATACCGCGCGCTGGGATACGCATTGCGGTGCGGCCTATGCGATGATCTACCGCTTTGTGTGCGACGAGCCGGAACATTGGGCGAGGGCGGCAGGCGGCGCAGCACCCATCCCGCAGGCGCATTCGGCAGTCAGGGCGCCCGGCGCCAACGACGCGCTGATGATGATGTATATGGCGTCCAAGGCGCTGCGCGATTCCATGCTGCCGCATCAGGGCGGCTGGTCGATCAGCGAGGCGATCCTGACGGCGGGCCAGGCGACCGCCGACAATCTGCCGGCCGGGCTGGCCGAGATCCAGTACATGATCCGCGTGCCGACGCTGGCGATGGCCGAGCAGGTCACCGCCGTGCTCGACCGCAATGCGGAAGCCGCAGCCAGGATGAGCGGCTGCCGCCATGAGCGGCACTGGGTGTCGAAGTCGCGGCCGGGGCTGGCCAATCACGTCATGGCCGGTATTGCCTTCGACGCGCTGGCGGCGGTCGGGCCGCCGTGCTGGGACGAGACGGCCAAGGCGATCGCCCGCGAAGTCCAGCTCAATGCCGGGGGCGAGGCGACCGAGGAACCATTCATCGACGAACTGGACCGGCTGATTGCACCACAGGCGGCCGAGGCGCTCCTGCGCCGTGACTTGCCGCCATCGCAGCTGAATTCGACCTCCGACGATTACACCGACATGTCGTGGCAGACGCCGACGGCGCGGTTCTACGTCGCCCGGCCGGCGCTGCGATCCGAGAACGGCCACGCGTTTCCGTCCTGGGCGATGAATGCGCTGGGCGGCATTTCTGCCACCATCGACCCGATGGTCATCTGCGCCGCAAAGACGGTCGCGCTGGCAGCACTTCGCCTGTTGGAAGACGAGGCTGCGCGCGACGCGGCGATGGATGAATTCGTCACCCGCACCGGCGGCGGCATCGGCGGCTCGAACTGGATCGCGCCGCTCTGCGACTACGATCCGCCCATCGGATTTCGCTGGCCGGAATACATCACCACCCCGCGCGGACGGGATTGGTGGATACCAGGCAACCAAGCCGCATGATCAACCAAGCCGCCCTTCACGAGGAGAAACCCCATGACCGTCCATGACCGCATCGTCGCCGAGGCGTTTTCGCTGCAGCACCGCAACCCGGCCGGCGGAACCAAGCCGCTGACCGCCTGGGGCTTCGCCAACGAGACCGACGTGCTGACCAACGTGCTGCTCGGCTCGCCGAATTTCCTGCGCCATCTCTCGACCAGCTCGCTGTCGCGCAAGCATCTGCGCGAAGCGCCATGCAACGTCCAGATCGCGCAGGCGCAGCACAAGGACTTGGTCGCCGCCTATGAGCATTTCGGTGTCAACATCCACTGGCACGAGCCGACGCCGGAGTTGCCGATGCAGGTCTACTCGCGCGATTCCAGCGTCATGACGCCGTACGGCGCCATCATCACCGCCATGTCGCAATGGTGGCGGCGCGGCGAGAACTACGCGGCGATCCGCACCTATGAGAAGCTCGGCATCCCGATCTACGACATGGTCACCGCGGGCACGTTCGAGGGCGGCGACTTCAACGTCATCGAGGACGGCGTCGTGCTGATCGGCTGCGGTGGCGCCCGCACGCAGGAGGAGGGCGCGCGCCAGGTCCAGGCCTGGTTCGACAAGGAGGGCTGGGAGACCCGCATCGCCTTCATCGACGAGTATTACGTCCATATCGACCTGATGGTGGTGCCGATCGCCGAAAAGCTGACCGCCGTCTGCCTTGCCTGTACAGAGCCCGGCATCGTCGACTGGCTGAAGGGCAAGGGCCACGAGATCATCGACGTGCCGTTCCAGGATACTATGGCGCTCGGCTGCAACTTCATGTCGCTGGGCAAGGACAGGGTAATCGCCCCGACCTCGAGCCAGACACTGATCGGCCAGCTCAAGGCGCGCGGCTTCGAGGTGGCGGCCATCGACATGAGCGAGGTCTCGAAGACCGGCGGCGGCATCCACTGCATGGCGCAGGCGCTGAAGCGCGAGCCGGCCTGAGGGGCCGGCCTAGCCCGGCCGCTTGCGCGAAAGCGCCATTGTCAGCACCGTCGATCCCGCCTGGCGCGCGGCGCGCGCCTACAGCACGACGAGCTTTCCCTTGCGCAGACGCCGGGCGCAACGATAGACGAGGTCGGCAGCGACCATGTCTTCCATCGCAATGCCCATCGCCTTGTAGGTGGTGATCTGTTGATCCGAAACGCGGCCCGGCGCGCGGTCGAGCAGCATGGCGCCAAGCTCGGTGCCGAAATCCGGGTCGAAGCCGGCAAGCTCGCAAGATCCGACCGGGGTCGGTCTGAATGCATCCTTGGTTTCGACAAAAAGACTGGATCTGCCGATGAGCTCGATCGGCATTTCACCGCCGGGCGGCGCCACCCCGACCGAGGAGACATGCGTGCCCGGCTGGACCCAGCCTGCGTCGATCACCGGCTGGTAGGAGTGGGTCGCCAGGCACACCACGTCGGAACTGCGCACTGCCGTCTCGAGATCGGCGACCGCCACCACCGACGGATGCAGCCGGGCAAGCGCTGCCGCATCGTCGAAGCTCTTCGAAGCGACACGGATTTCGGCAAAGTCGCGCACCAAGGGCAACAGATGCAGGTGCTGGTTGGCCTGCACGCCGGCGCCGACCACGGTCGCTATCCTGGCGTCCCTGCGGGCAAGCGTGCGCACCGACAGCACGGCGGAGCCGGAGGTCCGCACCGCGGTTATGAAGGTGCCGTCCATGATACAGACCGGCAGGCCGGACAGCGGATCAAACAGGGTGATGGTGGCGAGGTGGCTGGGCAGGTTCTTGGCTAGGTTGCCTTCGAAGACGTTGACGATCTTGACGGTCAGGTTCATGCCCTCCATCCAGGCCGGCATGGCGAGGCTGTAGCCGGCCTCGGGGATGTCGAGCTGTGGTCGGGGTGGATTGACGACCTTGCCTTGTGACAGCGCCTTGAAGCCGTCTTCCAGAACATCGAGAAGCTGACTGAGGTCGATGCATTCCATCACGTCGGTTTCGCTCAGCACCAGGATCTCGGTCGCTCCCTTGCTGATTTCTGCCGCACTCTTGCCGGCTGGGCTGAACGCTTCCTTGGTCATCCTGCACTCCTGTGTTCGAAATCGGCTCACCACGTTTGCTTAAGCGGTGAGGGAAGCGCAGGCTATTGCGAGGTTTTATGTTATGAAATACGTTGATTTCGGCGTCTCTGCGTGAAATCAACACGCAAATCCCTTAGATAGCGTGGATTGTGAAATGAGCGACCTCGACCAGATAGACCGCAGCCTGCTCCGGTTGCTGCAGGAAGACGGCCGTCGGACGACGCTTGATCTCGCCGGGCGCGTCGGGTTGTCGCCGACCGGAACCAGCCAGCGGGTTAAGCGCCTGTTCCGCGACGGGTTCATCACCGCGGTCAGGGCCATGCTCGATCCGCGCAAGGTCGGCCGGGGAACGCTGGTGTTCATCGAGGTCCGGCTTGACCACACGGCGCCTCATGTCTTTGACCGCTTCGCCGAAGCCGTGGCGAAAGCTCCGGAGGTTCTGGAGTGCCATATGGTGGTTGGCGGTTTCGATTATCTGGTCAAGGCGCGGATCGCCGATATGGCGGTGTTCCAGGATTTCCTGCAGCGGGTCATCCTGCCGCTGCCCGGCGTGCGCGAAACGCACACGTTCGCCTCCATCGCCGATGTCAAGCCGAACGCCCTCTTGCCGGTGTGATCAGGTGGAGGGAATCAGAGCGACCTGCATCGCATCTTGGCCCAGGTGCAGAGATGCCGGAGACCGGCTCTAGCCTTGCTGGGTCAGCAGGTTTGCGTCGCGTGCGAGCCGCCACTCACCATCCGCCTCCTTGCGCAGGAGCGTCAGCGCATATCCCGATCGATGGACCGGCTCGCCATTCGGCGGGGTCGCGGTCATATTGATGCGGCTGCGGATGAAGGCCCAATTGCCGAGAAGCTGTAGTTCCACGATATCGCTCGTGCCGTCGATATGAACGCCGGCCGTCTCCCGCGCGGCTGCCGCGAAGATCTCCTTGTCGAAGGGTTCCCGGCCGGGAACCATGAAGATTGCGTCGTCCGTCATCAAGCTGAGGACGGTCGCGATGTCTCCACGCTTGCTCGCATCCATCCACGTCTCGACCAGCTTTCGGATTGCTTTTTCGTCGCCCGTCATTCGTTACCTCCCTGGCATCTCGCCGTCATCGATGGCGCACGGCGCTCCTCCCTCGCTGCTACATAGGGCTTAGGTCGCTCTCGTCATCGATTGCAGTGCGTCGCGCCGCGGGTAGCACGGTCAGCGAGCCGGCAGGTTCGCGCCCTCCATGCCTATCGCCAGCCACCCGAGGCGGTGATGCGCTCGCCGGTCAGCCAGGACGCTTCGTCGGAGGCGAGGAACACCGCGACGCGGGCGACATCGTCGGGCAGGCCGAAGCGACCGAGCGGCGTCTTGGCTACAATCTGCTTCTCGAATTCGCTGCCGACGATGCCGATGCGCGCGAGGCCCTCGGTATCGATGCCGCCGGGCGCGATGGCGTTGACGCGGATGTTGCGTGCGCCGAGCTCCCGCGACATCGACAGCGTGATCGTGTCCACCGCACCTTTGGTCGCGGCGTAGACGAGCGAGTTCGGCTGCGGATTGCGGCTGGCGACCGAGCTTATGTTGATGATGCTGCCGCCGCCCGCGCCAAAATGCTTCACTGCTGCTTGCGTGGTCAGAATGATGCCCAACACATTGGTGTCGAACTCGCGGTGAAACTCGCCCTCGGTCACCGCTTCCAGCGGCTCGAATGCGAAGACTCCGGCATTGTTGACCAGTATGTCGAGCCCGCCAAACTCCAATTTCGCCGCCTCGAACAGGCGGCGCACATCAGCCGCTTGCGACACGTCGCCCTGGACGGCGACGGCGCGGCCGCCACGGTCCTCGATCTCGGCGACAACGCGGTCAGCGCCTTCCCGTGACGAGGCGTAGTTGACGACCACTGCGGCGCCGGCCGTGGCAAGACTCTTGGCGATGGCGGCGCCGATACCCTTGGAGGCGCCGGTGACGATGGCGACCTTGCCGTTCAGCTTGCTCATCAAATCTCTCCTTTGTTGACGATGAGCGGTATTTAATCATGATCGAAACGCGTATTATGGTGCCCACAATCCGTTCTTTCGTTCCTGGAATTCCGGAATGACCACCATCCTCGAAAAGACCGCCGGTCTCGTCGCCTTCGTCCGAACCGTCGATGCCGGCTCTTTCCATGCCGCCAGCCGGCTGGTCGGCTCCAGCCCGTCGGCGGTGTCGAAAAGCGTGGCGCGGCTCGAGCGCCGGCTCGGCGTCAGGCTGATCCAGCGCTCGACGCGTCGGCTCGGGCTCACCAGCGAAGGCCTCGCCTATTACGAGCGCGTGGCGCCACTGCTAAGGGCGCTGGACGATGCCGAAGACATCGTCCAGATGGCCGATACGGCGCGCGGCCTGCTGCGCGTTACAGCGCCGGTCGAACTCGGTCGCGGCCTGATCGCGGCATGGGCGCAAGCGTTCCTTGCGCAGCATGGCGAAGTGAAGGTCGAGCTCAGCGTCACCGACCGTCACGCCGATCTGATCCGCGAAGGCTATGATGTTGCCGTGCGCATGGGGGCGCTGTCGGACACGGGGCTGGTTGCCCGCAAGATCGCCAATCTGCCGATCGTGCTGGTGGCCTCACCGGCCTATGTCGAGCGGCGCGGCCGCCCGGCATCGGTCGAGGACCTACAGAATCATGATTTCGTCCGCCACCAGATGGCCGGCCGGCCTTATCCGGTCACGTTTGCCGACGGTACGATGATCGTGCCGGATGGCCGGTTAGACACCGACGACGGCGGCGCCATCCGCAATGCAGCACTTGCCGGTGCCGGCATCGCGCATCTCATGCAGTTTGCGGTGCAGGACGATCTCGACACGGGCCGCCTGGTCCGCATGCTGCCCGAGGTGGCGATGCGGACCATGCCGGTGCACATCGTCCATGCCTACGGGCGGCAGCTACCGGTCCGGGCGCGGCTGTTCGTCGACTTCCTGGTGGGCCAAATGGCGGCACTGACGCGATAGGGCAGACGCGGTCTGACGCAAGCACCCAGCTTTTGGCAGAGACCAACCGTGCCGGCCGGTGCGAACCACCCTTACCCGAAGCTAGAACGTGATCTTCACTGAATCGGCGCTGCGGTTGGCCGCGCCGTGGTGGACGGCCTCGATGTTGTTGCCGTCGGGGTCGAGCAGGAAGGCGGCGTAATAGCCGGGATGGTAGGATCGTTCGCCGGGCGCGCCATTGTCGGTGCCGCCGCCGTCGAGACCGGCCCTGTAGAATGCGTCGACCATGGCGCGGTCATTTGCCTGGAAGGCCAGGTGGTGGCGGCCGGTCAGCTTTCCCAGGGCCGCCGGGCTGTCGGGGCTGGAAATGAACAGCTCGTCGGCCCAGAAATAATTATTGCCGGCGCCACCGATCGGTATGCCGAGCACGTTGAGAACCGCCTCGTAGAAACGACGGCTGGCCGCAAGATCCCTGACCACCAGCTGGAGGTGGTCGATGAGACGGCCGCGATGAAGTTCCTGATTTGCCATGCTTGACAGCTCCTGATCGCCGGTTGGAAATCTAGCTTCGAATGGTGCGCGGTCAATCCAGAAAGCCGTGGAATGGCGCCATCGCGCCGACTGGATAAAAAATGCAACCGGATTGTCGGATTCAAGACATGTCCAACGTCCTTCGGACGCAAGCGGCTCGGCGGAGCTCGAAAAGGTCGTGCCGTATCAACGCTTCCGGCATGGGAGAAAAGTGAAATGAGCCTTCCCTATCGTTGGGTTATCGTCGCGGCTGGCGCGCTGATGACCTGTGTCGCCCTCGGGGCAATGTTCTCGCTGGCGATTTTCCTCGAACCGATGGCGCTCGACACACAATGGTCGCGCGCCGGCATATCGAGTGCGATGACGCTGAACTTCCTGGTAATGGGCCTCGGCGGCTTCGCCTGGGGCGCCATTTACGACCGCTTCGGCGCCCGCATCGTCGTCATGACCGGCGCCGTGCTGCTCGGCCTGGCGCTGGTCCTGGCCAGCCGCACCGGTTCGCTGCTCGTTTTCCAGTTGGCCTACGGCGTGCTCGTCGGCCTCGCGGCAAGCGCCTTCTTCGCGCCGATGATCGCGCTCACCTCCGCCTGGTTCGACACGAACCGCAGCCTCGCCGTCTCGCTGGTCTCGGCCGGCATGGGCGTGGCGCCAATGACCATCTCGCCCTTCGCCCGCTGGCTGATTTCGGCCTACGACTGGCGCACCGCAATGTTCGACATCGGCATAACCGCGTGGGTGCTGCTACTGCCGGCCGCGCTTCTGGTGCGCCAGCCGCCCAAGCCCGCTGCCGACGGCGCTGCCCCAAGCGTTGCCGCCGAGGGTGCCGGCATGACGGTTCCGCAGGCGCTGCGCTCGCCGCAATTCATCGTGTTGGGACTGACCTTCTTTGCCTGCTGCGCGGCGCATTCCGGGCCGATCTTCCACATGGTGAGCTATGCCATGCTGTGCGGCATAGCGCCGATGGCGGCGGTCAGCATCTACAGCATCGAGGGCCTGGCAGGGCTGGGTGGCCGGCTGCTTTACGGCGTGCTTGCCGATCGGTTGGGCGTCAAGCCGGTGCTGATCACCGGGCTGGCCATACAGGCCGTGGTCATCGCAGCCTATCTGGCGGTCAGCGAGCTTGGTCAATTCTACACGCTCGCCGTCATCTTCGGCGCCACCTATGGCGGCGTCATGCCGCTCTATGCGGTGCTGGCGCGCGAATATTTCGGCCAGCGCATCCTCGGTACGGTGTTCGGTGCAGTAACCATGCTGTCCAGCCTCGGCATGGCTTTCGGCCCGCTCGCCGGCGGCATGGTGTTCGATGCCTATGCCAGCTATTCCTGGCTGTTCATCGGCTCGGCCCTTGTCGGGCTTGGCGCGATGGCGATTGCGATCGCCTTCCCGCCGCTGCCGCGCAGGGAGTTGCAACCGGCTTAAAGCAGGATCGGTGGAAAAGGGCGGCCGCTTGGATGGCAAGCGGCCGCGATCCAAAAATAGCTGGCAGTGTTTGTTCGGCATTATGAAACGCGAATTGCTATGCAAGCAGAGGCACCACCTCGGCGCCGTCAAGCGTGTAGCGCGCATAGCGGAAATCGCGAATTCTCGCCAATCTGTCGCCGGCCCATTCCAGCAGGATAAAGTATTTTAGCCCTCCGGCCGAGTCGTCCGGATCGATCACAAGAATGGCTGGCTGCCGATCCACCAGGCCTGGAAGCAGCCGCCAATCGTGGATACCCGCGTAATTGTGGAAGTACCGGCCCACTTTCGTGCGGCCACTCGCCCGGAGCCGGTTGACGAGGTCAAGCCGGACGTCCTCGGCCAGCATGTCGCGGATCGCATCGAAGTCGCGGGCGTTGAACCGCTCTACATAGGCTGCCAGACGCGCCTGCTCGGGCTCGGCCAACACCGGCACAGGCCGATCGTCAGGCTCGCCGGCGACCTGGCGCAGGTGCAGACGGCCGCGATGCAGTGCGGCTTTCACCGCCGGAACGCTGCTGTCGATAATGTTGCCGATCTCTTCGATCGTATAGCCGAGCACATCCATGAGGATGACGCTGCTACGCTGCGCCGCGGGCAGGCGCATGAAGGTCTGCAGGCTTGCGGCTGCAGTGTGTCGACCCTCGGCCGACATACCGGGGTCAGGGATCATATCGATATCCTCAACGACATGCGCGGCATCCAACCTGGCACGACGGCGTAGGTGGTCGAGCGCGGCATTGTGCGCGATGCGAAACAGCCAGCCCTCGACATTGGCTATCGGCCCGGTCCCGGGGAACGCCTCGAGCGCCTTGACCGTAGCTTCCTGGACGACATCCTCGGCATCGATCACCGAACCGGTCATGCGGGCACAATAGCGGTGCAGTTTCGGCCGCAATTCGCCGAGCAGCCGGTCAAATGGCTCCCGTCCTTCTGGGGTGCCGGTTGCGGATCCGGTCATCGCACAAGGATCAATTTCATGCGTATCTCCCAGGCAAGGCGCGGGTCATCAGGCGCAGCGTCTTATAGACGCTCGACGATGGCAAAAGGATTCGGTCGAAAAAACTTTGTTTGGCTGGAATCCTTTGATGGTTCCTACGCGTCTCTGGATCACGGGCCCGTCAACCTGGCGGGCCCTTTGTTCAAGCCGGAGGCGCCATAATCATGAGCAAGCAAAGTGCGGGATCAACGAAGGTCTGGGTTCTCGCCCTCACGTCGATAGGCTCCTTGATGGTCGTTCTCGATGCGATGGTCGTGGCGACGGCATTGAGCACGATGCGGGTCGAGCTCGATGCCTCGCTGGAGACGCTGCAATGGACGATGAACGCCTATAATTTGAGTTTTGCCGTCCTGCTCATGACCGGGGCTGCGCTCGGTGACAGGTTCGGCCGCCGCCGTACGCTCGTTGCCGGATTGGCGCTGTTCGTCGCAGCGTCGGTTGCCTGCGCGCTCGCTGGAAATGCCGGATTGCTGATTGCGGCCCGTGCGGTCCAGGGCGCAGGTGCCGCAATGGTCATGCCGCTGGCAATGGCGCTGCTGAGCGTCGCTTTTCCTCCGGAGGAACGAGGCAAGGCGCTGGGTATCTTCAGCAGCATCACCGGCCTGGCCCTGATCATCGGCCCGATGGCGGGCGGTGCGATTTCCGAAGGCCTCTCCTGGCACTGGATCTTCTGGCTCAATGTCCCGGTCGGCATCGTTCTCATCCCGCTGGTGATGCGTCGGATTCCGGAGAGTCACGGGCCGGGCACGGTTATCGATGTCCTCGGCGTCGTGCTGGTAACTGCGGCGGCATTCGGAGTGGTCTGGGGCCTCATGCGCGGCAACATCGTGGGCTGGAGCAGCTCTGAAGTGCTGACGGCGCTGACGGCCGGGCTGCTTTTCGCCATCGTGTTCGTCCTTTGGCAGCTGCGTACCCGTGAGCCCATGCTGCCTTTGCGGTTCTTTCGGGCGCACGCATTCTCCTCGGGCGTAGGGGCGAACTTCCTGCTTTGCGCCGCCATGTACGGCCTCGTGTTCCTGTTGCCGCAGTTTCTGCAGTTTGCCCAGAGCCGTGGGCCGTTCGGCGCCGGCATGGGATTGCTGCCCTGGACCGCGACGCTTTTCGTGGTCGCACCGATCTCCGGCAGCCTGATCAACCGCGTCGGCGAGCGCTGGCTTGTGGTGGCCGGACTGATCCTGCAAGCGGCTGGAATGGCCTGGCTGGCGCAGATCGCCGCACCTGATCTGCCCTATATCCAGCTAGTCGCCCCACTGATCATTACCGGTGCCGGCGTGTCGATGGCCATGCCTGCCGCGCAGAACGCGGTTCTCAATGCGGTCGCCCGGCCGGAGGTCGGCAAGGCTGCCGGCACGTTCAACACATTCCGCTTTCTCGGCGGCGTATCCGGGATCGCGATCGCCGGTGCGGTGTTCGCCGGCACTGGAAGCTTCTCGTCCACCGACGCGTTCAGCGATGGCTTCACCTCGGCAATCGACGTCTCCGCTCTGCTCTCGCTCGCCGGCGCGCTCGTCGGATTGGGGCTCCCGGAGCGTCGCGCAGTGGCGCTCGCGAATGCCAACAAGGAGGCGTAACTCGGGAGTGGGAAGCTCGCGCTTGCTCCCACTGTTGTCGCGCTAACAGCAGCCGCGCCAGCGCAGAAAAGAAGGTCGCGGAGCGTCGGTCGCCGGCCGGTCCTGTGGGGTCAATCTGTGTCCAGACCCCGATTTTGCGTCCGTGATGGCGGCGAACATGCTGCACCGCAGCACCCTCCCGCCGATATCGGCGGGCCAAGGCAGCGCGAGAAAATCGTCAAAAGTGGACAATTCAGGCTGCTTTCTGCTGTTCTTTAGCCTTTATTAGCTGCGCCTCACGCTCCTGTTTCAAATGTGTCAACTTTTTGTGTTGCGTTGCACAATGGTGGCCCTATTCTGCCTGAGGGGGGCGCTTCCGATTGGAATGCGCCGTGAACGACGCCGCTATATTGACCGATTGGCAGTTTCGCCGTCCCTCCGGCGTATGCCGCTAATGGGAAATGCGCGCGACACCCAATTGGACGCGCTGAGGGCCATCGCCGTGACGATGGTGCTGTACTCCCATTTCTTCGCGGCCGGAGGGTCCTCGTTCTGGGGCCATATCGGCGTGCGCCTGTTCTTCGTGCTGAGCGGCTTTCTGATCACGCGACTGCTGCTGGAAGCCAGAGCGGCCGCCGAATTCGAAACCGGACCGGCGCTGAAATCCTTCTATATCAGGCGGGCGCTGCGAATATTCCCGCCCTATTTCGCCGTGCTGGGTTTCGTCTGGCTGGTGGACCTGGAGCAGTCCAGAGGATCGCTGGCCTGGCATGCCCTCTATCTGTCGAATTTCTGGTACGCGGCGCAGAATGAATGGACGCCCTGGCTGCTCTGCCATTTCTGGAGCCTGAGCATCGAGGAGCAGTTCTATATCGCCTGGCCACTGATCGTCCTGCTGGCACCGCGCCAGCGCCTCGAAGCGATCTGCATCGGCGTGATCATGCTGTCGCTGGCCTACCGGTTTTATTGGCCGATCGCGGGAACGCCCGGTTTGGCGCGCGACCTGCTGCCGCCGGCGTCGATGGATGCATTGGCGTCAGGCGCGCTGCTCGCCGCCTACCGGTCAAGAACAGCCGGCTTGCCGCGATGGCTTCGAGCTGGCTGGCCGGGGCTCGCCGCGGCGTTTTTCGTTCTGCAGTGGTTTGCGCCGGCGCCGGCAAATCCGGTGCAGGAATGGGGTCTCTGGCTGCTGTTGCAGATCCTGCCTGTCGCGCCTCTGGTGGTCATCGTTGCAAGCTGTTCAACGGGCATTGGCGGTCGCGTCGGAAAACTTCTCGAACTGCCGCCGCTGCTTGGCCTTGGCCGCATCAGCTACGGCGTCTATCTCTACCATCCCATAGTGCTGGCTCTGGTTGTCAAGTCGCAGCCCTGGATCCCGCTCAACGTCTCGGAGCAAGGGCCGGGGCGGTTCCTGGTCGCGGGAACTGCGACGCTCATGCTGGCTTCGGTTTCGTGGCTGCTTTTCGAAAAGCCGCTCAACAGCCTCAAGCGCCACTTCCCCTATGTTGCTGGAAAAGGCCGCGGCGCCATCTCGGCAGGCATGGACGTGGGCAATGCCGGATGGCTCGCGGCGGGAGCATATCCGGGCAGGCCGCTTGATGGTGGCACGTCACCCTTGCCGCGCAAGCTGCACCGAACCGATCGGAGCTGATCATGGCTGCTGCTCCCTTGGTTTCCGTTCTGCTGCCGATCTACAATGCCGGACCTTATCTCGCCGCTGCGCTGGGCAGCGTCCTGCGCCAGGATTACGAGCGTCTGGAGGTCATCGCCATCGATGACGGCTCGACCGACAACTCGCTGCAGATCCTGCAGAAATACCGCCAGGCCGACAATCGCATCTCGATCATCTCACGCGAAAACCGTGGCCTGATCGCAACTTTGAACGAAGGCCTGGCCGTGGCGCGCGGCGATCTGGTCGCCAGGATGGACGCCGACGACATCGCCTATCCCCAGCGCCTGTCGCGGCAGGTCGCGCTGTTCAACCAGCAGCCTGACCTGGCCCTATGCGGCGCGGGTTTCGATACCTTGCTCGGCAACCGCATCGTCAGGGGTTCGCCCGATCCGATATTCCAGGACAATATCCTGCGAATACTGTCGATGTTCTTCACGATCTTCATGCATTCCACGGTCGTCTACAACAGGAAGGTCATCGAAGAGAGCGTTCTATTTTATGACGAAAGCTACAAGCATGCCGAGGATTTCGACCTGTTCAGGCGGCTGACCGACCGCTACCCGGCGGCCATGATCCCCGAAAGCCTGATCGCCTATCGTATCCATGACGACAGCGTGACCAACAGGCACAAGCGCGAAATGCGCAGGACCCATTTGAAGATCGTCGCCGAGAACCTCGAGCGCGAAGGGCTCGCACAAGAGACGCATGGCCTGCGCGACATCGGTGAGGTCCTGTCGAAGGGCACGGTTCGCCGTGCCGCCGAATGGATCCTGGCGCTGGAAGAAAGGATTTCGGCACTGCCGGCCGAGACGAGGCCGAGCTACCAGGCCGGCACGCTGAACCTGTTCTATTTCCTCTACCAGCTGATATCGGGGGAAAGGCAGCCGCTGCTGATGCACGAATTCCTGACGCGGACGGCGAAATGGAACCTCATCCGGCGGCGCGAGCAGTACGTGTTTCGGACCGGTGCCTTCGCGCCGCGCTTCAGTCTCGCCTCGATGTCGGTCACCAGGCGGGTGGATGCCCTGTCGCGGTATCTGCAGTCCGTGCCGGCCGCGGCGGTTTTGCCTTCGAACCAGTTGAGCTAGCAACGCATGTTCGTCAAATCGCACCAGGTCCAGCAGCGCGGCCGCTCGACGGTGCCGGCGGCCATGTCGCCGCGGCCGCAGCAAGGACCGGCGCCGGCGGTCAGCTTCATTGTCTGCACACGCGACCGTGTCGCCGTACTCGAGCCCTGCATCACCTCGATCCAGGCCGCGTGTCGTGCCCATGCCGACTTTGCCGCCGAGCTGGTGGTTGTCGACAACGGCTCGACCGACAGCACGGCCAAACGGCTGGCCAGCATCGCCGAACTGTCGGACATCCCGTTCACCGCCATTTGCGAGCCGCGACCCGGATTGGCGGCCGCGCGCAACGCCGGGCTGGAGCGGGCGCGGGGCCGCGTGCTGGTCTTCGTCGATGATGATTGCGCGGTCCACAAGGATTATCTGCGCGATCTGCAGCGGCACTATGCGGCCGGCGAACGGGTCATCCGCGGCGGCCGCGTCGAGATCGGCGACCCCCGCGACCTGCCGTTCACCATCAAGCGGTCGCTGGTGCGCGCGCGGCTTACGCCGGATGTCCATCCCGGCGGCTTCGTGCTTGGCTGCAACATGACGATGCATCGCGATGTCGCCGCCCGTATCGGGCGGTTCGACGAACGGTTCGGCGCCGGCGGCCCGCTGCGATCGGCGGAGGATACGGACTATCTGGTGCGGGCGGTGCTGCTTGGGATTCCGGTCGAATACGTGCCCGACATGACCATCTATCACCATCACGGCCGGCGCGACCGCAAGGCCATCGAAAAGCTGCATCGCGACTACAGCATGGGCAATGGCGGGCTTTGCCTGAAGCATATCCGCCACGCGCCGTGGCTGCTTCGGCATTTCTACTGGTCGATGAGGGCGGCCTTGCGCGAACTGGGGAAAGGCCCGCTGTTCGACCGTGAACTCAAGCTGTCGCACTGGCCGATCATCGGCATGAACTTGCTGGGCGCGGCCAAGTTCGCGGTGCTTTTGCTGGCGAAATCCCCCGCGACGACGGAAATGCGACAGGAGCAACAGGCAAATGCCGAGGCAAGGTGATCCGCCATCATGCGACTGATGCCGCCCAGCCTGCCGATGCTGCGCCGCGCGCTCGGGCAAAAACAGTTGCGCCTGCTTCCGGCCGTGGTGGTGCTCGGGCTGCTCAGTGCCGCGCTTGAAGGCTTCGGCATCGGCCTGATCATCCCGTTGCTGAACATAATCATGGGGCAGCAGGGGCAGACCGGCATGGCCGGCTTTTCCGCCGTCTTCCAGCATGTCGGATCGAGTTTGAGCGAGCGCGACCGCCTGATCGTCATATCCGTCGCGATTCTCGGCTCGATCGTGCTGAAGAACCTGTTCGCCTTTGCCAACACGCTGCTGACCACCTTTATCTATGGCAAGGCAAGCCATTCGATCCGCAGCGCGCTGTCGGAGCGGCTGCTGCGGGTAGGCTATCCATTTTTCCTGCAGCAAAGCCCCGGACGGCTGCTCAACATCATCTCCAACGAATCCTGGCGGGCCTCGGATGCCATCCAGATCATGCTGGGGGCAATCGTCAACGCGTCGGCCGCAATCATCCTCCTGACCTTCCTGCTGCTCCTGTCGTGGCAGATGACGCTGCTGGTGACGCTGGGCCTGGCGCTGGTCCAGGTCGCGCACGCCGTGCTGTCGGCCAATCTGAAGGCGCCGAGCCGCAGCGTCGCCTCCCGCAACAGCCAGCTCGCATCGCAGATGCTGCATCTGGTGCATGCCGGGCGGCTGATCCGCATTTTTGGCCAGGAGCGACGCGAGAAAGCGGCTTTCGACCAGGCATCCGACGCGGTGCGCCGGGCGGCCTTCGTGCTTTTAACCCGCCAGGGAGCGTTGCCGCCGCTGACCGAGGTTCTGCACGCCATGCTGTTCCTGGCGGTGGTGATCGGCGCCTGGTTCGCCAATGTCAGCTTCCCGTTGATCGTCGCCTTCGTCATCCTGCTCTACCGGCTGCAGCCCTACATGCGATCGTTGCAAATGGCCTGGAGCCAGCTGCAGGGCCTCAGCGGATCGCTGGAAGAGGTGACGTGGATGCTGGACCCATCCGACAAGCCAGCGCCGCCGCAAGGCAGCGCAGCGTTCCCCGGGCTCAGCCAAGGCATCAAGTTCGAGGACGTCACCTTTACCTATTCCGGCTCGGAGCAGCGCGCGGTGGTGCTGCATGCGGCGAGTTTCGGTATCCGTAGCGGCCGCTCGACCGCGCTGATCGGCCGGTCGGGCGCCGGCAAGACGACGATCGTCAACCTTTTGTGCCGCTTCGTCGAACCGGATAGCGGCAGGATCCTCGTCGATGGATCGCCGCTGGACCGCATAGACCCCGGCCAGTGGCGAAAGCACATCGCGCTTGCCAGCCAGGAGCTGGAGCTGGTCGACGGCACGATTTTCGACAACATCATCTACGGCCAGGACGCGGCCTCGGCCGATGACGCCGAGCGCGCGGCAAAACTGGCCGAAGCGCATGGCTTCATCGAGCAACTGCCGCAGGGTTACTGGACGGTCGTCGGCTACCGCGGCGTCAATCTCTCGGCGGGACAGCGACAGCGGATCGCGCTGGCCAGAGCGCTCGTGCGCGATCCCGATATCCTGATCCTGGACGAAGCCACCAATGCGGTGGACGGCCTGTCGGAAGCGGCAATCGTCGAGACGCTCAAGTCGCGGGCCGGCCGCCGCACTACCATCGTCATCAGCCATCATCGCAGCACCATCTCGTTCTGCGACGACGTCGTGATCCTGAGCCACGGCCGCGTGAAAAAGCAGGCGCCGTTCGCCGCGCTTGCGACGCTCAGCATGGACGAGCTTTACCAGCACGAGGCGCTGGAAGGCTGAGGGCGACCCCGCTGCGTGCGCGCGCTGGGAGGTCGTCTCGGATGTCAATTCAGGTCAAGCATCTCAGGGGCGAGGAAGACCTCCGCCATACGTCTCTACGGGGTTTCTGGGATGATGAGTGATCCCGAGCTTACCCGCTTTTCATCTGGAGCGTACAGAACCAAGGGTCCGCCTGCCAAATCCAGCAATGGCAGGCGGACCCTAATCAGCGCATGAAGGGACTGATTCTGCGCCGATGTCTCCTCGAGGAGGTGACGGCATCAACTGAAGACGGGCGCAGTTGTTCCCGACGCCGGCCGTACACAAGACCATTGCGCAGGCAGGTCAGACTTAGGTCCCTGTAAACGCGCATCGCTGGCTGGAGTGAACATCGGATCGGCTCGGTGGTAGCGAAACTTCGGCCGGAGATAGATGCAGCCATCGGGTCCCGGAGCATGACCGGCTCGGCGCTGATCATGGGCGGCGATCTATCCCCGCACGACTGATGCCGAGGGAATACGCATCCACCGGCGCCAGTGAAGTTGTCCAAGCGGTACGCAGCGGTCGTCAAGCTGTTGCTAATATGCAGCACAGGCAGCGCTCTATGAACGGCGTCGCTTGGAACCGCTACCTCCGATCAACCGTTAGTGTCACAATGACAAACCAAAAAGTGAGGCTGATGATGGACCCGCTGCAAAACAACACGTTGGAGATCTGGTGTCTTGCGGCCGTTCCGCTGTCACTACTCCTTACGGTGTTATTAGCCGGATTTATCCTTTAGCCGGACCCAACGAGGCCGGCTGCGGACCGGGGCCTGGAAGATGAAAATGCCGGCTATTTAGGCACGCTAGGCGTCGCGGACACCCCGTAGCACCAGGCCGTGGCAGCCTTTCCAACATTGCCATCATAATCGGCACTTTCGACCGGTCCGGTCCGCGGCGATTGCTCGCAGGCCCGTTGCGAGGGCGAGCATGCGAGCTCGTACGTTTTTTACACAATCTCTGATTGGTGGACTCGCCCGCCGCCATCGACGTTAATTTTGCGTTAGCGACAGGAGGGGGGAGATCGCTAAAGGGAGGAAGAAAATGAAAGAAAACTACGATCTGACGATCGACTACGACGACGAACCTTACGACAACAAGCCTTACGATCTAGCCACATTCGCAAGGAAGCACGGGCTCAACATTCGAGCCGCCGAGCTTCTTCTTTTCGCCAAAGGCCCGTCTCGAGCGGCCTGCGATGCCGCGGCGAGGGCTTTTCTCGCGGCAGTCGCCGCACAAGCTATGAGACAATCGGCGCGGTAAGTCTCACAAACCATTGCTGGCACGGCCTGCCGTGTCAGCAACCCGACGCACAGCGCTGGAAATTCCAGGCCGTTTCCAACAAGATGCCTGAGCATCCGGGAACGGCCTGAAATGTGCAATCTCTACAACATCACGACCAGCCAGGAGGCCATCCGCCAGTGGACCCGCGCCTTGCGCGACATCCTCGGCAATCTCGAACCCTCCATCGATATCTATCCCAACCAGCCCGGCCCTGTGGTGCGCAACGCGCCGGACGGCGAACGCGAATTGGCCAATCTGCTGTGGGGCATGCCGACGCCACTGGAGCGGGTCAAGGGCAAGGCCGACTACGGCACCACAAATATCCGCAATCCGCAATACGGCCATTGGCAGCAATATCTCGGCATCGAGAACCGCTGCGTGGTGCCCGTCACCAGCTTCGCCGAGCCCAGCCCGACGCCCGGCGACAAGGACCCCGAGACCGGCATTCAGCGCAACTACTGGTTTGCACTCGGCGAGGACCGCCCGCTGTTCTTCTTTGCCGGCCTGTGGACGCGCTGGCAGGGCATTCGCAAGGTCAAGGACGGCCCCGCCGATCACCAGGTCTATGGCTTCATGACGACCCAGCCCAACGCGCTGATCGCGCCGATCCACGAGAAGGCGATGCCGGTGATCCTGACCACGCCGGAAGAAACGGAGGCCTGGCTCACCGCGCCGTGGTCGGAGGCAAGGCACCTGCAGCGCACGGCGCCCGATGACGCGCTGGTGATCGTCGAAAAACCGGCGACACAGATCAAGTTTCCGCAGCAGGCGCCGGCGCAAGGCTCGTTGTTTTAGCGCTTGAATTTCTGCAGCACCCAGATGTAGCCCTTGGGCGGATGATCCTGGTCGATGAACTGCGTCTTCACCGTCGTGTCCTTGCGGCTGCATCGCCTGCACCTGAACCTGATCGCTTCCAGCGGCTTGTTCCAGCCCACCACCTGGGCCACGTCATTCGCCCTGAAGCGTCCGACATGGTAGCAATGACCGCACTCCACGATGAGCAGCATGTTGGCCTTGGCGGCACGCCCGACGCTGTCCATCGGCCCGGCCATGGCTCATTTCCGGGTCGAGTAATCCTCGGGCAGCGGAAGCAGGCCAAGCTCCGCCATCCGGTAATCGGGCTCCTTCTCCGCTACGCTGGCCAGCACCTCGTGCAATTTCTCGACAAGCCCGCAAAGCTGCCAGAACAGCTCGCCATGCGCCTTCAGATGCAGTTGCGACGACAGCACCGTCTTGCGCAGGCTCAAAGTGTCCCTGATGACCGCCTCCGCATCCCTCGCCGACAGCCTGTCGAACCGGCTTTTTCGTCTGCCCATCGCGGCTCTCCTCGATTTGTGAGCAACCGCCCCGCCTGCTGACAAATAGGAAGGCATTCCTCGCAGAGTCAATTCGCTCTTGACATTTTTGTTCCCGTTTTGTTCAATATCAACTAATGGAGGCACCGAAGCGACAGCACGCCGCCTCAATGCCTCTTGAAATACTGCACCTCACGTTCGTGCTTTTCGGCGGCCTCGCGGGTATCGAAGGTGCCGAGATTGCGGCGCTTGCCGGTCTTTTCGTCCTTCTTGCGCGAATAGAGGCGGTATTTTCCGTCTTTGAGTTTTCTGATCATCTGTCACTCCCCGAGCCGGTGCTTCCCCTTAAGGTTGCGCGCCGCTTGTTCGATAGCCGCCCTGTCGTTTCCCAGCCTGTCGATCAGCTCCTGCGCCTGTTCGCCCGATATGCCGGTGCGCACCGCCAGGGCCTCCACCGTCAAAACGTCGGAGCTCGCGACCTCGCGGGTTTCCGGCAGGGCATCGCCTGCCGTCAGTGGCAGGGCCGCCTCCCTGTCGATCTCGGCCTCGGCCCGGTGCCAGTGCCGCTCGGGATCGCCATGGATCCCGCCTTCGCGTTCCCAGATCTGGTATGCGCGCTCACGAATCTTGTCTTCCCGGTCGTCGCCCATGTTGATTTCTCCTTTGGGTATCGGATGAACGCCGCGCCAACCCGAATGATCCAAGAAATCTGCGTGATCGTTGGGTGGGGTCGCACAAGGCGCTATGCACTGCGGCCGCCAGCCACCCCACGGCCTGCCTACTCGCACTGCCTGCGCGGCCCGCCCGAATACGGCTGATAGCTGTTGTCCTCCGGTCGATATGACCGGTAGCGGCTGAAGCAGTATTGCACGTGGTCGAATGAGAGCTCGGCGGCGCCGGGTTCATCCGATGGCGGGTAGCCCTCCACCGACGACGTATCGCTCGCCTCGAAATAGCTGCCGTCATCGGCGGCGCCGGTGTCGAAATAGGGCGAGATGCAGGGGCGCTGTTGTCCGCTGTAGGACGTGTAGCGGTTGTCGTCTGGCCGGTAGGAGCGATAGCGGCTGGCGCACCATTCGACATGGGCGGCGGGTAGCGTCTGCTGCTCTTCCACCACCGGCTTGATGGAGCCGGTGGTGTCGGGTGTCGAAGCTGCTGCGGTGTCGGCGGGTTTCGCGGTGCGATCAACTTCCGAGGTGCGAACGGGGACCGGGCGGGCCGGGAGGCGCTCGAGGCGCTGCGAGGCTGGGTTCACCGGTCGCGGATCCTTGGCCCACAGTTCGGCGACGCTGGAGGCCGGGGCGGCCGGCCGTACCGGCTTGGCTATTAGAAGCCAGGTGGCGAAGGCGAGACCGCTGGCGAATACGGCGAGCGTCAGCACGAAGCCGCCAAAGATTGCGAACAAGGCTTTCATGCCGCGCTCCTTCGCCTCCCGGTTAAGGAAATGCGGGGGCGGGGAATCCGGTTCCAGGAAAGAGCGGGGCAGGGGTCTTAGGCGGCTTTCAGTGCAGGCCGAATTCGCGCAGCAATTCCTCGCGGTAGCGCACGAAGCGGCTTTCGCTGCGCTCGCGCGGGCGGGGCAGGTCGATGTCGATCAGCCGCGCCGCGCCGCCTTTCTCCTTGGGCAGGATCAGCACCCGGTCGGCGAGGTAGATTGCTTCCTCGAGGTCGTGCGTCACCATCACCATGGTGACGTTCTCCTCGCTCCAGATGCGCGCCAGTTCCTCCTGCATGCCGATCTTGGTCATCGCATCGAGCGCGCCCAGCGGCTCGTCGAGCAGCAGGATTTCGGGCTGCACGGTCAAGGCGCGGGCGATGCCGACGCGCTGCGCCATGCCGCCCGACAGCTGCCGGGGAACGGCATCGCTGAATTCGGCGAGGCCGACGAGCGCGATATAGAAGCGCGCCCGTTCCTCGGCCTCGGCCTTTGGCACGCCGCGCACTTCGAGACCGAAGGCGACATTGCCGAGCACGGTCAACCAGGGCAGTAGGCGCGGTTCCTGGAAGATCACCGCACGTTCGGCACCGACGCCGTGCACCGGCTTGCCGTCGATGGCGACGCCGCCGCTGTCGGCGGCCTCCAGCCCGGCAAGGATGCGCAGCAGCGTGGTCTTGCCCGATCCGCTGGCGCCGACGATGACAAGGCATTCGCCCGAGCGGATGTCGAGGTTGAGGGTCCTCAGAACAGCGAGCGAGCGCCCACTGATGCTGAACGATTTGGACAGGTCGCGTATGCTGACCTGACCGCCGCTTGTGCTGCTCATCGCGCGCGTCTCCCAACTGGTTGGTCGGTTGCCTTTGTCAGTTGGTCTTGGTTTCGCCCGGCCGGTAAAGGATGTCTGTTGCCTTCAGCTTGCCCTTTGGCAGGCGGCCGTCGCGCTCGAGCACGCTGACCCAGAAGTCGATGTCGCGGTCCGTCGCCTTGGCCCCCTGGCGCAGGCCGAAGCCGGTCCAGTAACGCGCCAGTTCGCCGTTTTCGCCGCGCTTGTCGAGGATTGTGGCGAGCACCTTGCGCGCTTCGTCGGGGTTCTGCAGCGACCAGTCGGAGGCGCGCGCCGATTGTTCGACGAAGTTGCGGGCGGCGTCCGGATGCGCGGCGATGAAGTCGCGCCTGAGCACGACGAAGCCGCCGGCCAGCTCGCCCAGCACGTCGGTGTCGTTGAACACGCCACGCACGCCGCCGTTGTCCACGAGGGCGCCGGCAAACGTCGCCTGCCAGTAGCCGAGCGCCGCGATGTCGACCTGACGGGAGCGCAAGGTCTGTTCGAGCTGCGGTCCGGGCACGACGACGAGATTGGCAGCATCCGGCGGCAGGCCGACGCTGTGCAGCGCCTCGCGCACGGTGTAGTCGAGATGGGCGCCGAGCGTGTTGACGGCGATGGTCTTGCCGGCGATGTCGGCGATCGATTTGATCGGGCTGTCGTCCAGCACGTAGAAGACGCTGCGCACCTTGCTGTTGATGCCGTTGCTCGGATAGGCGGCGACGAAGTCGTTGCCGCCGGAGATCGAGTTGATCACGGCTGCGGTTGCAGCCGAGCCGATATCGACGCTGCCGGAGGCCAGCGCAAACAATGATTCCGGGCCGCCGCCGGAATAGCCGACATTCTCGACCTCGATACCGAGGCCTTTGAAATAGCCGAGCTCGCCGGCCAGCTCATGCGGAGAGATGCTGCCACGGCTGGCGAGGGAGCGGAACTTCACTGGTTCCGCTTCGGCAAAGGCGAAGCGCGGCAGGCCCGCGGCGAGAAGGCCGGCGGCGAAGGGCGCGCCGGCAAGCAGGGAACGGCGGGAGATTTTCATGGTCCGGGTCTTTCCTGATTTGAGTTCTGGCCTGGTTGAGATTGGTAAGGGCGGGTGGTCAGTCGACGGCATTGCTCCAGCGGCAGAGCCGACGCTGCAGGCTGACCAGCGCCTGGTTTGCAATCAGGCCGAGGCCGGCGAGGATGACGATTGCCGCAAACATCAGCGGGATCTGGAAATTGTATTGCGCGTTCATCACCTGGAAGCCGATGCCCTTGTTTGCGCCGATCATTTCGGAAGCGATCAACAGCAGCAGCGCCGTGGTGGCGCTGAGCCTAAGCCCAACGAAGATCGACGGCACGGCGCCGGGCAGCACGACGCGACGGAAGACGGTGAGCTGCCTGGCACCGTAGACGCGGGCCATCTCCAGCAGTTTCGGATCGACCTGCTTGACGCCGCCGATGGTGTTGAGCAGCAACGGGAACAGCGTCGCCCAGAAGATGACGAACACCTTGGAGGCCTCGCCGAGCCCAAGCAGCAGGATAAATACGGGATAGAGCGCCAGCGCCGAGGTCTGGCGGAAAACCTGCAGGATGGGATCGAGCGCGGTTTCGACCGTGCGCACCTGACCCATGAACAGGCCAAGTGGGATGGCGACCAGCACGGCGGCCGCGAAAGCGAGACCGGCGCGCTGCAGGCTGATGGCGATGTCGCCGAGCAGAGTGCCGCCGACCAGCCCCTTCCAAAGTGCCGCGACAATCATGTCGATCGGCGGCAGCACGGCCGCGTCGACCCAGCCCGCGCTGCTCGACACTTGCCAGATTGCGAGGAAAGCGATGAGGACGCCGTAGCGCGACAGGAAGCGGATGCCCGCCCGGCCACCGAGGCGCAGGAAGTCCGTGCCGAGGCTTGTCGTGCTGTCAGGCGTGCCGAGGCTGGCGGCCTGTTCGATGTGCTGCAAGGTCATCGGGTTGCCTCCTGCTTGGAAAATATCGGGCTTCTCGGGATTATTCGGCGGCCAGCACCGCCGAGCGGGCGGCGGTCCAGGGGTTTTCCGGCCGCCTGAGGCCGAGGTTCTCGCGCAGGGTCCTGCCTTCATAGGCGGTGCGGAACAGGCCGCGGCGCTGCAGTTCGGGGATCACCAGCTCGACGAAGTCGTCGAGCCCGCCGGGCAGCCAGGGCGGCAGGATGTTGAAGCCGTCGGCGGCTTCGTTGCCGAACCATTCCTCCAGCTGATCGGCGACCTGCGTGGCGCTGCCGATGACGGTATAATGGCCGCGGGCCGTTGCCACCCATTGGTAAAGCTGTCGGATGGTGAAGTTGTGCTCGTCGGCAATCTGGCGGATCAGCGCCTGGCGGCTCTTCATGCCTTCGGTCTCCTTGCTCGGCGGCAGCGGTCCATCGAGCGGATAGCCGGTGATGTCGAGCGTCTGGCCGGCCAGCCCGTTGAGCAGGGCGACGCCGTCTTCGGGCAGGATGAGATCGTTCAGCTGCTGGTACTTGGCGCGCGCTTCTTCTTCGGTGCGGCCGACGAAGGGTGCCACGCCCGGCATGATCAGCACCTGCTCGGGATTGCGGCCGGCGGCCGTCACGCGCGCCTTGATATCGCGATAGAATTCCTGCGCCGACGCCAGGTTCTGATGGGCGGTGAAGATGACTTCCGCCGAGTGGGCGGCGAGCTTGCGACCGTCTTCCGATTGCCCCGCCTGCACCACGACCGGATGCCCCTGCACCGGGCGCGGCACGTTGAGCGGCCCTTTCACGCTGAAATGCGCGCCCTTGTGGTCGATGTCGTGGAGCTTGTCCTTGTCGTAGAAGCGCCCCGATTTCTTGTCGCGGATGAAGGCATCGTCCTCCCAGCTGTCCCACAGCGCCTTGACCGTCTCGACGTGCTCATGCGCGCGGGCATAGCGCTCGGCGTGGGCAGGCTGCGTCTCGCGATTGAAGTTGCGCGCGGTTTCGTCGCCGGCCGAGGTGACGACGTTCCAGCCGGCGCGGCCGTTCGACAGATGATCGAGCGAGGCGAATTTGCGGGCGAGCGTGTAGGGCTCCTCGTAGGTGGTCGAGGCGGTAGCGATGAAGCCGAGATGCGTGGTGAGCGGCGCCAGCGCTGCAAACAGCGTCACTGGCTCGAAGCCGGCGATCTTGGCATTGCCGCCTTCACGCGCGCCGAGGCCGACCGTCAGATTGTCGGCGAGGAAATAGGCGTCGAACAGGCCGCGCTCGGCGGTCAGGGCGAGCTGCTTGTGGAACTCGAAATTGGTGGCGCCGTCGGCCGGCGCCTCGGGGTGGCGCCAGGCGGCGATATGCTGTCCGCCGCCGGGCAGGAAAGCGCCCAGTTTGATTTGCCTGGATTTGGTGGATCTGGTCATCGCGGCGTGCTCCTGGACGGATCGGAAAGGGGATCTCGGGTCAGTGGTGCGTTCAGGCGGCAAGGCCGACGCCGTAGGGCACCCCGGTTACACGGCATGCCTCGGCGACCGCCTGCCGGGCGCGGGCGTGGATGGCTTCCGACACCAGCACGCCATTGGCAAAATCCTTGTCGGAGGCGTAGATCGCGGTCGGCACGGTCAGCGCCTCGAAGAAGCCGAACAGCGGCCGCAACTGGTGCTCGACGATCAGCGAATGGCGCTCGCCGCCGCCGGTCGCGGCGAGAATGACGGGCTTGCCCCTCAGCGACGACGGATCGAGCAGGTCGAAGAAATGCTTGAAAAGCCCGGTATAGCTGCCTTTGAAAGTCGGCGAGCCGGCCACCAGGATGTCGGCGCCCAGCAGCCGTTCGACAATGTTGCGCGCCACCGGGTCGAGGTCGCCGAGGCGCCTTGCCTGCGGCAGGGAAGCGCCGAGATCCTCGATATCGAAGACGGCCGAGGCCGCGCCGATGCTTTCGGCGGCCTGCCCGACGATGTGGCTGACGAACGCCTTGGTCTTCGAGGGCCGGGTCAAATTGCCCGACAGCCCCACCACGAGCTTTTTCGACATTCCTGGCTCCCTCTCAAGCGCTCTATTTTAAGATCTTGGGTCTAGCGATCTATGTTAAATCTAGAGAGTTTGTAGAATTAAGAGAGTGAGAAAATTTCAAAAGTAGCGCATTGGGCGAACGGAGTTTGCGGCACATCGCCCACAATTGGTTCATTCAATGCGCCGCAGCGCGCTGAAAACCCGCCACAGCGCCTTCAGCCGCGATGGCGCAGCGCGTCGGGCAGAGCGCATGAACCGGCCGGACATATAAGGCAAGTCGCCCTCGGACGCTCCCGGCGCGACGTCGAGGAACTATGTCCCGATACCACGATCCTCGACGGCCTAGCGGTCCTCGGGGAGGATGCAAGCGAGGCACAGGCCACGGCGCTGGAGTGGCTCCGCGGCATGCAGTGAGTCAGGCCAATTTGATTCAAATCCGGCTGTGGATATTTGCTTTTAGCTAAATCGAGGCGGTCATCTTGCCGGCGGGCGGGCAACAGGGAGATGCCTATGACAAGCGACTTTGCCGCCGCACACCTGCACCTTGAACGAGCCTGCCACTATTTGAGCGGCGAGGACGAGACGAGCCGCACGGCTCGTGCGGCTCTGGATCTCCTGATCGATGCAATTGTCGCAGCGCAATACAAGCGGCCGGTGGGAGATGTTGTGGAGTTTCCAAGGCCGGCAAAGCTGGGGCAATCCGCAAGCGGGAACGGGTAGTCCAACTGGCGGCGTCCCTTGTCCTGCCGGATTTACATGAACCAGGTTGCCACCAGGCCGATCGTCGCCGAGAAGATGGCGACGGTCGTTGCCCAGCCGAGTATGTTGGTGCTGCGGCTGTTAACCTGATCGCCCATGATCCTGCGGCTGTTCGTCATCAGCATGATGAGCAGCAGCAAGGGCGGTGTCGAGAAGCCTTGAACGATGCCGGACCAGACCAGCGCCTTCATCGGATTGAAGCCGAGAAAGTTCAGGCCAGCGGCGATCGCCGTAAAAAATCCGATGGCGAGGTAAAATTTGGGCGCCTCTCGAGCCCGGGCGTGCAGGCTGTTTTTCCAGCCGATGGCTTGTGCCACGTCATAGGCAGCGCCGGTGGTCATGACAGGAACCGCTAGGAAACCGACGCCGATCACACCTGCGGCGAACAGAACGCTTGCGGCCTGGCCGGCGAGCGGCCGCAGCGCCTCCGCGGCTTGCGCGGCCGTGTCGATATCGTGATGCCCCGCCTTGTAGAGCGTCGCCCCCGTCGACAGGATGATGAAATACATGATGAGATTTGAAAACATCATGCCGATGAGGATGTCCCGGCGCGAGCGGCGGAGTTCGCTCTCGGTAGCGCCCTTCCTTTGGCTGAGCGTTGTGCGCCCCTGGGCAATCTCCTCCTCCACCTCCTCATTGGACTGCCACGTATAGAGATAGGCGGACAGCGTCGTGCCGATGATGGCGACCAGGATCGACAGGAACTCGCGATTGAATTCGATCCTGGGGAGCAACGTCCCGCGCAGCACCGCCGCGGCGTCCGGCTTGGCCAGAATGGCGGCACCGACATAGGCGAGCAGCGCCAGCGCCAGCCAGCGAAAGATGTTGCGGATCAAAGTATAGGAGCCGAAAACCTGGAGGGCGAAGATGAGGGCGGCGACGAACAGCACGATCAGCGGAATGGGAAGCGGCACGAATATGTTGATCGCCGCCGCCATTCCACCAAGATCCGCCGCTGCCTCGATGGTGTTGCCGACGAGCACACCCAACAGCACCGACCAGAGCAGCCACCGCGGGTAGAAGTCCTTGATGACGTGGAACAATCCGCGCCCCGACACCTGGCCGAGCTTCGACGACAGATAGACAACCGCGTACATCATCGGCAACGTCACCGGGGCCGTCCAGAGCAGGTCGGGTCCGAAACGGGCGCCGGCACTTGCATAGGTGCCTATAGCGGAACAATCGTCGTCGGCCGCCCCTGTTATCAGGCCGAGGCCGAGCGCTCGTCCTATGCCGCCCTTGCCCTCCTTCGGTGGGATGGAATGATCGGAACCGGCCTGCCTCATTGCGACCGGACCGGGTTGCGAACGAAAGACGCGGCCTGCCATGCAATAATGGTAAGGATGGGTCGCGGCGCTGGTCTCATTTTGCTTCCTTCAACAACTTGCCCAAACCCGGCGTGCCATGACTTGTTCCGCGACGACCGGACAGGGGTTTTGTCTCAGGCAAAAAAAGTTCAGGTTGACCACTTCCGAACGCGAAGCGACTATCCGTTCGAGGCGAAGATCGCAGGAGGAAATGCAATGGACGAGCCCGGTCAGTGGCGCCACATGTCGAGCGCGCCAAGGGACGGCAGCAGAATCCTTGTCACGGTTCGGCCGTCCGAGCAGGGTCCGGCCGAGGTCGACATGGCTTACTGGGCCCGCGCCGATCAGTTCGGCAGCGAAGGCTGGCGCGCCTCCGACTCGTCTCCAGGACGCATCGTCGAATATGCCGAACCCGAACTGAAGTGCTGGATGCCGCTGCCGTCGGCCAATCTCAGCAAGGGATCGATGCCGAGCCCCTGGGAGGGCGAAGATGTGCCGCTGGTGGATGGCTCCGGGATATGAGCTAGCGGGAAGGTAGTTTTGATCGCTGGCGGGACAACGCCTCCCTCTGTCCTGCCGGACATCTCCCCCACAAGGGGGGATTGGCCCTCATCGCGGCCTTCGCTAATCTCCGACGCTGCAAGAAGGGCGCGGCTATTGAAGCTGCCGATCTCCCCCCTTGAAGGGGAGATGTCCGGCAGGACAGAGGGGGTGTGAAGGAATGCCAACGTCCCGGTTGGCCCGCCTCGTTAGAACAGGAATGCGGCCGTGGCGGGGTTCGGGCCGGTGCGGCCGTCGGGCGAATCCATGCCCCGGATAAGCTCGAGGTCCTTCGCTTCCAACTCGAAATCGAAGACATCGAAATTGGCGGCGATGCGGTCCTGGTGGATCGACTTTGGAATGACGATCAGCCCTTCCTGAAGGTGCCACCTGACGATCGTCTGCGCCACCGACTTGCCGTGTTTCCTGGCGATACTTTCAAGCGTCGGATCGCTCAACAGCCGGCCGCTGCCCAGCGGGCTCCAGCTCTCAATGCGGATGTTGTGCCTGTCGTGGAATTCACGTTTGTCACGCTGCTGGAAGCGGGGGTGGAGCTCGATCTGGTTGACGGTCGGCGTGACGCCGGTCTCGCCGATGATCCGTTCGAGGTGGTCCTGGTTGAAATTCGAAACGCCGATCGACTTGATCCGGCCTGATTGCCTGAGTTCGATCAGCGTCTTCCAGGCCTCGACATATCTGTCCTGGCTGGGCACCGGCCAATGGATCAGGAACAGGTCGATCTGTTCGATGCCGAGCTTGCTCATCGTCTCGTCGAAGGCGCGCAAGGCGGCGTCGCGCTGATGCGCGCCATTGCGCAGTTTCGAGGTGATGAACAACTCGCTTCCCGGGACGCCGGCCGAGCGGATCGCCTGCCCGACACCTTCCTCGTTCTGATAGCCTTCGGCGGTGTCGATCAGCCTGTAGCCGGCCTCGATTCCCCAGCGCACCACCTTGGCGGTGATGGCTGGATCGACCTGCCACACGCCGAGGCCGATTTGCGGAATGGCGGAGCCGTCGTTCAATCTGATTTGTTCAGGTCTATTCAGTGTAATCTGTTCAGGCATGTTCAGGTCCTTCTGCATCGTTCCGCCCGGCGCAGGCTCTATCTAGTCTGAATGGCCGCCAAAGCCAGTCGATATCAGGAGAATGTGAGGAGACGGACGTGAAGCGCTGATCCTCCGCTTCGGGCCGACAGCTCTCTGCGACCCACGGACTCCAGGGAACTCTATACAGGACGACCCCACTATCGCGGATTCTGTGGTATTCTGTGGACGATCCGAGGAGGCGACTGCGTTGACCAACAGCTTGGAAGCCGAAGGGGCAAGAGACTGGTCGCCCCTGCTGGTCGCGGCAGAACAAGGCGATGCGGAGGCGGTTCGATCGGAATTGGCGGCTGGCGCCGACATCAATCAGTCGGACGACGGCGGCTGGTCTGCACTTCACCTTTCAGCCCTCAATGGCCGCACAGCTGTGGTGGAGGCGCTGATCGAAGACCCGGAAATCGACGTGAATGCCAGAAACAAGTGGAAGAGCACGCCCTTGAGCCTTGCGTCGGCCAAGGGACATTACGCGTGTATCTCAGTCCTCGTGAGACACCCCCAAATAGAGATCAACGCGCGAGCTGACTACTACGGCAGAACGGCTCTTATCGAGGCGGCGAAGAACGGGCATCTCGAAGTCGTCAAGTTGCTCGTGGAGAATGGCGCGGAAGTAAATCTGACCGACAAGACGGGGAGAAACAACGCGCTCATCGAGGCTATCAAGGGGCGGCACTACGAGATCGCGGAATACCTGCTGGATTCTGGGAAAGTGAGCTTTATCAACAAAGAGATGAGGCTAAACGCCCTGATCTGGGCTGGCAGCTGCCACAACCCTCAGCTTATCGAAAAGCTGGAAGCCGCGATCCAAAGTTTCTTCGACGGCAAATAAGGGCCTCGCCCTTACTGTCGCGGGGCGCGTCCCTATCTCCCGTCACGTCGACGCGCTCGGTGGCGCAAGCGGCCCCGCGGCGCTTCGCATAAATTATTCAACCAAATGGTTGACTATCTCAAAGCGCGCGTCTATATTCAACTACATGGTTGAATTAGAGACACCCCAGATGGACGCGGTTTTTCACGCCCTTGGCGACGCCACCCGGCGGCACATGCTTCGCGATCTCGCCGATGGCGAGAAAACGGTAAGCCAGCTGGCGGAACCCTTCGCGATGTCGCTCGCGGCGGCCTCCAAGCACATCAAGGCGCTGGAGAACGCAGGGCTTATTCGTCGAGAGGTGAGGGGCCGCACGCATCTGTGCCGACTAGCCCCTGGACCGCTGGCCAGCGCCCATCAGTGGCTCAGCTTCTACGAGCGCTTCTGGACCGGTCGTCTCGATGTTCTCGAACGCCTTCTTCGCGAAGAGGACGCACGCAAAGCCCAGGATGAGTCCAGGAAATCGCCCAACCCGAATGAAGGAGACGAGCAATGAACCAGATGAGAAGCATCGACGCCTATGGCGAGCTGAGCGAGCCCGCCACGTTCACCATCCAGCGCCTCTTGCCCGGCCCCATCGAGCGCGTCTGGGCCTATCTCACCGAGAGTGACTTGCGCCGGCAATGGATGGCCGCGGGCCAGATGGAACTGAAGGCCGGCAGCTCGTTCGAATTGGTCTGGCGTAACGACGAGCTGACGGACCCGCCTGGCCAGCGCCCCGCGGGCTTTCCCGAAGAGCATCGTATGGAGGGCCGGATCACCGAACTCGATCCGCCGTCCAAGCTTTCCATCACCTGGGGAAACACCGGCGGCGTCTCCTTCTTGCTGGAGGCGAAGGGTAGCGATGTGCTGCTCACCGTCGTTCATCGCCGCCTGCCGGAACGTGCAATCCAGCTCAACATCACCGCCGGCTGGCACATCCACCTCGACCTGCTGGCCGCCCGCCTGGCGGGCAAGACGCCGACCTCGTTCTGGGACGGCTGGAGCCACCTGCGGGAAGAATACGACCGCCGTCTGCCGGCCTGATGTAACTCGCGGCGGCTATCCCTGAGGTCGCCGCCAGCAACACGAAGCAACGCTGAACCGATGAAACGTGCTTGCATCCCGCAAGCCTGATGGAGGAAGTCATGCGCAAATTGATCGCTGGAATGAAGATTTCCGTCGATGGCAAGATGGAGGGGCCCGAGGGTTACGCCGATTGGGTCGACGCGTGGTCGGACGAATACGGCCTGACGCCGCAAATCGATGTCTGCCTGCTTGGCAGCGTCATGTATGCCGGCTACGAGCGCTACTGGAGCGCCATCCAGAACGAGCCCGACAAGCCGCTGCCGATGACCGGCAAATTGCCGAAGCCGGCCGAGCTAGAATGGGCCCGCTTCGCCGCGCAGACGCCGCATTATGTGCTGTCGAACACAATGACTTCGGCGGCCTGGCCAAAGACGCGCTTCGTGCGGAATTTCGAGGATATCGCTGCGCTGAAACAGCAGCCCGGCAAGGACATCTACCTTATGGGCGGCGCCCGAATTACCGCGAGCCTTATCGATGCCGGGCTGGTCGATGAACTCAGGCTGATCGTCTATCCGCTGCTCGCCGGTGACGGAAAGGCGCTGTTTGGGACGGCGAAAAATCGTCGTGGGCTCGAACTGCGCAAGGTCGAACAGCTTTCGGACGGCCGCGTCGGGCTGGTCTATGGGATCGGCTAAAGCGCGTCGCGTTCGATCGGCCTCATGCGACGCGCTTTTTTCGCGGCATGCATTAGCGCCAAGGTCAGGCAACGACGCCGCGGCAGGCCCAGGCGACATTGGCAAAGGACCTCGGGCCATCGGGCCGGCCGGCCTCGTAGGCGTCGCGCATGGCGGCGTCGGTGCGCGCCCGCTCTTCCGGGTCGAGCGCGGCCACATACTTGCCGAGCGGCCCTTCGCCGGCGGCAATCGGCGCCCAGTAATCATCGAAGTTTTGGTAGTCCATGCGGATCATCAACTGGGTTTCCGTAACGTCGCGGAGACCCTGTTCGACAAAGGTCCGTTTCATTTCACCCGGCTGCATCATCGGCTGCGTGCAATAGCGGGCACGCAGCTGGCGTCCGCCTTCACTGAGCACCGCCACCGTGTCGATCATCATGCGCATCCCCGGCATGCCGCCGAGATGGTCCCATACCGTCGCCGCGACGACGCCGCCCGGCCGCACGACGCGGCGCATCTCGGCGACTGCCTTGCCGGCTTCGGGCACGAAATGGAGCACGAGCAGGGCCAGGGCACGGTCGAACGCGCCGTCCTCAAAGGGCAGGGCGCAGGCATCCGCCTGACGGATTTTTATCCGCGGATCGGTGTTGCGCCGGATTGCCTCCTCCACGAAAACGGCCGAAAAGTCGATCGCCGCGACCTCACCGAGGTCAGCGGCCTTGGCGAGCGCGAAGGTCAGACTGCCGGTGCCGCAACCGACGTCGAGGATCTTTTCGCCGTCCTTGAGGCCCGCGAAACCGATGAACAGCGGCGCGAGCTTTTGGCTCCAGCGGCCCATGAGCTGCTCATAGCCGGCAGCATGGTGAACGTTGAAACTTGAAGTCATCGAACCCTCCCTTAGCATAAGCTAAACCTCGACACAGCGATTGCCAAGGCGGGCGAGCATTCGTCCACCTCGGGGAGCCGTTGGCGAAAGCTAACTTATGGATGCCGGGTTGCTTCGCGGATTGATGTCCCCGCGTCGGCCTCGACTAGCCTCAGCGAGTTATTCGGCCGGCAGCCCGCGACGCTTCAATTCGCTGCGCGGCACCGGATCTCCGACACGGAAGCCGAAGGAAATGACTTTCGTCGCGTCCGGATCGACCTCGCAACGAAAGCTCAGGTCGTACCACTGCCCGTTGACGGGAAAGGGTGCACTGGCGACGTCAAGGACCGTGCCCTCCTTCAACCGATACTTGGGAATGCTGTCAAAAAAATAGGGGGGCGAGGCGTGGAGCAACTGCCCGCCGAGTTCCGTGGCGCAGAGCTGCCCGACCCGTTCGCCGCGCGGCAAAGCAGCCATTGCGATTGTCGCTATCGGATCACCGGTTGCTGCTTCCGAGAACAACGTCTTGGCTTGCTGAAGCTTCAAGGGTTTTTGCTCCTTGGCGACGTTCGCTGGCTTGGGCTTAGGCGGCGCGGATGCGCCAGGCGACGGAGCCGAGTCTCTGCCGTCGACCGCGGTCACGTCCGGCGCCTGTGCAGGGTCCTGTTTATTGGGATCTTGCCGCGCTGGCGGTTGTTCCGAACCATCCTCCGCACTGTTGCCGTCCAGAGACTTGCGAGGACCGGCGTCCTTCTCACCGAATTGGAAGACAGGTCTCTGCGCGGTGACCTCACGGCTCGTCGGCGTCTCGACCTTGGCTTCCGGCTGCTTTTCCGGCTTGGGCGGTTCAGCGGGGGACGGAGGTTTGGTTTTTTCCGGCGGTTTAGGCGGCGGCACGATATCAACTGCGATGGGCTGCTCCTTCTGCGGCTGCGGGGACGACAGCGGCAGTGCGGACAAAAGAAGCGCGGCGGCGAGCAAATGCACGACCGCGGAGGCAGGCAAGGCCCACCCGAATACCCGGCGCTGATCCCGTATGTCGTCTCTCATCGTGACCGGTGTGTGGAATGAAATATTGGCGGCATCAAGCATCGATGCCGCCAGACGTCGAAATAACCTGTTGCGAATCGAAAGTCGGCGGCTGCAATGCGGCGCGGCATCCAATCGTGTGGCGTCGGCGTCCGCGCAGGGGACCGGGCCAGCAGCGCATGCATCAAGTCGTCATTTCAGGCGGCTAGCAGGCACGCCCTCCCGGCACGGTGTCGCCGGTTGAAATCACAGGGAAACCGATAGCCCGCCGTCAACCGCCAGCACGTGCCCGTTGACGTAAGCGGCAGCGTCGGAGGCGAGAAACACCACGGCTCCGCCGAGCTCCTCAGGCTGGGCCCAGCGGCCCGCGGGGGTTCGTGCCTCGACCCATTTGGTGAAGGCCTCGTCGTGCATAAGTGCGGTGTTGAGCTCGGTGGCGAAATAGCCGGGGGCGATGGCGTTGACGGTGATGCCGTGACGGCCCAGCTCAGCGGCAGTGGAGCGTGTCAGCCCGTGCAGGCCCGCCTTTGCCGCCACATAGGCGTGAATGGTGGGGCGGCCAAGGATCGCTGCGACCGATCCGGTGTTTATTATGCGCCCGAACTTGTTTGGCAGCATCAGGCGCACCGCGTCGCGCATCATGCGGAAGCAAGCCGACAGATTGACGGCAACCACATGGTTGAAATCCTCGTCCTGCCATTCGACCAGCGGTTTCCGATGCTGGATGCCGGCGTTGTTGACCAGAATATCGAGGCGGCCGTGGCGTTCGACGATTCCTTCGAGCGACGCCCTTGAGATCGCCGCGTCGGTGACATCGAACGGCAGGGCTTCTGCACCGATCCTTTCGGCCGCCACGGAAAGGGCGGCCACGTCGCGGGCATTGACGATCACCGTCGCACCGTTTTCGGCAAGTGCCTTGGCCATGGCAAAACCAAGACCACGCGAGGCACCCGTGACCAATGCGACACGGCCCTTGAGCGAGAACAATTCCGGCATTGAGATCCCCTATGAAAAGGGCGGGAGTTTCCTCCCGCCCAAAAGCGCTATTTGGCGACGCAGGTGTCGGCTGTCTCCGGAGTGCAGACATCGAGGCCCGTGTAGGTCGGGTCGGCCGGCGGAGCCTTGCCCTCCTTCATGTCCTTCAGCGCCATCATCGTCTTGTAGCCCATCTCGAACGGCCGCTGACCGACCTGGCCAAGGGAGAAACCTTCCTTCATCTGGTCGATCTGTACCGGAAGCGTGTCGGCAACGACAAGGGCCAGGGCTTTCGAGGCGATCTTGTCCTTGTACGGTGCGACCGCGGCGCGGTTGGCGTCGGGAATGAACTGCGGGAAGCCACCGGTTGGGACGAATGCGTCGAGGTTCGGGTTTTTCGCCATGATATCCTCGAACTGTTGCACCGAAAGCGGGAAATCATCGTTGGTGTAGAGCGGACAGCCTTCGATTTCGGTCCAGCCGTTCTGGCCCGTCAGCCGATCCCCGGGCGAGGCCGCCGATTTGGTGCCCGAAAGCGTATCGCGAATGCCCTGCATGCGCTCGTTGTGGTTGGCCGCCGCGGCGCCGCCGGACTGGATGCAGATCGTGCCGCCTTTGGGCTTGATCTGCATAACAAGCTTGGCGAGGTTCTCGCCGATCTCATAATTGTGCGTGCCGATATAGGCAACGCGCAGATCCTTGTTTTCGGGCAGGAGATCGGAGTCCCAGGTGAGGACCGGGATGCCGGCTTCCTTGGCGGCCTGCAACGCAACCGCCATCGCGGCGGCGTTCGATGGCGACACGGCGATGCCGTCCACCTTCTTGGCCACGAGATCCTGCACGATCTGCACCTGCTCGTCGCCACCACCATGCTCGCCGGGGCCGATATACATGCACTCCACGGCGCCATTGGATTCGGCCTCGGCTTTCTTGCAGCCGTCGCGTGCCTGGTCGAAGAAAGGATTGTTCATGTTCTTCGGCACCAGGGCGAAGGTGTATTTCGCCTGGGCGCCGGAAACGGCAAGCACCATTGCGCCAAGCGCGACGGCGGCCGTCAGCAGATGTTTTTTCATGTGACGTTCTCCTCCTTGGTGTGATGTCCCGCAAGCCTCCCGCCGGCGGGTTTCTAGCGGCGTTTTTTGGGCATCAAGACTGCCAGCGACGCGGCGAGAATCGATTTGCCGCCCGTTTGCATGCCCAAGAGAACCGCAAGAACGATGAAGGCGCCGACGAAGGCACCCTGCCAGTTTGAATCGATGCCGGCCATCAGCAGCGCATTCCTGATCACCTCGAGGAAGGCCGAACCGATGATCGCACCGAAGGCCGTGCCGGCGCCGCCCATGAGGCTGGCGCCGCCAATGACTGTCGCGGCGATAACGCGCAGTTCGTAGCCCTGGCCCATGGCATTTATAGCCGAGCCGTTATAGCCGAGGAGCAGGAGCGAGGCGAGCGCGGCGGTGAAAGCCGAGAAGACATAGGCCTCGAATTTAATCCAGTTGACCGGAACGCCGGTGAGCCGTGCCGCCTCCTCATTGCCGCCGATGGCGAAGAGATGCCTGGCCCAGGCTGTGAAGTTGAATACGAAGCCGACAATCAGGGCCAGGATCACCATGGTCCAGAACTGTGACGACAGTTCTGGTATCCAATGCGGTGCCCAGTCGTTCGGACCATGCCGCGGCCATTTCCACTGACCGATTGCCTTCACGATCGGAGCATCGGGCCCGAACTGGTAGAGCATCTGGTTGGCCGAGAATACGACCGCCAGCGAGCGCGCGACGGACAGCATGCCGAGGGTGACCACAAAGGACGGCATCCCGACATAGGCGACAAAGAATCCGTTGACCGCGCCACAGGCCAGACCGGAGAAAAGGCCCATGGCGAAGGCGACGTACCAGGGATAATGCCAGGTGAGGAACAGGCCGGCGACGATGACCACGAGACCCATGACGGAGCCGACCGACAGATCGATACCGCCGGTGATGATGACGATCGTCATGCCAAGTGCCATGATGCCGAAAGGTGCGAAGTTGCGCGTCACATTGGCGACGTTTTCAGAGGTGCCGAAGCTCGGCTCCATCGCAGTCATCAACATGACGAGCGCGATGAGCGCGATCATCACCCAGAAGGGCTGACTTGAAATCACACGTTGGAGAACTGTTTTTTCCTTGGTCGGGACGAAATCCGACATGGCCGGCCGGCCATGTTCTTCGACTGAGCCCCGAACGCCAACTGACTCCTGAACACTATTCGCCACGGATGGCCCCCGTTATCAGTCCAGTGATTTCCTCGGGCGATGTTTTGTCGGCTGGCTTGTCGGCAACTTTCGAGCCCCGCCTGAGGACGATAATGCGATCTGCCACGGCGAACACGTCAGGCATTCGGTGACTGATCAGCATGACGCCGACTCCTTGTGCTTTGAGGCGTCGGATCAGTTCGAGTACTTCCGCCACCTGGCGCACCGAGATGGCGGCCGTTGGTTCGTCCATCAGCACCAGCTTGGCATTTGAAAGCCGGGTCCGCGCGATGGCGACCGCCTGGCGCTGCCCACCCGACATCTTCCTGACGAGGTCGCGCGGCCGGGTTTCCGATTTGAGTTCCTTGAACAGCGCTGCCGAGCGATCGATCATCGCCTGCTTGTCAAGAATCCTGATCGGCCAGAAGCCTTTCTTGATCTCGCGCCCCAGAAAGACGTTCTGCGCGGCCGTCAAGTTATCGGCGAGCGCCAGGTCCTGATAAACAACTTCGATCCCCTTGGCGCGGGCCTGCACGGGCTGGTGGAAGTGGCACACCTCGCCCTCGACTACAATTTCGCCGTCGCTCGGAGGAAAATTCCCGGCCACAGTCTTGACTATCGTCGACTTGCCGGCGCCGTTGTCCCCCATCAGACCAACGACTTCGCCTCGCTCCACCTGGAAGCTAACGTCGGTCAGGGCCTGGATAGCCCCGAAATTCTTGGAGACGTGGCGAACCTCAAGCACCGGCATCGCGGTCCTCCCGGGACAACATTTTATCGGTCTTGTCCCTGGTCTATGCACAGCAGCTAATCAGCGAAACGTATTCAACACAATCATTTATTAGGTCAGGCATTTATTAGGTCAGGCCTCCCGGCAGTGACACGCGTCGTCTTAGGCCGTGACCTTGTAGCTGCTGCAGAACACCGAGGGCTCGGCCGGTCCTCAAGACAATCACCAGGCGATCCTCAGGGCTTGCGCCGCTTCATATCCGTTTCGGGTGAAATGAGTAGGCATTTTGCGAGCGGTGCCAACGCCTCGGGTATGGAGCGCGGCAGAACACGGCTTTGCGTCATTCAAACACACGAGGACAGTGGCCAAGCCTGTCCCTAGCGTGCGTCGGCCAGAGCGCACGTCAGGAGATGAACCCGCATTCGGGGGAGGCGAGGGTCAAGTGTTGAAAATCCGCTCCTTGCCGGCGCTGCACGAGAGGGATATTCGGTCATGAATTTCAAAGGTTTGATCAAGCGTGCCGAGACAGTGGAGAGAGCGTTCAAGGAGCTCGAAACCGATTTGGCGGATGCGTTTAGCGAATGTCTCAATGTGGACGATCAGTCGCCGTTGAACGACGTCACTGTGCCGGATGAGACGGTATCGGATGAGAATCTCGCGGCAACGGATGACAGCTCGCAACTCGAAGCCAATGCGGACGCCTTGGAGACCGCGCGACGGCTGTCCCCCCATACGCAAACCCGGCTGGCTGCCTTAAATGCGGTCGATGGGCTCTTTCACGACGCGCAGGAGTATCTGGGGGAGATCAATGCGAAACTGTCGGAGATCGCGACCTCGCATCATCTGACGGGCGAATTCCTGAAACTGCTTCACGGCGACATTCTTCGCGCCAACGAATTGGAGCTGGCAAATACCGGCCTGACCGCGCAGCAAAGGGTGCTGTCCGAACAGCTCCACGATGCAACCAGAAAGCAGCGCGAGCGCGACAGCGCTATCGAGGCCCTGCAGCAGCACGAGGCGAGCCTGGTCGAGGACAAGGAAGCACTTCGCGGCGCGCTGGCTGCGGCAAGGCTGGAACTCGTCGTCGCAGGCAATGCGAGCGCAAAACGCGAGGCCGAGTTCGGCGAGCTTGTCAAAACACTCTCGGCCAGAGCCGTCGAGGCCAACAGACGCTCGCGCGAGAACGAGATGCTGCGGGAGAAACATGTCAGCCTGTCGATCGACCTCGACAAGGCGCTGAAACGGGAGGCCGAGGCCCGGCACAGGCTGGACGAACTCTCGACTGTCCATGCCAATGATGCCGCGCAGGTTTCGGAACTGCTGGCCGCGCTTGGCAAGAGCGAGAAAGAGGAGATGCGACTGCAGAAATCGCTCGATATGGCGCAGGCGAAGCTATCGGAAATAACGGAAGCGGCCCGCATCAGGGACGGTGACAGGGAAGCCGAACTTGCACGCAGTGTCGCGGAGATGACCGGCTTGCGTTCTGAAATCGAGGATCTTCGATCGCGACTGGAGGCCGCCTCCAAGCACAACAGCGAAGCCGCCAGCGAGATCGCCAGGCTCAAGGCCCAAGCGAGCGACGCGGTGGCCGAAAAGCAAATTGTCGAGCAAAAATTGTCCGCTCTCACGAAGGAGAGCGAAAGCGACAAGATGAACCTTTCCGCAATCAGCGCGAATTTTTCGCAGCTTTCCCTGCAGCAGGCATCCGAACAGATACAGTTCGACGTCCAGCGGCAGGAATGCGAGGATCTGCGAGCCGAAGTCGCGTCGCTTCAAGCCCGGGTCAAGGAACTATTGCCCTATGAGCGGCTCCACAAGGTCACCAACGCCAGACCGCGTGAAGACGGCGTGGTCGAGATCACCGCCGCGGTGGCGGAGAAGGCCCGCGCCAGCAGGCGGCGCCTTCGCCTGCGCGCTGCATCCTAGCTCAGGCGCGGCTGTCTGAATTTCGACTGGTGCGAAGCGGACATCCGTCAATGGATGGTGGGTCGAGCGTGAGGCTGGCCTTCCCTGCGTTGGCCTGCGATAGTGCACGCCGGGGAGGCGGAGGGGGCTGAGCATGCGGCTATTCACAAACCGGAATCACCTCCGGTGGAGGATATTGGCCTTCATCGCCCTTATTACGCTTTCGCCGAAAGCGGCGTCGGCCGACACCATTACGCCCGACCGGATCGCCGCGGCCATTGCGAAGCTCGAATTACTGGCCGAAGGCGTCGTCGCGGATGGTAGCGTGCCCGGTCTGGCCATCGGCGTCGTGCATGGCGACGAGGTGATCTTCCTCAAGGGGTTCGGGCATCGCGAAGCCGGAAAACCGGAGATCGTCGATGCTGACACGGTTTTCCAGATTGCCTCGCTCTCCAAGCCGGTCTCCGCCACCGTCGTGGCGGCGCTGGTCAGCGACGGGATCGCTTCGTGGGATTCCAAGATCGCCGACCTCGATCCGGCTTTCCGGCTCGCTCAGCCCTATCCGACCAGCGAACTCACGGTCCGCGACCTGTTTGCGCACCGCAGCGGGCTTCCCGGCACCGCCGGCGACGACCTCGAGGATATCGGCTATGACCGCGCGGAGATCCTGCGCCGGCTGCGGTTCGTGTCGCCGTCATCGAGCTTTCGTGCGGGCTATTCCTACAGTAATTTCGGACTGACCGAGGGTGCCGTCGCGGCCGCGAAGCCGACGGGTAAATCATGGGAAGAGGTCTCCGAAGAGAAGCTCTACCGTCCGCTTGGAATGGCCTCGACCAGCTCGCGTCATTCGGACTTCATCAAACACGCCAACCGCGCCGAGCTCCACGCCAAAATCGATGGCGCCTGGACCGCGAAGGTCCAGCGCTATCCGGATGCGCAGGCGCCAGCAGGCGGCGTCAGTTCCACCGCACGCGACCTCTCGCAATGGATGCGCCTTGTGCTCGGCAACGGGGTCTATGCCGGCAAGAGACTCATTGCCGCCGATGCGCTGGACCAGACACATATTCCCTTGACGGCTCGCGGCAAGAATCCCGTCTCCGGAGGCGAGGCCTTCTACGGCCTCGGCTGGAATATTGAATTCGGCCGGCACGGGCTGATCTGGGGTCATGCGGGCGCCTTCAGCACCGGCGCACGCAGTCTGGTGATGCTCTTCCCCGAGGAGAAGCTTGGCATCGTCGTCATCGCCAACGCCTTTCCGACAGGCGTGCCGGACGGGCTGTCCGACAGCTTCGCCGATCTCGTCTTCGACGGAACGCTGGGCAAGGATAAGATAAAGGCATGGAATGATATCTATGCGAGCATGTTCGGCCCGGTGATTGCGGCGGCCAAGGCCACCTATGCCGCGCCGCCCTCTCCAGCAAGTCCGGCCGAGCCGGCCAGTGCCTATGCAGGCCGTTACTTCAACGACTTCTTCGGCGAAGCTATTGTGTCGGGCGAAGGAGACACCCTTGTCCTCAAGGTCGGGCCCGCCGGCGCGCGGTCCTATTCGCTGAAGCATTTCGACCGCGACCTCTTCGTGACCTTCCCCGATGCCGAGATGCCGGACAGGCCCTCGGCCGTCAGCTTTGCAGTCGGCCCCGACGGCAAGGCGTCAACCATGACCATCGAATTTCTCGACGACAATCATCTCGGCACGCTGCAACGCGTGGGAGATTAGAGCACTTCCAGGAAAGTCCGGAGCGGCTTTCCGTCCATAATTGCGTAAAAACAGATATTTGGAGCGGGTCAGCGACTATCAAAAGCTGGACCGCTTTAGGTCAAAATTCAATCAGCTGGCTGCCGTCAACAGCCGAGATGGTCAAAAAGCAGTCAAGCTTATTATGGTAGGAATCGCCGATAGCGGATTCGACAAATCATGCAAAGACCGACTAACGAGACCAGTCGGCTTTCGTCCCAAATTGGAGACCAGCAGGTGGCCTGGGTGCAGAATTGGGTCTGGCTAGTTAATTGGAACCCGCTGATCGATGAACTCGGTCACATGGCTGGCGAGGCCCTTGATGTCGGATTGCGTAGGATTCTCGAAGACGAGCTCAAAGAAACCGATACAGATGCATCTCCACAGCGATGGGCATCGTGGCATTTCGATGGTCCCCGACCGATTGCCGCTTTGTTCGGAATTGATCAAGGAACAGACATTTTACTCGTTCGGATCGAGGTGCCAGACAACCTTTCTGTACGCGCCGAGACAACACTTGATCTGATGAAGTCATACGCGTTTGTGGCGCTTGACTGATCGTCCGCAATGGGGTCGAACCTGGTCGTTGAGTGTTTGGCTCGTTCTCAACTCAAAGGCGCCGGGCCGAACTGGAGCAATTTGAAGCAATCGCCGCTTCCTGACTTCAACTGCGTCAGGAAGGGTTTCGACCGGTCGAGCCATTCCTGGTGCGATCTCGCATCGGCTTCGATTTCATTGGCCGGTGCAAGCTTGACGAAGCCGCGCCCGTTGCTGAAAAGCCAGCACGCGCGGCCGAGAAACCGCCTGCTGCGCTGGCGCAGGAGGTCGGCATCATAAAAGACGTCGAGCACCTCCTGCTTGATCTTCCGTTCCTTTTCGGGATTGGCGATCGCAACCTCGATCGGCTCGCCGCCGATTGCATCCTGCAGGTCCTTGTAATCCAGGGCGATCTGGGTGGTGGCATATTTGATGTCGCTCTCGTCCCGGACGATGTTGAACCATAGCGTTGGGTTGAGCTCGTTGACGACGAACGATGCTTCGAAATCGCGTGACAGATTGAGAATATCGAACCCCTGAACATCGACGTCGCGCTCGACCAGAAGGATCTGGGAAACCTGCTTGGCGAGCCCCGTTCCCTGGGCGCTGACAGCGGCGTTGTCACCGCCGTGTTCCGGACTGACATAGGCACCGCCATCATCCAGCAGCGCGTCGAATTCGCCGAGGGCCTCCACGACAGCGCTGCCGCGGGCAACACGCGCCGCCAGTTTGGCGAGAACCTGCTGGAGCTCCGTTTCGCGTTTGCGCTGGTCCTGATAATTCTGCTGAAAAAAGAAGATGAACAGGGACACGCCAATCCCGATCAGGATCACGCCCAGCTGCGAAAAGATATTGCGATAATATTCCAGCAGCTTTTCACGATGGCGTACGTCGTCACGCACACTGTGCGCCACGCGAAGATTGACGATCAGCGAAACGACCAGGAGCCCGGCGCCGACCAGGATCAGGCCACCGATCAGCAGGTAGCCATGTCGTGAGTTGAAGTCCATTGCTTTGCCGCGCTCCCGAAACCCCAGACAGCGCAGACTAATACCATTCCGCCTCAACACCTACGATCATCCCCACCATTCGGCCACTGTTCTTACAGCCAGGACTACGCTCGCCATCCGCCTCGTTTCGTGGCGGTCTTCTCGCAGCCGGATTCAGGCCGCGTGCTTGGAACCAATGACGGGCGAGACTGTTCAGCTATGACTTTGATACGACGCCGACGTGCCCGGCCGGCTGGGCATGCGGCGATCTTGAGGAGTTCTCATCATGAAGATTTCGTCCAGATTTCGTTCAGTCGCAGTTGCCGTCATCGCTGCGGCGGCAGTTAGCTTTGCCAGCGTCGCGCATGCCGACAGCGGTACGATCCGCTTCGCCGTCTACAAGGCGGCCTTTTTCATCGGCGGCTCCGGAGGCGAGGGCACACTGACCTTCCATGGTCGCCGATATCCCATCTCGGTCGGCGGCATCTCGGGCGGCCTCGCCTTCGGCGCCTCCAAGACCTATTTCAAAGGTACCGTGCGCCACATACGCCGCGCCCGGGATGTGACGGGGGTGTACGGTGCAGCGGGCGGTGGCGGCGCGCTCGGCAAAGGAGCCCAGGTGATCGTCATGACCAATGACAAGGGTGCCCAACTCGAACTCACGGGCAGGCAGGTAGGCCTGCAAGTCAATGCCGATCTCAGCGGTATGAGCATCTCGCTGAAATAAGGACAGTCACTGCATTCGCTATTCCTTGGATGGGCCGGATTTGGCCGCTCCAAACCGCAGCCCATCCATCAGCAGCGACACCAATCGGCGCGAGCGGTCGCGCCAGTCCTTGGTGTCCGGGGCCGAATAGATGCCGCCCAGCGCATGCAGCACGTCGGAGGCATCGACATCGCCGCGGATCGAGCCGTCGGCGACCGCGGCATCGATCAGCCGCCGCAAGGCGAGCGTCACCCTGCCGGAAACGTCGGAGAACAGGGTTGAGTTGGTCGTGAGCAGGATGCGCAGGCTTGTCGACAGCCCGCGCTTGGTGGCGATGTAGTCGACGAAGCGCTGCATCCATTGTTCGAGCGCCATGTCGGGCGCATGATCGCGGGCGAGTTCGTCGGCCGCCTGGCACAGTCCTTCCACCTCGCGCCGATAAACCACCTCGACCAGGTGCTCGCGGGTTGGGAAATGCCGGTAGAGCGTGCCGATGCCGACGCCGGCCTGGCGCGCAATCTCCTCCAGCGAGGCATCGACGCCTTGCGCGGCAAAGGCTTTTGCCGCGACCTCGACCAGAGCATCGCGGTTGCGCTGCGCGTCGGCGCGCAGCGGCTTTGCAACGGCGGCTTCGGTTTTGTCTCCAGAAATGACGGGCGGCTCCGCGGCCAATTTTTTCTCCAGTGCTGATCCGAAGCATACCCGGATAGGCAGGCCCCGTTTCAAGAACGCAGACGCTTCCACCTTCGTTACGTCTCCGACAAATATAATCGCAAGTAAATATAATCACAGGATCGAATCTGGGCCGGCGTTCCGGCAGGCGAGGCATCTTGCCCGCCCCCGGTGCACGGCCCGTGGATGACGTCCGGTGGATGACGACGGAGGATATTTCCTCGCGGCCGGCACTCGTCATCTGTTCGGCCGATGCCGTGGGGCAAAAATGAGCCCATGTTGAGCACGATCCCCTCAGGATCATTGGACTGTCCTGCCCCTACAGACAGTTCAGAGAGCACCACCGGCTTGGGCCGGTGGTGCTTTTTTGTCTCCAGACATGACGGCCGGCTGCCCTGCCAATTTCCTCCAATTTTGATCATTTTCGATCCGGGGCTTGAACAGGGCGGAGCAGGCCCTTAGGTAACAAACGGAGGCGCCTCCGATTGTGGAGCGCCTTTCTCATGTAATCACGGGATCGGGTATGTCACGTCTTTCGACCTCCCAAGCCGCAGCCCCGGAGCTCGCGCCAAGTCGAACCGACCCCCTCTGCCCTGCCGGGCACTTCCCCCAAGGGGAAGATAGCCTTCACCTAGCCATAAGCTGACCTTGCCGCTCGCCGGCCGGGCACCAGATCATCCCCTCCCGCGTCAAGCAACTGGAGCCAGACGCCCCATGACAAGCAAAACCCGAACTCCAATCCAACTTCGAATCAACGGACATCGACATGAGCTGGAGGTCGAACCGCGCGTTACCCTGCTCGACGCCTTGCGCGACCATCTCGGGCTGACCGGCACCAAGAAGGGCTGCGACCAGGGCCAGTGCGGCGCCTGCACCGTTCATATCGACGGCCAGCGCGTGCTGGCCTGCCTGACGCTTGCCACTCAGGCTGAAAGCAGGGACATCACCACCATCGAAGGGCTTGCCGGGGAGGATGGCACGCTGCATGCGGTGCAGGCCGCCTTCCTCGAACAGGATGCCTTCCAGTGCGGCTATTGCACGCCGGGCCAGATCATGTCGGCGGTCGCCTGCATTCGCGAAGGCCATGCAGGCTCGGATGAGGAGATCCGCGAATACATGGCCGGCAATCTCTGCCGCTGCGGCGCCTATCCGCATATCGTCGCCGCCGTGCGCCAGGCGGCCATGGAGGCCGCGTCATGAGGGACTTTTCGTATCTCCGCGCCGGCTCCGTCGATGCAGCCCGTGAGGCAGCAGCACTTCCCGGCGTCATGCTTCTGGCCGGCGGCACGACGCTTGTCGATCTCGCGAAATGCGGCGTTGCCGAACCCGAGACCGTGGTCGACATTACCCATCTCAAGGGACTGGACACGATTGCCGTTGATGACCGGGGCGCCACGATCGGGGCGCTGGCCAGGATGAGCACCGTCGCCGACCATGCCGGTATCAAGAGCCGGTTCCCTGCCGTTTCGGAGGCGCTGTGGCAGGCGGCATCGGCGCAGCTGCGCAACATGGCGACGATCGGCGGCAATCTGATGCAGCGTACACGCTGCCCCTATTTCCGCGATCCGGCGAATTTCCCCGCCTGCAACAAGCGCTCGCCCGGCAGCGGCTGCTCGGCGATCGGCGGGGTCACCCGCGGCCATGCCGTGCTCGGCACCAGCGAGGCCTGCGTCGCCACCTATCCCGGCGACCTGGCGGTTGCACTCGTCGCCTTCGACGCGATCGTCCATCTCGGCGACCGTCAGATCGCCGTCGATGATTTTTTCCTGTTGCCGGGCAGCACACCCGAAAGGGAACATGCGATCGAGCCCGGCGAGATGACCACCGCGATCGGCATTCCCGCTTCGGCGGCCGCCCGCCGCTCGACCTATCTCAAGGTCCGCGACCGCCAGTCCTATGAATTCGCCGCGGCAAGTGCCGCGGTCGGCATCGAATTCGAGGCCGACGGAAGGACGATCCGCGATCTGCGCGTCGCGCTTGGCGGCGTCGCCACCAAGCCATGGCGCGCCCTTGCCGTCGAAGAGGCGCTGAAAGGCAAAGTGCTCGAGCCGGAGGTCGTCAGGCAAGCCAGCCTGCTCGCCGTCGAGGGCGCCGTCGACCATGGCGCCAACCACTACAAGATCGAACTGGCGCCGCGCGTCGTCGCCCGCGCCATCCTCAAAATGGGAGAAACGGCATGACCGTTCACGAGTTGAGAACAAGACCCGGCGATGCCAAACGCGGCGACGCTTCGGACGGTGCCGTCCTCGCCGACCAGGTCGGCGGCCGGCTGTCGCGCGTCGACGGCCCGGCCAAGATCACCGGTGCCGCCAAATACGCCGTCGAGCAGCAGCTCGAGGGGCTTACCCATGCGGTGCTGGTCGAGAGCACCATTGCCGCCGGCCGGGTGCGTTCGATCGACACGGCCGCGGCCAAGGCGTCGCCCGGCGTGCTGCTGGTGCTGACGCCCGACAATATCCTGCCGCTGAGAACCGCAACGGACTGGCTGGGCACGCCGCCGCCGGACGTCGCTTATTGCCCGCTGGCGCGCGACATCACCTTCAGCGGCCAGCATGTCGCGGCGGTGGTGGCCGAGAGTTTCGAGCAGGCGGTCGCCGCCGCGGCGCTGGTCAAGATCGCCTATGACGAGGCGCCGGCGATCGTCGACCTCAGCGATCCAAAGGCCGGCGACGGCATCCCCGTCGATGCGATGACCAAGGAATGGGGCGAGGCGGAGACAGCGTTCGCCTCGGCTCCGGTCAGGATCTGCAACGCCTACAACACGCCGCGCGAATACCAGGCGCCGATGGAGCCGCATGGCCTGATCGCAAAGTGGCAGGGCGACCAGCTGACGGTCTGGGAGCCGAGCCAATGGCTCGACGGCATGGCGCGGACCTATGCCGAATGGTTCGGCGTGCCGTTCGAGAATGTACGACTGGTCTCGCCTTATATTGGCGGCGGCTTCGGCTCCAAGGCGTTTGCCTATGGCTACGGCGCTGTAGCGGCAGTCGCCGCGAAAATGCTGGGACGGCCGGTGAAGCTGGCGGTCACCAGGCCGCAGACCTTCACCGCCTATGGCGGACGGGCGGCGACGCGCCAGACCGTGGCGCTCGGCGCCAACGCGGAGGGCCAGATCCAGTCGATCGTGCATCGCGGCGTCAACGAGACCTCGGTCGACGGCATGTGGGTCGAGCCGCTCGGCTCGGTCACCTCGGTCATGTACGCGACGCCGAATTTCTCGTCGCGGCAGAACGTCGTGCGGGTCAACACGGTGGTGCCGGGGGCATTGCGCGCGCCGGGCGAGAACCCGAGCGCCTTCGGCATCGAAAGCGCCATCGACGAGCTCGCCTATGAGGTCGGTATCGATCCGCTGGAAATCCGGCTCAGGAATTATGCCGAGCAGGATCCGCATGCGAAGAAGCCGTGGTCGACACGGCAGCTGCGTGAGGCCTTCGCGGCCGGCGCCGAAGCCTTTGGCTGGTCGAAGCGGAACCCCCGGCCGCGTTCGATGCGCGATGGCAACCAGCTGATCGGCTGGGGTGTCGCGGCAGGCACCTATCCGGTGCGGCGCGCCTATGGCGAGGCGGTCGTGCGCATTCTCGCCGACGGCTCGGTCGAGGTCGAAAGCTCATCGATCGACATGGGGCAGGGCACCTACACGATCCTGGCGCAGACCGCCGCCGAGGTGGTGGGCGTGCCGGCGGAAAACGTCGTCGTCAAGCTTGGCGATTCCCGCTATGCCCGTGCCGGCGTCACCGGCGGTTCGCGGCTGGCCGGGGTGATGACCGGCGCCGTCCACAAGGCGGCGAGTGCCGCGCTCGACCAGCTGATCGGGCTCGCCATCAGCGATCCGGCTTCGCCGTTCCATGCGCTGCAGGCCAACACGCTCGTCGTCGCCAATGGCCGCATCGCCTCGCCGCGCGGCAACGGCCCTGAGGTTTCGATCGCCGAACTGCTCAGCAGCGTCGGGCGCGAGCATATCGAGGCGAAGGGCGACACCATGCCGGCCAATTCGACGGTCGAGGACCGCTACAAGAACTACACCACCATAGCCATGGCGCTGCCACACACCGAGGGCGACTATTCCCGCCACAGCTGGTGCGCGCATTTCATCGAAGTCCGCGTCGACGAGGACTTTGGCACGGTTCGCGTTTCCCGCGTGGTGTCGGCGCTGGATTCGGGCCGGCTCTACAATCCCAAGCTCGCCGAAAGCCAATGGAAGGGCGGCATCATCATGGGCATCGGCCAGGCGCTGCTCGAGGAGGGCATCGTCGACCGCCGGCATGGGCGCATCGTCAACAACAATCTCGCCGACTATCTCATCGCCACCAATGCCGACATTCCCGACATCGAGGTGATCTCGGTCGGTATTCCCGATCCGCATTCCTCGGTGCTGGGCGGCAAGGGGGTCGGCGAGCTGGGCATCGTCGGCGTGGCGCCGGCGATCGCCAACGCGGTATTCCACGCCACCGGGAAAAGGGTGCGGGATCTGCCGATCACGCTGGAGAAGCTGATTTAGGCGGAGGTTGGGACTGTCGGCGCGTTGGCGATTGGCAAAAGCCGAGGTGACGACCGATCTCCCCACGAGAGGGGAGATCGGCAGCTTCAACGCTCTGCCTTTTTCAGGCTCACCACGACAGACTGAACGCGAGCTTGCCGAAATGCCGGCCGCCGGCTGCCATGTGGGCGTAGGCCTCGGTCGCCTGGTGCTGGCTGTAGACAGTGTCGATGACCGGATCGATACGGGCGGCGCCGATGGCCCGCGCCGCGTCGCACAGATCGGATACCGAACCGGTGTTGTTGCCCACCACCTTGAGTGCCTTGATGATGATCGGTAGCAGGTTCGTGGTGGCCTCGGCGCCGGTGACGAAGCCGATGGCGAACACCGTGCCGCCGGGCGCCGCGGCATTGATGGAGCGGGCGAAGGTGGCCGAGCCGCCGGTTTCGACGATCAGATCGGCGCCGAGGCCGTCGGTCAACTCGAGCACCTTGGCGTCCCAGTCCGGCGTCTCACGATAATTAATGAGATGATCCGCACCCAAGGCCTTGGCGCGCGCCAGCTTTTCGTCAGACGACGAGGTGATGATGACCGTGGCGCCGGCTGCCTTGGCCAGCTGCAGGGTCAGGATCGAGACACCGCCGGTACCGAGCAGGACGACGACCGACCCCGGCCCGGCATCGGCGGCGCGAAGCGCATTCCACGCGGTGGTGCCGGCGATCGGCAGCGTCGCTGCCGCTTCGAAGGACAGATGCGCCGGCATCGGCACGACGGCATTGGCCGGCAGCGCGACATATTCGGCGAGCGAGCCGGGCAGTGTCAGCCCGCGCATCTCTCTGGTCTCATAAGGCCGCGGACGGCCGCCGATCCAGCGCGGTTTTGCATGGGCGATGACGCGGTCGTTGATGGCGAGCCTCGACACGCCCTCGCCAATGCCGACGATCTCGCCGGCGCCGTCGACGACGGGAATGAGCGGAAAGCTCGGACCTGGATAGTTGCCGCTCGCTATCGCGACATCGACAAAATTGAGGCTTGCGGCGCGCAGGCGGATCAGCACTTCGCCGCGCTGCGGTTCAGGCGTGGGAACGGTGGCCGCGCGAAACGCGTCCAGTCTCGGGGCAGTCAGTTCGATCGCTTTCATGTCTCACTCCGGTTGATGGCCGATTGACGGGCCGGGATTGAGTGAAACTAGCTGCTGCGCTATTGGTATATAATCCTTGTGTTTTACATTTGAGCTCTGCGCCTGATGCAGCAATCGCACGAACCGGCAGCATTGGTCGAAATGGCCGCCTTCGCGGCCATCGCCGAAGCACGCTCCTTCACCAAGGCGGCTGCTCGCATCGGCCGCGACGCGACGATCCTGTCGCGGCGCCTTGCCTCGCTGGAAGAGCGGTTGGGCGTGCGCCTGCTGCACCGGACGACACGAAGCGTGTCGCTGACCGAGGCGGGTTCGGAATTTCTCGTTCGCGTCCGCGCCATCCTGGCTGCGGTCGACGAGGCCGAGGCTGCCGCGTCGGCGCATGCCGGCGGCGGGCCGCGCGGCGTGCTGCGGCTGGCGCTGCCCGGCTCGTTCGGGCGCATGTGGATCGGCCCGCTGCTGCCGCAGTTTCTCGCCGAATTTCCCGATGTCCGTATCGAGGCCGAGTTCTCCAACCGCTTCGTAGATCTCGTCGCCGAGAATTTCGATGTCGCCGTGCGTCTCGGCGCGCTGGAGGATTCGCGGCTGGTGGCGCGCAAGGTCGCTACACGGCGGCGGCTGCTGTGCGCCGCGCCGTCCTACCTCGCCCGCCGGGGCACGCCGACTGAACCTGAAGCACTGCTGGAACACAGTTGCCTGGGCTTCTCAGGCTTCCAGACCTTTCCGGCCTGGGAGATGACCGACAGTTCGGGCCGTCGCGTCAGTATCGAGGTCTCCGGGCCGCTGGTCACCGATGATGCCGAGGTACTGGTCGAAGCCGCCGTGCAAGGCGTCGGACTGATGATGAGCACGGATTGGCTGGTCGGACGCGAGCTCGCCGACGGCCGTCTGGTGCCAGTGCTGGAGGACTGGACGCTTGCCGACGAGGGCGCCGTCTATGTCGTCATGCCTTCGGCCAAGGGGCAAGCCGCCAAGACACGTGCCTTCGCCGACTGGATCGGCAAACGCTTTGCGCCGGTCCCGCCGTGGCGGAGGTGAGGGTGCTGATCTCCCCCCTTGAGGGGGAGATGTCGCCGAAGGCGACAGAGGGGGTCGCGGCGCGTGAGGCGTCAGCGCCGTCTCTCGTAGAGGAAGGCGTCGGCGATCTATGTGAGACGACCCCCTCTGGCCGCTTCGCGGCCGTCTCCCCCTCGAGGGCCCCTCGAGGGGGGAGATCACGTGCTCAGCCGCCTCCGCCTCCACCACCCTGCTTGATGAAATGACCGAGCAGATCCATCGGCACCGGAAACACGACCGTCGACGAGCGCTCACCGGCGATGTCATGGAGAGCCTCGAAATAGCGTAGCTGCATGGCCTGCGGTGCTTCGGCCAGCATCTTGCCGGCCTCGACGAGCTTTGCCGCCGCCTGCTGTTCGCCGTCGGCATTGATCACTTTCGCACGCCGCAGCCGTTCCGCCTCGGCCTGCTTGGCGATGGCGCGGACCATGTTCTCGTTGAGGTCGACATGCTTGATCTCGACATCGGAGACCTTGATGCCCCAGGCATCGGTCCGCTGGTCGAGAATCTCCTGGATATCGCTGTTGAGCTTGTCACGTTCGGCCAGCATTTCATCGAGCTCATGCTTGCCGAGCACCGAGCGCAACGTGGTCTGTGCCAGCTGGTTGGTGGCGGTCATGAAGTCTTCAACCTGGATCACCGCCCGCTCGGCGTCGACGATACGAAAATACAGCACCGCGTTGACCTTCACCGAGACGTTGTCGCGCGAGATCACGTCCTGCGGCGGGACGTCCTGGACCACCACTCGCAGGTCGACCTTCACCATCTGCTGCACGAAGGGGATGAGGATGATAAGGCCGGGGCCCTTGACCCCGGTGAAGCGGCCGAGCGTGAAGACCACGCCGCGCTCATATTCCCGCAGGATGCGAATGGCCGCGGATAGGAACATGACCACGACGAGCGCTGCTGCCAGATAGGCCACATAACCGATGATCATTGCCTTGCTCCATCGCTTCTCACATTGCGGCGCCGTATCGTCAGCACGAGATCCCTGACATCGGCCACCTCGACGCTGTCGCCCACTGCAAGCGGTTCGTCGGCTTTTGCCCGCCAGCGCTCGCCCCGGGCGAGCACGTGGCCCTCGCTGCCCTGCCAGTCGAGGACCTCCGCCGGCAGCCCCTGCATGGCCTGTGCGCCAACACGCGGAACGTTCTTGCGGGCCGCCCACAGATAGCTGCCGGTCAACAGCGCCAGGCCGAGCGTCAGGACGGCGGCGGTGCCGATAACGGCCCACGACATCTCGAAGCCGGGCCCCTCGATCCTGAGCAGCATTGCTGCGCCCAGCAGAAACGCAGCCACGCCTCCCAGCCCAAGGACCACAGTCGGGTTCAAGGCTTCGACGACCAGGAAGATGATGCCAAGCAGCATCAAGGCAAGGCCGGCATAGCTGATCGGCAGGAGATTGAGCGCATAGAGTCCGAGCAGAAGGCAGATCGTGCCGATCACGCCGGGCGCGACCGCGCCCGGGCTCGTGAATTCGAAAACGAGGCCATAGACGCCGACCAGCATCAGGATGACGGCGATGTTCGGGTCCGTGATGACGGCGAGAAGCCGGATGAGCCAGCCTGGCTCGAGCGTTTCGACCGGCAGCCCTTTCGTCGCCAATGCCTCTTTTTTGCCGGCGATCTCGACGGTCCGGCCGTCGGCCAGTTGAAGCAGTTCGGTGGTGTCGCGGGCGACGAAGTCGATGACATGCTGCTGCAGCGCCGCGCCGGCCGACAGGCTGGCCGCCTCGCGCACGGCCTTTTCTCCCCATTCGGCATTGCGCCCGCGCAATTCAGCCAGGCTGCGGATCAGGGCAACGGCATCGTTCGTCGCCTTGGCGATCATCGCATCGCCCGCGGGTGCGTTCTTCTTGTCCTTGTCCGCCTCCGGGCCATCGTTCTTGCCGCCGGGAAACGATGGCAGCGGCCCGCCCATCTCGATCGGCGTTGCCGCGCCCAGATTGGTGCCGGGCGCCATCGCCGCCAGATGGGTGGCGTAGAGGATGTAGGTTCCGGCGCTCGCCGCGTGCCCGCCGGCGGGCGCGACATAGCCGATGACGGGAACCGGCGAGGCGAGAATGCCGGCGATCATCTCGCGCATGCTGGTGACCAGCCCGCCGGGCGTGTCCATCTGCAGGATGAGAGCCTGGGCATTTCGGTCCGCGGCCACCGCCAGTGCTTCCTCGAGCTGCCTGGCACTCGCCGGACCGATGGCGCCGTCTATCTCGACGCGCAACACAATTTTCTCCCGGCCGTCCGCCTCTCCGGTTGCTGAAGAGGGACAAACGGCCGCAACAGCCACGAAAGCCGCGGCAAGCAGGACCGCACGCGCGAGTTTCACGCTCAAAGCTCCACATCTAGGAATATGGGCTGGATTTTGCCGAAATCCATGATGCTTCGCGGCGGGTGACGCATCGCACCGTCCTGCTGGGCGTCGGCCTGCTCAGCGGCGGCTATGGCACCGAGGAGCTCCGCCAATCGGGCGCGTTTCGCGTCTATGAAGATCCAGACGACACGCTGCGCGCCATGTCGACGAAGTCGGCGGCCGCACATGAAGGCGACGGCGGGCTGTCGCCGTCATTCGATCACACCTATGTCTCTTGCGCATTGGAGCCATCTAGCGGGCTTCTATTGCGCGACGTCCTCCTGCGTTGTCTGTTCCTGGATTCGGGCGGGTGCCCCGAGACACTGATCGTAGCCGATGGTGCAATTATTCAGACATTCGTTGCGCCCCTGGATGGATTTGACGCTGTTGTAGTCGATCGGCACAGCCTGGCATTTCTTCTGGCACGCCTGGTCCTTCTCGGCGCAATTCGTGCCGTGGCCCTTAGGGTACTTCTTCGTGGTCGCTTCAGCGTTCAATGGCATGACGGCCAGCAGCGCCAGCAGCGTCGGTATCAGTCGGAGCATACGCATGGATCCTCCCTTGCGCGTTAGACCTCTGCACTTGGAGGCAATGTTTGCGCGCCATTTCCGCTGGCCGCATCACCCGTGCGGGGGATGGACGGCAGCGGGGCCGCCGCTAGCCCAGGCAATTTCCCCGTGGTCGGTTCTGATCGTCATCGCTCCGGCCGGCAGCCGATCACAAAACGCGACGACGTTCAGGCAGTCATGTCGCGCGCTGGGCACGATCAGGCCGTCATAATCGAGGAAATGCGCGGCCTCGCCGATGTCTTGCGACCTCGGATATTCGGCGTGCTTTTCCTGATACGAAAGCTGCCCGTAGCGCGCGGTGTCGAGGCCAAGGGTCTGCAAGGCTGCCAGGTCGAGCAGTCTGAGCGTCCGGTCCAAAGCAAGATCGATCTCGAAGAGATTGTATCTGACGCGCGAAGGGATCACTGGCTGCCCCCGCGTCAGGTGGAATCTCATCTCGCTCAAGGCACCTTCGCGCTCTTGCGAAGTGTAGAGCATGTCGAACGTTCCATCGTCCCAACGGCCACCGGAGCTCGAGCACTGGATCGGGCTGCGGCCCTGGCGCACCACACGCCAAACCGTCCCGGAGTATTCGACCGGAACTATTGCCTCGATAGCGTCGATGAGCCGGCTATCGCGTCGTTTCCGCCCGGCGATCGCCAATTACAGAAAGACCTCGTTCTCAAGCCGGTCGATGACTTTGAGCACGTCGAGGGCGCGGTCGTCGTGAATGAGATCTATCGCCCTTTCACCGTTCAATTGCGGGTGGCGAGCGTAAAGCCAGGTGCGGATATCGCTTGGCTCGTAGAATTCCTGCAGTCGGCCGACGATATAGTGCAGGTCCGACAGAATGAGCTCGCTGCGCGGCTGGGGCTTGATGTCGCCGGCCTTCCACCTCGAAACCGTGGCCTTGGACACGTCGGTGATGTTTGCAATATCGGTTCCCTTGAGGCCGCCAAACGTACCCAATTCGTCCAGGAATCTGGGAACCGCCCGCAACGCAGTAGCCATGTTTTCTCTCCGGCTTCCAAGCCAGCTTCGCCCATGCGTTTCAGCCCTGACACTTTGACTGCATCGGCGCATTTCAGTTTCACAAATGGAAAATATGAAACAGAGATGCAAATGTCAATTGCCGCTTCGGTTCAAGGGGCCTCCAGTGCCTGGTCGCTCAGGCCTGAAGCAGCGCCAGCTCTTCGGCGCTCAGATGGCGTGCCTTGCCCTTGGCAAGGTCGCCGAGTTGCAGAGATCCGATCGCGATCCGTACCAGGCGCAGCACCTCGATATCGTGGGTGGCGAGCAGCCGGCGGATGTGGCGGTTGCCGCCCTCGTCGAGCACGATCTCCAGCCAGGCGGTGCTGGTGCCGCTTCCACTCGATCGAAAATCAATCGCCTGAATTGCTACAGCGCCCTGGTGTCGCCGGTAATGCCACGGGACAATTTGTTTTGTATAGTCCTTGATGCCACGTGGCCGACGATGGTTCGATGACTTGGGAAGGGAAGATCATGCGAAGCGGATTGGCGAAATTCGTCGTGGCGGGTTGCGTCGCCGCTCAGGTCGTCCTGCAAGCGGCGCAGCCGGCGTTTGCCGCGCCGTGCGGCTGGACGGCGAAACTGGAGGAAGAGGAGGGCGGCAAAGTGCTGATGGCGTCGGTCTGCGGCGGATCGAATGGCGGCGCCCAGCTGACGCTGGCCTGTTTCGGCAAGCCGACGCTGAGCTATGATTTGGGCGACAGCGGTCCGCAACTGGAACCCGGCATCGCTTCGTTCGCGTTCAAGGCCGGCGGCAAGGCGGTGACCAAGACGCTTCAACTCGAAGAAATGTACAACACCTTCACCGTGGAATTGAGCAGCACCGACCCGCTGTTGGCCCTGCTGCGCTCCAAGGGCGAGGTCACGGTCGCCTCGGGCAAATATGGCGAGAACAGCTTTCCGCTTGCCGGCTCATCCGCCGCCATCGGCAAGGTGCTGGCCCAGTGCAGCAAAGCCAAGGCTTCTTCCGACAATGACAACTGATGAACCCCTTACATTTCAATTTGAATCGCGCGAGACGTTGGTTGCGAAGATAGAGCGTGATCCCGCTAACCTCGATCCCTGGACAGGGCTTGTCCAACTGGAGGCCGAGGAAAGCAGCCTGGACACCGCGGTGTCGGTTCTCTTGCGGGCAATTGATGCTGTATCCGACAGGGAACAGCTTTGGCGGGCAGTTGGCTGACTGTCGAGTCGCCGCCTGCAGCTCAGGCCTGAAGCAGCGCCTGCTCTTCCGCGCTCAGATGGCGTGCCTTGCCTTTGGCAAGGTCGCCGAGTTGCAGAGATCCGATCGCGATCCGCACCAGGCGCAGCACCTCGATATCGTGGGCGGCGAGCAGCCGGCGGATATGGCGGTTGCGGCCCTCGTCGAGCACGATTTCCAGCCAGGCGGTGCTGGTGCCGCCGCGCAGCAACTCGATCGAGCGGGCCGCCAGCAATTCTCCGTCGACGGTCGCGCCGGCGCGCAACCGCGCCAGCATGGCCTCGTCGGGCAGCGCGCCGATCTGCACGTGATAGGTCTTGGCGACATGCGAGGCGGGATCGAGCAGGCGCTGCGCGAAGCGCGTGTCGTTGGTCATCAACAGCAGGCCTTCGCTGGCCTTGTCGAGGCGGCCGACGGGCGAGACGAAAGGCAGGTCGAGGCCTGCCAGGCAATCATAGACGGTGCCGCGGTCCTGCGGGTCGTCACGGGTGGTGACCAGCCCGCGCGGCTTGTTGAGCATCAGATAGACCTTGCGCTCGGCGGCGACGCGGCGGCCGTCGACCTCGATGCGATCGCGGCCTGGATCGACGCGAATCGAGCCGTTGCGCACGATCTTGCCTGCGACCCGCACGCGCCCCTCGGAAACCAGAAGCTCGGCCTGCTTGCGCGAGCACAGGCCAAGCTTCGACAGCGCGCGACAGAGGCTGACGCCGGGAGGCTGGGCCCCGGGGGCAGGGCGTTGCCGGGCAATGTTCGGTCGCGGCGACATGATGTTGCCTGTGGATTCTTGTATACGAGCATCCCACTATAGCCGGCCGCCGGCTATGTCCACGGAAGGGAACTGCATATCGTTTGCGTCGTGCGCAGCGGCTGCGAGGACTTGCATGAAAACAGCCATTCGCCTTTGCCTGCTGCTCGCCTTGTTGCCGACATCGCCGGCGCATGCCGGCTGGCAGGCAGTCGAAAAGGTCGAGACCTATGCCATCTCAGGGCAATCCGGCCCGGAGCTCTATGCCTCGATCGGCGGGCGCGGACCGCTGCTCGGCGAACGCCGCGTCATCGCGCATACCAATTTCAAGCTGACCTGGGTGAGGGACTACCAGCCGCAAGGCGACGCCTGCGTGCTGGTGTCGGCGCGACCGAAGCTGATCATTACCTACACCTTGCCGAAGCCGGCCGCGCGGCTGCCGGGCGCAATCCAGAAGAACTGGGAGGTTTTCGCAGCCGGCCTCGCCGCCCACGAGAAGGTGCACGGCGCCAGCATCGTCGACATGGTGCACAAGATCGAGGCGGCCACCATTGGCCTGACCGTCGCCGATGACCGTGGCTGCAGCAAGATCAGGATCGAAGTGACGAGACGGCTCGCCGGAATCTCCCAGGCACAACGGCAGGCGAGCCGCGATTTCGACCGGGTCGAATTCGGCCCAGGCGGCAAGCTGCGGCAGCTTGTGTTCACGCTGATGACCGGCGGATGACGCTGCAGGGCTGCGGGGGCGGCGCAGGGCACCACCTTTGCGGCCCTCACGCCTGCTCGGTCGGATAGAGCGTCAGGATGTTGACGTTGACCCGTGGCGGCTGGCTCACCGCATACAGGATGGCGGCGGCGATGTCCTCGCTTTCCAGCTGCTCCATGTCGCCCAGCCTTTGCTCGACCGCCTGGCGCACATCGGCACGCATATTCTGGGTGAACTCGGTCTTGACGGCGCCAGGCTCGATGCAGGTGACGCGGATGCCATCCTTGCCGATCTCGCGGCGCAGCGATTCCGCCATCGCGCTCACCGCGTGCTTGGTGCCGGAATAAACCACCGAAGGGTGGATATAACGGCCGGTGCCCGACGAGACCACGACGATGTGGCCGGCGCCTTGCCGCTGCATCGACGGCAGTGCCGCATGGATCGGATAAAGCAGGCCCAGGATGTTGACGTCGACCATCCGGCGGTATTCTTCCGGCGTCGTGTTGCGGAACGGCGCCGCGACGCCAACGCCGGCAATGGCGAGCAGCATGTCGAGCCGGCCGTATTCACGCGCGACCCGTTCGACCATGGCCGAGGCCTGCGCCTCGTCGGTGACGTCGACCGTCATCGGCAGTGCCGCGCTGCCGGTTTCACGGATCCGCCTCGCCAGATCGTCCAGCCGCTCGGCGCGCCGCGCGGCAATCACCAGCGTGGCGCCCTCGGCCGCCAGCGCCAGGGCGGTGGCCTCGCCAATGCCGGAAGAGGCGCCCGTCACCAAGGCGATCTTGCCGCTCAGTTTTCCTGTCTGCATCTTTTTCTCCTGACGCTTTGGACCCGCCGTGAAGCTAGGGCGCCGGCTTTCTGGAACAATGCTGATCGAAAAACCGAATCCACCGTTAGGGTTTTGGCCCCAGCAAGCCCACGTCTGCGCACGAACGGGCCTTGACGCGACCGGAGGTGTTGCGTCTTGATATGGGGGCTGCGGGGCTTCGCATGAAAACAGCTGATCGACTACGTCTGCGGGTGGCTTGTTTGCATGCGACGCTTGCATGCACCTCCGCGATCCTCTCGCGACCGACAGGTCTGAGCGCCAGATGAAGGTCCTCGTCGTCCATTGCCATCCCTGCGCCGACAGCTTCAACGGCGCCGTGCGCGACACAGTGCTGGAGACGCTTGCCGAAAGCGGCCACCAGGTCCACCTGCTCGACCTTTATGCGGCCGGCTTCGATCCGGTCATGCGCACGCAGGAATGGCGCGGTTACCACGACAAGGCGGCGAACCTGCAACCGGTGCACGAACATGCGCAGGAGCTGCTCTGGGCGGAGGCGGTCGTCTTCATCTATCCGACCTGGTGGTATGGCCTTCCGGCGATGCTGAAAGGCTGGCTGGAGCGTGTGCTGGTGCCGGGCTTCGCTTTCGAGATGCCGACGGCACGACGCGGCCCGCGGCCCAAATTGCGGCACATACGCCGGGTGATGGCAATGACCACATGTGGCGCCACGCCGCTGATGTCGTGGATCATGGGACAGCCCGGCCGGCGGACCCTGCTGCGCGGCTTCCGCTCCGTCTGCCATCCGCTATGCCGGACCAAATTCCTGGCGCTCTACCGGATGGACAGCGTCTCGGCCGCCGGACGCCAGGCGCATTTGCAGCGGGTCAGAAAAGCGGTTGCCGGCCTTGGCCGCGCTGATGCGGTCGCCGCCACGGTGCCTGGCTGATCAGCCGGGTGGGCCGTCGCCGGCGCGGGCAATCGCTTTGGACGGGCGATTGCGCCAGGTTGGTGTTGGAGACGGCCAATTATCGAAGTAGGCGCCGCCCCTCTGGCCCTGTCGGGCGTTTCTCCCCGTAAACGGCAGGGCAATCGAATATGGACTTGACGGACCCACCTACCGAACGCTGCAACGCCTGAAACGAAAAACCCGCCTCGGAGGCGGATCGTTGGGAGCCAATTAGCACCATGCCCAAATTAATAGCATAGCTGCCGGCACAAAGCAAGAACAAAATACGCCGTGGCGATAGAAAATCCGAATTCCTGCTCGTCCGAGGTCGCTGCTCAGAACGATTGCAAACTCGTATTCCTTCGCCCCACTTGGCATCTCCCGCAGGGGCAGGGCAAATCGCATATGGATTCTTACGAAGAAGGGACCCCTACCCCTAACCCCTCCCCACAAGGGGGAGGGAACGCTGCCGCGTGCCTTTACTTCCCCTTGGCGCCGAAAAGCAGGCAATTTGCCGAGGTCGGCGCCGACGGAGGTCTCCCTCCCCCTTGTGGGGAGGGGTTAGGGGTAGGGTTCTTCGTAGAGCGAAAGCGTAGAGCGAAAGCCTCCGCTTTCGATCTGCGATAGCCCTGCCATAAACGGGGAGATAGACCCGGCCGCAACGCTGGCGCTATGCTTGCAACGTTGGCGCTTTGCGAAATTGTCAGCGTCCCTCGCTCCGTCTACAACGACGCCAGCAAGCAGGCATGGGGCGGCGCAAACCCGTGAAGTAAGGGGCTGATTCAACTTTAGGTCTAAAGCGATTGCTCGCCATGGCCTTTGCAGGGTGGCTGCTCGCCGAACCAAAACAGATCGGACAGATGAAGGCCGCGCAATGACCGTCACCATCTACCACAACCCCGATTGCGGCACCTCGCGCAACACGCTGGCCATGATCAGGCAGTCCGGCGAGGAGCCTGAGGTGGTCGAATATCTAAAAAATCCGCCGTCGCGCGAAAAGCTCGTCGAGCTGATCGCAGCGATGGGCATGACGCCGCGCCAATTGCTGCGCGAAAAGGGCACGCCCTATGCCGAACTTGGCCTGGGCGACCCGAAGTGGAGCGACGACGAGATCCTCGATTTCATGCTGGCGCATCCGATCCTGATCAACCGGCCGATCGTGGTGACGCCGCTCGGCACCATGCTCGCCCGACCATCCGAAGCGGTGCTCGATATCCTGCCCAATCCGGATATCGGCCCGTTCACCAAGGAGGACGGCGAGATGGTCATCGACGCCAGCGGCAAGCGCGTCGGCTAGATATCGTCTTATTTCGATCTTTGTCGAAATTCTCTTGACGTGCAGCGATTCTGGAAATAGCTTATTTCCATGAAACTCGAAAAAGCAGCCTCGCAACTCGAAGCCCTCGGCAGCCCGACGCGGTTGCAGCTCTATCGGACGCTGGTGCGGGCGGGCGATGAGGGGCTGCCGGTCGGGCGTATCCAGGACAGATTGGGCATCGCTGCCTCGACGCTCTCGCATCACCTCAAGCGGCTGGTCGACACCGGCCTGGTGACACAGGAGCGCCAGGCGACGACGCTGATCTGCCGGGCCAACTATCCCGCCATGAACGGGCTCATCGGATACCTCGCGGACGAATGCTGCGCCGACGCCACCTGTGCGCCAGCATCGGTGGAAGCGGCCGCCAAAACAGCGGCGTGATTTTTTGGCAGTATAATTCGAAATTACCGGAAGGATGGAAGAGATGGAGATGATCGAAAAACTCCCCGTTGCAGTGATTGGCGCCGGGCCAGTCGGCCTGGCGGCAGCGGTCCACCTCATCGCGCAAGGCATTCCTGTCAAAGTCTACGAAGCCGGCAATGCGGTTGCATCCAACCTCAGGGATTGGGGACATGTCCGTGTGTTCACGCCCTGGCGCTATTGCGTCGATCAGGCGGCCAGAAACCTGCTCGAGGCGCATGGCTGGCGGATGCCGGAACCCGAGGCATTCCCGACCGCGGATGATCTCGTCACGGATTATCTCGAGCCGCTTGCAAAGCTTCCGCAATTGTCGCCGTCGATCGAAACCGGCGCCCGGGTTGTCGGCATCTCGCGCTGGGGCGCCGACAAGGTGCTGAGCAAGGGACGCGAGAACCGGCCGTTCATGCTGGCGGTCGAGACTGCCGATGGTACAAGACGCGACAGCGCACGTGCCGTCATCGATGCTTCGGGAACCTGGCAGATGCCGAACCCGCTCGGCGCCGGCGGAATTCCTGCAGAAGGCGAGGCCGAATTTGCCGACCGCATCGCCTACGGCATCCCCGATATTCTCGGCCGCGACCGCAGCCTTTATGCGGGGAAGACGACGCTGGTCGCCGGCTCCGGCCATTCGGCCGCCAATGCGGTGCTGGATCTCGCCAGCCTGGCAAATGTGGAGGCCGGCACCGCTTTCATCTGGACGACGCGCGGCACCGACCTGGTGCGCATCTACGGTGGCGGTGATGCCGACCAATTGCCGGCACGCGGCGAACTCGGCGCCGAAGTGCGCGAACTCGCCGAGAGCGGCGGCGTCAGGCTGGTGACGGGCTTTGCGGCTGTTTCGATCCGCGATGCCAACGGCCGGCTGGTCGTCGAAGGCCAGACCAGGGACGGTTTGCAGGCGCTTGGCCCGGTCGACCGCATCATCGCCGCGACCGGGCAACGCCCGGATCTGTCGCTGACCCGTGAGCTTCGGCTCGAGCTCGATCCATGGCTGGAAAGCGTCAAGGCACTGGGACCGTTGATCGATCCCAACGAGCACTCCTGCGGCGACGTGCCGCCGCACGGCCACCGTGAGCTCAGCCATCCAGAGCAAGGGTTCTACACAGTCGGCATCAAGAGCTATGGCCGCGCACCGACCTTCCTGCTGCTGACCGGGTATGAGCAGGTCCGCTCGGTCGCGGCGGCGATCGCCGGCGACATGGTGGCGGCCGACAATGTCCAGCTCGTGCTGCCCGAGACCGGCGTCTGCACCGTGCCGCGGATCGGCGTGGCCGACAAGGGGTGCTGCGGCGGTCCGGCGCCGGCGGCTTCGAGCGCCTGCTGTGTCGCCGATGCCGAAGCAAAGGCGATCGGCAAAGGCGGCTGTGGCTGCAGCGTCGCGGCATGAGTCTTTCGCCGCCTTCGCCGGCCATCGTGCGCAGCCGCGGCGCGATCATCACCGCGCTTGGCCTGACGCAGATCATGGCGTGGGGTTCTTCCTACTATCTTCCCGCGGTCATCGCGCCGGCAGTCTCCTCCGATACCGGCTGGCCGCTGGCATGGGTTGTCGGCGGCCTGTCTCTCGGCTTGCTCACGGCAGGATTGATCTCTCCGCGCGTCGGGTCGTCGATCGAGCGGCATGGCGGCCGCAACGTTCTGGCGTTCAGCGCCGGATGCATCGGGCTCGGCCAGATCGGGCTGGCTCTTGCCCCTAATCTTGCGGCCTATATCGCGGCCTGGCTGGTCATCGGCCTGGGCATGGGGGCGGGGCTCTACGATGCCGCTTTCGCAACGTTTGGCCGCCACTACGGCCACGGCGCGCGCTCCGCCATCACCATGCTGACGCTGTTCGGCGGCCTTGCGAGCACCATCTGCTGGCCGATCTCAGCCTTGCTGCTGGGGGAGGTCGGCTGGCGCGGCACCTGCCTGGTTTACGCCGCCTTTCAGCTGGCAATTGCGCTGCCGCTCTATCTGGTGATCCTGCCCCGGGAGCCGCCGCAACCGGCAGTCAAACCGGGAGTGAAGAAGGCGGCACCCATTCTCGACAACCAAGCCGATCCGTCGATCATGATCGTTCTGGCCGCGACCCTGACACTCGCAGCGGTGATCTCGTCGACACTATCGGTGCATCTGCTCACAATCCTGCAAGGCAGCGGCATGGCGCTTGCCGTAGCCGTCGGGCTCGGCGTGCTGGTTGGTCCATCACAGGTGGCGGCGCGCGCGATCGAGATGATGATCGCGCGCTACCACCATCCGATTTTCACCAAGTTTGCCTCGGTTACGTTTGTGGCGATCGGCGTTTCGACGCTCTGGGCCGGCATGCCAATCATCCCGCTGGCGCTGGGCTTCTACGGCGCAGGCATCGGCCTCGAATCCATCGCGCGGGGGGCGTTGCCGCTCGCGCTGTTCGGCTCGAACGGCTACGCGAGACTGATGGGCCGCCTCGCCATGCCGAGCCTGATCGCCCAGGCGGCGGCACCCTCGGCCGGAGCATTGCTGCTGGAGCGCTTCGGCCCGCACGGGACGTTGGCCGCGCTTTCCGGCCTGGCGCTGGCCAACGTCATCCTCGCATGCGGCTTGGGCTGGCGGATGCTCCGCCGGCGGCAATCGCAGGTTCAAACCCGATAGGATTTCGACCTGCGTTCGGCGCCTTCAACTGGAGAGCGGGAGATCTTCCAAGGGATCGACAAGGAAAGACGCGGCGATCAGATCGTCCGCATCGAGGCGCAGTGAGCCTTTGGCGCCGCCCATGATGGCGGCAACCTTTTGAAACGTCTTGATCTCATGCTCGGTAATCTGGGCACTTTGCATTCTGGATTTGAGGTCAGCGACGCGCAGCCCCAAACTGTGGGACATTCCGATTTTACGGTTCGACATGGTAAGATGCTCCTCCCCGGCCCATGTTTGTTTTGCCACCCGCCCTATTCGTATTTCCTCCGCCTGCCTAAATATGAGGCATCGCGATACAGCGCCCGAACGCCCGATGCAAGGGAAGGTTCCGGCGCGCAGAGGTCACGAAATAATAATACGAAGGAAGTACGGCCGATGGTCCGGCCGGAGGTAGGACTTAGGTACGACGCCCCGCCGGACAGAGGGCTCCGGTGGCTTATCGGCTGGCGAGGACCATGCGGTTGCCTTCGCTGTCGCGAAACTCCGCCACCGTGCGCCCCGGCTGCCACGGCGCCTCATGCGCTTCGGTGATGATCTCGACGCCGCCCGCTTTCATGGCCGCGATCATTGCCCCGACATTTTCATCGACCAGCACCAATACCGGCTCCGCGCCGGGTGCGTCGTCGGCGCGCCTGACAAAATGCAGGTTCGTCACGGCATGCGGAAATGCCAGCTCGATCCAGCGCCAGCCGCCATCGCCCATCTTCTGGTCAGCCATGACCTGGCAGGCGAGATGCCTGGTGTAGAACGCCTTGGCGCGGTCCTGCTCGAACACCGGAAGCTCGGCAAACTGGATATGCATGATCGTCTCTCCTGCTTGATGGCTGCCGCGCAGCCGCCCACGCGGGAAAGACGATGCGGGCAACCGAAAAGATTCGTCGGCAAGGAGAATCTTTTCAGCGCAGCCGGTCGTCCTTCGTTCATACCAACCAGTCAGGAGACGACGATGGACTACGCGCTCATTCGATACGGTGTGAACCAAGCCGACCTGGCAGATAACCGCGTGCTGGTCGAAAAAGTATTTGAAGCGCTGGGCGAGGCGGCACCGCCGACGATGTGCTATCTTGTGCTCGAGCTGGACGACGGCTCGTTCGTCCACATCGTCGGCCAGGACGGCGATTCGTCGGCGCTGACCGGGCTTGCCGCCTTCAAGGCATTTGCGGAAAACCACGCCCAGCGCCGTTCGACCCCGGCAATGCGATCGCCTGTCAAAGTCATCGGCAACTATCGTATGCTGGCGGATCAGAAAGCCGGGTAGCGCCCGCCATGCCGCTCGCGCAGAAATGGGACGCTACGCCGAAAATGAACAGGGCGACTTTGGAGGTGATGCTCGTCGGGTTGCGGCCAAGGCTGCATCGCTACTGCGCGCGTATGGCCGGCTCGGTGATCGACGGCGAGGACATCGTCCAGGAGGTCCTGATCAAGGCGCTGCAGGCGATCGACGGGGGTGCGATCGTCGAACGTCCCGAGCAATGGCTGTTTCGCATAGCCCACAATGCCGCGCAGGATCATCTGCGGCGGCGCAATCGGGAAAGGTCGCGCATGACCGAGGCCGACATGAGCGTGATCGAGGATCCCTCCGGCAGCGCCGACAGCCGGCTCGCCGCCCAGACCAGCCTGCGTTCCTTCATGCAGCTTTCGGTGCCGCAGCGCAGCGCTGTGATCCTGGTCGACGTGCTCGGCCTCAGCCTGCATGAGACCTGCGAAGTCACCGGCGCGACGCTCGCCGCCACCAAGGCCGCGCTGCATCGCGGGCGGGCGCAGCTCAAGTTGCTGGCGCTGCAGCCCGAACAGGCGCTTGCGCCGAGGCTCGACGCCGATGACGAGCGCCGGCTGCGGCGCTATGTTGACCTGTTCAACGCGCGCGACTTCGACGCGGTCAGGGCACTGATCGCCGAGGACGTGCGGCTCGACGTCGTCAACCGCGTCCGCCTGCGCGGCAAGGCCGAGGTGTCGACCTATTTCGGCAATTATGCCCGTATCAGCGACTGGACATTGTCGCTCGGCTTCGTCGACGGCAGGCCGGCGATCCTCATCCGCCACCCGCAAGCGGCCGACGGCGCGGTGCGCGGCTTCATTCTGGTCGAGTGGCGGAACGATCAGGTCATCCAGATCCGCGACTTCCGCTATGCGCCCTGGTGCCTGGTCGACGCGGAGATCAGGGCCGTGGAGGGGTGAGGAGAGCGCTGGAAATGGTGCGAAATGGCGATCAGGCAGCCTCTTCCTGTTTGACCCAAACGCAATTGCCACATGGCAGCACGTTCTTGGAGCGGTTCCGGTTCTCTTGGAACCGGTAACTCGCTCTAACTATCTGTTTTGCCGCATTTATGCGGACGCCAAATGACTCCATTTGGCGGCAGAATCCTCTAGCCGATACGCACGCGGCGCGTCACCTGGCCATTGCTTTCCCAGTATGTGTGTTTCTTGGCTATCAAGGGATCGTCCATCGCCGGTTGAATTTGTCCCGTGGTGCTGACCGCGCGCGAGGTCACCGTGTGTTCTCCAGGAGAGGGATTTGGCCAAGCCAGGGACCATATTTTCCAGGCGTGTTCGGCCTCCTCACTGTGGTCAATGGTCGCTGGTGTCCAAGGCCCTTGATCGATTTGCACTTCGACCCGGTCGATCGGCGCCCCCCAGGCTGCCCCAACGATGCGGTAATCTGAATCTTTCCGGGTAACCTTCGCAGGCGCGGACTTTATCAGCGCTCGGCCGACTGACGTCTCGGCCCATACGGTCTCGCCGTTGTGGTCTTCCTCCCGGATGGTGACATAGTCACGGGCCATCAGAAGGCTCATGAACCGCGTATCGCGAACCTCGATGCGCTTTAGCCACTTGACGTTGGCGATCCCGTACCAGCCTGGAGCAATGAGCCGTACCGGGAAGCCATTGGGCGCCGGCAAGGCGGCCCCGTTCATTTCATAGCAGAGGAGATTGTCGGGGTTCATCGCGTCGGCGAGCGACATGCTGCGAGCGAAGTTCTGCTGCATCTTGACGTCGCGTATCGGGATCTCGCCCGTGTCGGTACCGAAAAAGACGACCTCGATGCCCTTCTCCAGAACGCCGGCTTCCTCAAGGATCGGGGCGAGCGGCGTCCCTGCCCAGCGAGCATTGCCGATGCCGCCGGTGAAAAAGGGAAACCCGTGGTTGCCCGAGCATTCCACCGTGAAAACGACCTCCTGCCGCGGTCGCGCCCTGATGTCGGCGAGCGTTAACTCGAGGGGCTTCTTGACCAGGCCTCCGATCTCCATCGACCATGTCTTCTCGTCGATCGTTGGTCGGTTGAAATGCGAGATGCTGAAGAACTTGTCGTTTGGCGTTATCCAGCTATCCAAGTCCTCCCAGACAAGCTGCTTCTGGATACCCACCGGATCGGGATTTTCGGTCGGCTGATCCAGCCATCGAATAACTTCCTCGTTCGGCCGTGTTGGAAAAGCGTAAGCCCGGCGCGAGGTATAGAGAGCAGCAATTGCGGCAAGAGCCGCGCTTCCTTGAACAAGAAGTTCTCTGCGCTGAAAATCAGGCATGTTGTTTACCTCCCAGTTGATCCGGAACGGGCTGCAACGTGCCTTAGGCCGTAGCCTGATCACGGATAGGCGACACAATGTGAGGTCTGCCCACCCGGAAGTATCCGGGTAGGTCAGATAATCACCGACGCAAGTCAAGCATGTGAAGCGTTGCACGAAACGCCAGCTCGCGTTTCGCACGCTAAGAGTGCGCCTTTGAGAAGGAACTGTCCACAACTTGGACGGGACATGATGATGATTGCAGCATTCCATACCGATTTCCGGTCCCGCCAAAATCGTTGCTGCTCGGATCGCTGCCGAACGCCCGCTTCTGGGTCATTTCCGGACTTTCGCAGGTTTCTCGTCGAACCGGTGTTTCCTGCCGGCCCATGGGTTGGCCGTGCGGCCGGCACCGCCCTGGTCGCTTGGGGCGGCGCAACGCTTTTGGTCTGACGACCAGGGCCGCCTCGAATGTCGCATTTGCAGGAGGAGGGCGGGCCCGGGCGGCACATCAGAACCGAGGTGGCCAGCAAGCAGGCCGCCCGGCTCGGGCGCGGCAGAATCAATCACACGTGAACCATTCGCCAACCGAGCGGGGACGCCCTAGTTGGTGGTGACTTGCGTCACCGCCACGCCGGTTATCCTGCCGTTCCCGGCTGTGTAGGTGAGCGTCTGCGTGACCGTGGTGTCCTTCTGGTCGGGAGACGAAGGAGGATAAGAGGCGGCGAAGCCGAAATGGCCGTAACGATCGGGCTTGGCGGCGCCAAATTTCGCGGCCACGTCGCTCAGCGGCGCTCCGACGCCGGGCGTATCGAGTTCAATTGCTGTCAGGCTGGCAGGCGCGCCGGCGCATCCTTCCGGCACCTTGCCTTCCGGGTTCGGCTGCAGGGCGACGGACAGGACACCGTGGTCGGAACCGCCCATCTCGCCGGATACGAACCAGAAGATCGACGGCGATCCGCCGGCGTCGGGGCCGGCATAGCAAAGCCAGTGGCGTGAATCTCCGGCGTCACCTTCATCGTGCATCGCTCCGCCGAAGGCTTTTTCGACATCGGCAAGCGTGGTTTCCTCAAGCTTTATCTCCAGCGGCCCGGCCTTGACCTGCTTGAACAGCGGGCTGGCCAGCGGCGAGTTGATATCGCCCAGGGATGGAATCGCCCGGTCCGGGTTGAGCGGCTTGGCCAGCGTCGTTGCATTGGTCACCAGTCCGGCAACGATGAGTGCGAAATATCCGGCGTTCTGTCCCATGCCGATCTCCTGTCGTTCGAAGTGAGGGCGGAAGGATTTGCGAGCGGGTGCTACCCTGTCTGGTTGATACCCAAACCGGTGCACGACGAACTGGTCCAAGATAAATTCACAACGGCGCAGCCTTCAACGTCATTCCGGCGACTTGGCAACCAAAGTGTAATCGAGGCTCACAGTTCCTTCTCGGCCAGCTCGCGAAACGCGTCGGGAACCGACCGCTGTAGCCCGAGCGCGACCGAGGCGTAGCCCACCGCCTCCCAGCCGAAGCGGTCGCGGATCTTGTCGACGGCGCGGTCCGCGGTCCAGCGCGCCGCGCCCTTGCTGGTGCCGGGGCGGCGGCGGTCGTCGTCGAGCCCGAGCGGCAGTTCCAGTTGCAGGCCGGCATGCTGCTCCAGATGCGAGACGGCGATCGCCAGCAGCGAGATTGTCTTTTCGTGCGGATGGTCGATGAGCACCTTGCGCACCAGCGCCTCGGCGATCTCGGCCAGCATGGCGGTTGCCGATATCGGCTGGTCGACCGTGATCGAGCGCGTCACCGAGCGCAAATCGGCAAAGCGGACGCGAACCGTCACTGTACGGCCGGGCCGGGATTTCGCCCGCAATCTTGTGGCGACCCTGTCGGCCAGATGCAGCAAAGCGGGCACGAAGACTTCCTCGTCGGCCGGTTTTCGGCCAAGCGCCGACTGCGCACCCGCCGAGCGCGCCCGGCGCTGCGTCTCGAGCTTGCGCGGATCGCGGTTCCACGCCAGCGCGTTGAGTTTCTCTCCCGCCGCCGGCCCGAGCAGGCGCTCAAGCGCCCCACCATTGGTCTTCGCCAGCTCGCCGATGGTGTTGACGCCGATGCCGGCCAGCCGCTGCCTGGTGACCGGGCCGACGCCCCACATCAGCTCGACCGACAGGTGGTGCAGGAACTCCAGCTCGTGGCGCGGATCGACCACCACCAGCCCGTCCGGTTTTGCGACCTGTGAGGCGATCTTGGCCAGATGCTTGGTGCGGGCTACGCCGACCGAGATCGGCAGGCCGAGCTCGGCCCGCACGCGGCGGCGGATCTTGCCGGCGATCTCGGCCGGCGAGCCGAACAAATGGGTGCAGCCGGCGACGTCGGCAAAGGCCTCGTCGATCGAAATCCGCTCGACCACCGGCGTGAAATCGCCGAGCACCTTGATTGCCGCATCGCCCAGCCGCTGATAGTCCTTGAAATGGCCGCCGACGAAGACGAGTTGCGGGCAGAGTTCCCGCGCCCGCCGTCCCGGCATACCGCCGCGCACGCCGAACGCCTTGGCTTCATAGGATGCGGCAAGCACCACCCCGCCGCCGACGGCAATCGGCTTGCCGCGCAAGGCCGGGTCGAGCAACTGTTCGACCGAGGCATAGAAGGCATCCAGATCCGCGTGGAGGATGTTGGCTTCCATCCGGCCCGTTCGCCCGCGGCGGTTCGAACGCCGCATTGTCTCGAGTTGCGGTGAGAACATAAAGAGAACATTGTGGGTGGATTGTCAAGCAGCGCGGAGGCTGCCGCAGATGACGAGCGCACGGCAAATGTTCAGCCGCGCAGCCGATCGCGGGCCTGCATCAGCGCGAATCCCAACAGGTTCTCGCCGCGCCACAGCAGCGGGTTCACCGCCCTCTCGTCATCCGCCGCAGGGCCGATACCCCACACCCGGTCGACAGGGCTCGCCTCGACCAGCACCCGGTCATGCGTCGACAACAGATATTCGCGCAGCGCCGCGTTCTGACGGAACTTCTGAAAGCTCCCTTCAGTGACGATGCGATATTTGTCTGCATCCCATTTGGTGCCATCGAAGCCGCTCACCTGGCGGCCAAGCTGCTTTGCCTGCTTGGGGCTCGCCGCCCTGAGGATTTGTGTTGCCGTCGGAACATCACCGAACAGTCGTGCCTTCTCGGCCATCATCCAGTGTTCGGCAGTCGGATAGCTCAGGCCATCGACGGTAAAAGGCGCATGCCACCACTGGCTGAAGCACGACGTGCTTATTCGGCCGTCCTTAGACGGCTGATGGCCCCAGAAGAACAGGAACTTCTGCCGGGGCTTTGCGCGAAAGGTTTTCTCAAGCCAGGTTCGGTCGTAAATCATGGGCGGATGGAGCAGGGCGAAAGGCCGGCTTGTCAATGCTCCATTCAGAGTGGGTAGCGAAGATGAGCGGTCGGCGCTGAATGCGATGAAATGCTGATCTACAGCGCCATCTTGTAGCCGAGATGACTGGCGGTGAAGCCGAGGCGCTCGTAAAAAGCGTGCGCCTCCCGTCGACCTTTGTCCGTGGTGAGCTGGACGAAGCTGCAATTGCGCGAACGGCATGTTTCAATCGCCCATTCGATCATCAGCTTGCCGACGCCGCGCGAGCGCCATTGCCGGGCGACGCGAACGCCTTCGATCTGGCCGCGCCAGGCGCCTTTTCTCGAAATGCCTGGAAGGAAGCTGAGCTGCAGCGTTCCGACCACTTGCCCGGCGTTGACCGCGACGGCCAGCAACTGGTTGGGATCGGTATCGATTGCGCTGAAGGCATCGAGATAGGATGGCGCAAGCGGCGTGGACGGGTCTTCCCGGTCTGCGCCGAGCACATCGTCGGCAAGCATTGCAACGATCGCCGGCAGGTCGGGCGCCTGCGCGCGACGGAATTCGATCTCGCTCATCGCGCGGAGACATACGGCGCGGTGTCGGCGATCGCAACATCCGTTTTGACTTGCAAGGGAGGCCCGCGCGCCTTCAGGTGGCCTCGAGCGCCCAGAGGCGGTGGCCGTAGCGGCGGAAGAAGCGGGCGAAGAGGCGCTGCTGCCTGGCGCGGGTGAGGTCGGCGGCGCGCCTTTCCTGTCGCCAGTGCGGCATGTTGCGGAACATCGACAGGAAGCGGGCGGCATCCTCGAGTGCCTCCTCGGCTGACTGCGCCGGGCGGATCGCCGCCAGGAACAGAGCGCGGCTCGGCTTCATCCGGTCAATCGCCGCCTTGCGCTGGCGATGACCCTGGCGTGCCTTGCGGATGCCGTCCTGGCGGATGGCCGCGAAAGCGGCAAGCATGGCCGGGCTGTCGCCGCTATAGCCGCAAGCATGGGCGAACTGGGCTGGGTCCATCGTCATTCCCTTGCTGCCGGCCGGCCGCGGTTCTGTTGCTCGCGCCGATTCCAGTCCGCACCACGTATAAGCATAACTCAAATAATTGAACAAGTGAAACTTTCACGTTGATGTAAGCGGAACCGACTCGACTCCGCTCCAAAATCCGATAATGTTGCGAACAAAGCAGGAACAATGATGGGGATGACCATGGCATTGGCAGGCAAGGAAGCGACGATCGCCGATGTTGTCTCGATTGCCGTCGAATGCATCGACTGCGGCCGCAACAGGTGGTGGAAGCCGGCCGAGCTCAAGCGGCATGGGGTGATGCCGGAGACACCGCTGGCCGCACTTTCGGGGCGCCTGATCTGCAAGGCCTGCCGGGCCGACGGCCTGCCGGGCGCCGCCGTCTCGATCCAGGCCGCCTTCATCGACGACCGGCAGCGGACCCGCGCCGAGGCGCGCCTGCTCAATGGTCGAGAGCTGCAGTCGAGGCGGGCTTGAGGGGGACGGGGACGGTGTTCTTCCTTCTCCCCTTGTGGGAGAAGGTGGCCGAGCGAAGCTCGGTCGCATGAGGGGTGTTGGACGGATCGCGGAGTTGAAGACGTAGGGATTTAGACTAGAATCATCCGAATATTTTTAAACGCCGCATTTCTTCCAACACCCCTCATCCGGCTCGACGCTGCGCGCCGATCCACCTTCTCCCCAAGGGGAGAAGGGCGCGCCGGCGCCTCCTCAATACCCCAGCAGTTCCTTGAGCGGGATGACGCGGAAGACGTTCTTGATGGCGTAGCGGTTGAAGGACAGCGTCTTGGGCGGGTTGTACTGTTCGACGATCAGCTCGGCGGCGGTGCGCTTGACCAGCTTCTTGATGAAGGCCTTGCCGTTTTGCTCGTTCTCCTCGGGCAGGGTCTCGATCACCACATGGTCGCCGGGCAACGCTTCGCGGCCGCCGCAATAGATCATCTCGCCGGGCTCGTAGCGCGGCACCATCGAATCGCTCAGCACGTGCAGCGCAAACACATTGCGCAGATGCCGGATCCCCGGCGGCCGCTGGACATAGCCGGCCGGCTGGCCGTTGAAGGTGAAGTCGCCATCGTCGCCGCCGACGGCGGTACCGAGAAGCTGGATGTCCATCGGCCCGGCGGGCAGGGGGCCGGGATCGGTGACGATCTCGGCATCGGCGACCGGTCCGGCATCTTCGAGGAAAACGACCTCGCCCTTGCCGAGCGCCACCGGGTCGACGCGCAGGAAAGCGGCGGTCTTCAAAAGGTTCTCGGTCTTGGGCAGGTTGCGCCCGGTCTCCCAATTGCCGACGGCAGCGACGTCGGTGTCGTTGTGCTCGGCAATGTGACGCATCACCAGGCCGCGCTGCTTGCGCGCCCGGCGGATCGCCGCTCCGACCTTGATCGACAGTGCAGTTTTCGCCATGGCTCCATCTGAGGCATAAGATTCGGTTTCGTCTATGCAAGAATCGCTTGCATTATGATTTGAGTTATGCTCTTATGTAGGCATGCACAAGTCGCTTCGCCAGCTTTCGGTCCTTGAATCCGCCGTTCAGCGCGCCGGCAGCGCTCGCCTGGAGGCGGTAGCGCAACCGATCGCCGGGGCCATGCATGTGCCAACCCTTTCCCCTTCGTCGCGGCTGTCCTCCTCCCCGGCCGGGACGATGCCCGAGGCTCGCGCCTCGGATCCGGCAGCGCAAGCGGCCGGAACGGCCGGAGCCGTTCCCCTCACGGCTCCGGCCACGAATTGCCTGCCGGCCGGCAATGCGGAAGCCGCGGTTTCCTGCATCCGCACCGAAGACGGCATGGTCATCGCCTTCGACAAGCGGACGGGCAAGGCAGTGTCCGGCGCGACAAGGCAGGGCGGCCGAGATGAAGCGCGATCGCAGCAGACCACGCGAAGGCTGACCGGCTTTCGAGCCTGAGGCCGGCAAAGCCGGCGCCGCACACAGCCATTTTTGCAGGGAATGAAAACATCATGGCCGCCCGCTATTCCGCCTCGGAACTGGAACAAATCGAGAACTGGCTGACGAGCGGACTGTCGGCCGCGAAGATCGCCACCCGGTTGACCGCGCTGCGCGGCCGCCCGGCCTCGCGTGCAGCCATCATCGGCATCGTCCACCGCACCGCCCGTTTGCGCACCATCGGCCTTGCCAGATCGAAGGGCTGGTGTGGCGGACGCTCTGGCGGCCGGCTCGGAAATTCGGCGCCTGAGCCATCCAGCACTGCTGATCAAGCGGAGTCGGCTCCGAAGGCCGAGCCACGCTGCCGCCCGGCAAGGCTGTCGGCCAGGCTGGCGCCGCCGGCCTGGCAGCCGGGTCCGGCTCGGATCACCGGGACCGATGGCGCACCGCTCGAAATGCCGGCGCCGCGCCCGATCGCCGCCGGCGGCCGCCAGCCGCATTTCGCCGCCATGCGCTTCATCGATTGCCTGTTCGAGCGCTGCCGCGCGCCGCTCGACACGACGCCGCAGGAGGATGGGGAAAACGACGCCCCCGGCAGCCGGCCAGGTTTGGACATGCTGTGCTGCGGAATGCGCACGAACCCATCGAAAAGCTACTGCGCCTATCACGCGGCGCGCTTCCTGCGCACGCTGCCGGCCGAAGCGATTTGAGCCCGCTGCAATGAGGCTGGAAGTTAGCCAGAGCCCGACGACCAAAACCCAGGAGGACCGAGCCGATGAGCACCAAAACCGCCCAAAAGGTCAAAGCCAGGCCACCGAGATTGCCGAAAGGCGAGGCCGAGCAGGTGCGCATCCGCAAGGAGATCGGCCATGATTTCGCACTGAAGGACGACCGGTTCGGCCGCAAGCGGCTGGCGAAGGGGACGCAGGAAGGAGCGCGCCTCTATGAGGTCTCCAATGACGGCCACACAGCGACCGGCGGCATCGTGCGGGTGCGCAACGTCGACCCGCTGAGCGGCCTCACCTCGCTGTCGCGCCAGCAGCGCGAGGCGGGCATGCGCTACCGCCAGGATTTCCGCAACTCGTCCGAGGCAACCGCCAAGCCGATGGCCTGGGCCGAGCGCGTCGACGGCGGCCGCACCGGCAGCGGCGTCGCCGAACACATCCTGTCCGCCGGCCGCGACCATGCCGAGGCCACCAGGGCGCTTGCCCACTGGGAGATCGCCGGCATCGTGCAAAAGGTCTGCTGTGCCGACGCAACGGTCAAGAGCCTGGCCGAACAGGCCGGCGAGCCGCGCGACGTGGTGGTGAAACTACTCAAGATCGGGCTCGACATATTGGCCGTGCATTACGGCATGATGCTGATGCGCAAGCCGAGGTGAGAAGCCCCGCCGATCCGGCCGGCACTACCGGCCGGATCGATCCGTCAACGACGGCAGACACGGATTCTTTCGATAATCCGGTGGTGATGACGCCAGTGCCTGATGACTTCGGTATGGCAGCGCCGGTGGTACCGGTACCGGTAGCGCGGCGCGTAGTCCTCGTTATAGACATCATAGCGGTAACGGGGAACGTACTCATCGTCGTAATCGGAATACCGATGGTGGCGATAGTAATAGTCGTCGTCGTCATAGCCGTTGCCGATGCCGATTGTGACGCTGCCGCCGGCATTCGCCGGGCCGATCACGGAAGCCGCCGATGCGATGGCGATCACCGAGGCAAGCAGGAGCTTCTTCATAGCTACCTCCTTCTTTAACGTCCCTCTAATAGAAAAACCCCCGAGGGGCAGCCTCGTTCCATAGATTGGCAAGATGTAACGAACGGACGAGCCCGAAGTTTAGCGCCTGCTGGCGCGAAAACGCCGCTGGCTGCGCCGGGGTCGGATCGTCGACGCAGCGTGGCCGCTCCTCTCATCAAACAGCGGCAATCGCGCGTCAGTCCCGTTTTTTGCCGACGTCTGCCTACAGAACATGGCCCAGTTCCAGCAAAACGAACGCGGTCGCACCCAGCACAGCGAGGGCGTAGGCCGCATAAAGAACAAGCAGCATTACCTCAAAGTCCCGGACGAAGCTTGCGGCAATCCTGGTCTCCTTAGGCTCCGTTTTCTCGATGCGGTCGGTTTCCAGCTCCTCCGTTGCCACGACGAGGCAAACAATTCTGTCGTTGTCGGCCGCCTGTAATATCCGTTCCGTCAAATCGACTGCAATCACTGGATCATCGGCCAACTGATCCCGCGATAGCTGGCTTTCAGTGACGGTCTGGATTTCACGCTTTCTCACGCACGCATAATTGCGTCGACTAAATTAGGTTCCACTAAAATATATAGATTGCCTCGACCCGATCACGACGTGGTGAGGCGTGAGCCCAGCTGGGCGGGGAACCGCCGCCCGAGGTCCGCATTTGTCGACTGTCGGGGCGAATCGCGATCCGCATCCTCCGATCAAAGGGCGCGGGCTTCTTCATAGGCTGCTACGATGCGCCGGTGCTGGTAGGTCGCAATGCTAAAGCCGCCAAACCTTCTTATCGCGAACGCAGCGCCGACGTCTTCGGTGCTGACCGGTTATGACGAAGATCGCATGCTTACTTATATCCGGCTGCTCGACGCTTCGGCGGAAGGAACGGACTGGCGCGAGGTCGCCCGCATCGTTCTGCATCTTGATCCGGAGCGGGAGCCGGAGAGGGCTTTCCGGGCGTGGGCGACACATCTGGCGCGTGCACGATGGATGACCAGGAAGCGGAACGAGTTGCGCCAGTAGCATAAAGAGCGGTGCGGACGAGCACCCTGACATTTAAGCGGAACTGCCGTCTCGGTCTGGCCGTTGAGGGAGAAGGCCAACATGGAAAAGCGCCCAATGACTTCTTGGCGAGCCAATACTTTCGAGCTGTGCTGCCTTCTTGCAGTTCCGCTGTCGCTTCTCCTTACCGTTTTCCTGGCGGGTCTCATCCTTAGCTGACCCCCGCATGGTTGCTTGCCGAGGGGCTGGGTCGTGATCCGACAAGATCCGGAACCGTTACTTTACAGCCGCCGCCATCACATCCGAAAACAGCGCCCGCTCCACTGCCGGTTCCAGCGTTTCGGCGAATGGCGTCGCCAGGTGGTGGCGGTCGCGGAAGGCTAGTTTGCCGTCGATGAAGACGTGGCAGGTGGTCTGGTCGCAAAAGCGGTCGGTCATGTCGATGTAAGCAGCGTTCGGTGTCGAGCGCACGATATCGCGCTCGATGGTGGCGATGTCGTCGTTTGCCGCCATGATCCGGGGCGTGTCGCATGTCGCGGGCGTCTGGCCCCGCCACAGCGCCCGCGCCACGCATTTGTCGGCGTAGCTTGCATTGTAGGGAACGTCCCTGATGACCGCGACCTTGATGCCGGCCTGGCTGAAGGCCTGAAGCGTCCAGGTGAGGCCCGTCCGCCACTGCGCTTGCCAGTCGGCGTGCTTCAACTCCTCGGGCGATTCCTTCATCACATTGCCGATCGAGAACTCCGAGATCACCACCAGTTGCGGGTGGAGCGCGATGATGTCCTTGACCGACTGCTCGCGCCATTGGTCGCATTCGGTGTAGTCGCGCTTCAGCCGCCAGTTCCAGGTCGTCACCCGCGAAGCTCGGCAGGAGGATTTGAGAAAGGTGACGACGCGAAAGTTGTTCTTCTCGGCCGCCTTGATCAGCGGCGTCGACCAATGGTCGGCATGCGAGTCGCCGAACAGCACGACCGAGCGCTGGGCATCCTTGCGGCCGAACATGCAGGGTTTTGGCTTGACGGTCTCGAAATCGAGCACGCAGCCGCCATTGCTCGCGCGCACAGTGGAGAGCTGCGCGGCGCTGTCGGCGATGACGTGCTGTTCGGGGCTGAGATTGTGCTCGGCAAAGCGCGCATTGCCATAGGCCGCGACCACGCCGGCGCCGGTCAGCGCGACGGCGGGCACCAGCGCCCGCGCTGCTCCGGCCATCAGCCAGCCGTTGCGGCGGATCGGGTTCTCGATGAAATGATAGGTGAACATCGACAGAAACAGCGTCAGCGCCGCGCAGGCAAGGCGGTCCAGGATGGACAGGCTGGGAACCACCATCGCCGCATAGACGATGACCGGCCAGTGCCAGAGATAAAGCGAATAGGACAGCCGGCCCAACCATTGCATGGGCGGCAGCGCCAGCACGGCGCTCGGCAGATTGCGGCCGCCGCTGCCGCTGAGCAGCAGCAGCACGGTGCCGACAACAGGCGCCAGCGCATTCACCCCGGGAAATGGCGAGTCTTCGTCCAGCATCAGATAGGCCCAGGCGATCAGCGCCAGACCGAGGCATGCCTGGAGCGTGGCCAGCAGCGGCCGGTCGCGCCAGATCTTTGCCGGCGCCATGGTCGCGAGGCCGCCGGCGGCGAATTCCCAGGCCCTGAGCGGCGAGAAATAGAAGGCCCAAGGCTGCGACACTTCCGTCAGCCAGGCGCAGGCGGCGAAGGAGGCCGCGCCGGCGACGCCGATGACGATTAGAGCGGCGCGCTTGCCGGGACGCAGCCAGGCGGCGGCAAGAAGCAGCGCCGGCCATGCCAAATAGAACTGTTCCTCGACCGAGAGCGACCAGAAGTGGATGAACGGGTTGTTGGTGGCGTCGGCGGCGAAATAGTCGAACGACCAGCGGATCAGCCAAAGGTTGATCATGTAGGCGGAGGCGAACATGGCGCCTTTCGAATAAAGCGCCTGTTCCTCCGGCGACAGGATGAAGTAACCCGCGAACAGCGTGGCGAGGATGACGAACAGTGCCGCCGGCAACAGGCGCCGGGCGCGCCGGGCGTAGAAGCGCCAGAGGTTCAGCCGCCCGGTCTCGGCAATTTCCGTAACCAGGTGGCGGGTGATCAGATAGCCGGAGATGACGAAGAAGATGTCGACGCCGGCAAAGCCGCCGGGCAGGCCGGACAGACCAAAATGGAAGGCGATGACACCCGCCACCGCCAGCGCGCGCAGCCCTTCGATGTCAGGCCGAAATGATGCCGACACAATCACCTCATGCAAGGAATGCCCACCTCGCAGAGGCTCGACCCGATGCGACGATATTGCAATGCAACAAATCTAACGCAGTGCAACATAGGGGGAGGGCGCGGCTCCTCCAGTTCCTCGCGTGGGCGGTTCACTCACACGAGCGATTCGAGAGCCACTGATATGGAAGCGAAGCGAAGGGTGCCGAGGCGATCACGCCTTTTTCAAAAACTCGGTCTTCAGTACCAGGCCCTTCACCTGCCTGGTGCTGCATTCGATCTCGCCGGGATTGCCGGTGAGGCGAATATTCTTCACCAACGTGCCGCGCTTGATCGTCTCCGACGTGCCTTTGACCTTGAGATCCTTGATCAGGGTCACGGAGTCGCCCTCGTGCAGCGCCGTGCCATTGCTGTCTCTTATGATCGCGTCGGTCATGGCAGGTCTTTCGTGGGACTCCGGTGGGAGGTGGTCGGGCCAGTCCCCGGCCTATCCCACGCTCGGCGACAAGGTCAAGCGTCAAGCGGGGTCAAGCGTCAAGCGGGGTCAAGCGTCAAGCGGGCCGTCCGCCAATACTATGCGGGAACGGCCGACCGGAAAACCCGAGGTTGCAAGCAGACGGTGCCCCTGGACCATAATGTCATTGCCGCTCCGGCCGGCGTCGCGATTTCAAATGGCTAGGCACCCGCCGGTATGAGTGCGGACTGGAAGGTCGCGAAAGGGCCGCCCGCCCTTTCGCTTGGCCCCCATTTCGCTTGGCAAGAAGCCGACGGTTACTTGTTGAGCTGCTTGGCCATCTTGCAGAAGTCGGCATGCATCTTGGCAATGCCTGCGTCGCTGCATTCCTTCAACATCATGGCCCGGTCGCTCGTGGACATGGCCATCCATGCCGCCTTGAATTCGGCTTCCGACTTCATGGTCTTCATGCCGGCGTCGGTGAAGAAGGGCGTCATTTTCTGCGGATCGTCGAGCGCCGAAGTGCCAGTGGCACCGGCGGCAAGCGCTGCGCCGGTCATCATCGAAAGCGCCATCGCGCCCATGCAAAGCGTCTTGAAGTTCATGATCATTCCTCCTGAGCTGCTGCTTTGAGGTTGTCCATCAGCGATCTACGAAGGAACGGTGTTTTGACCCAAAAGTTCCACGTTCTGGCGCAGCCATGGAACAGGATTGCCCGTGACGTCATTAATGCAAAAAATTCTACCATGACTGAATTTGCCGCGCTGCCGACCAGGGCAATCGGCGTCCAGCTGGGTGAGACGCTGCGAAGTTGCAGGCCGGCTCAATATGCCCGATCATGGCGACGGCGGAGCGGAGGTATCAAGTGGCGGCAAATCGTCGAAACGACGCGCACCTGTCGGAGCCCCGGCGGGCGGGCATCGTTTCCGCGGCCAGGGCGCTTCCGCGCACATCGTTGCCCAGCGTAGCGTCGGTCGTGACGGCCGTCGCGGCGCTCTATTTCGGGCGCGAGGTCTTTCTGCCGATCGCAATCGCGCTGCTGCTTACCTTTGCGCTCGTGCCCATGGTGTCGGCACTCAAGCGAGCCGGCATTCCGCGTCTTCCGGCCGTGATCGCCAGTGTGCTCGGCGCATTCACCGTGCTGGCGCTGTTCTCCTTCATCGTCGCCACGCAGGTCAGTGAACTGGCGCAGAACATTCCGCTCTACCAGGCGAATATCCTGACCAAGGTCCGGTCGCTCAAGGAAACCGGCGTCGGCGGCGGCATCGTTTCCAGATTGAGCCGGGTGATCGAACGCGTCGGCCAGGAACTCGACAGACCCGAGCCCGTACAACCCGCCGCCGATCAGCCTCCGCGGGAACCGATCCCGGTCGAAATCGTCGCGCGCGAACGACCGCTCGAGGTCCTCCAGAATCTGATCGGCCCGCTGCTGAGCCCGCTGGCATCGGCCGGACTGATCGTCGTCGTCGTCATATTCATGCTGCTCGAGCGGGAGGACCTGCGCGATCGCTTCATACGCCTCGTCGGCTATGGCGATCTGCATCGAACCACCGAGGCGCTGCAGGATGCCGGCAAGCGCGTCGGCCGCTATCTGCTCATGCAACTGGTCGTGAACATCGTCTATGCCGTCCCGATTGCAATTGGACTTTGGCTGCTGGGCATACCCAATCCATTGCTGTGGGGTTTGCTGGCGCTGGCGCTGCGCTTCGTTCCCTATATCGGCCCGGTCATCGCGACGCTGTTGCCTCTGTTCCTGGCGCTTGCCGTGGCGCCCGGCTGGTCGCTCGTGCTCTGGACCGCAGGGCTTTTCGTCGTGGTCGAACTGATCACCGGCAACGTGATCGAACCCTGGCTCTACGGCTCGCGCACCGGGCTGTCGCCATTGGCCATCATCGTTGCGGCGATATTCTGGACCTGGCTCTGGGGGCCATTGGGCCTGGTTCTGTCGACGCCGCTCACGGTCTGTCTCGTCGTGCTCGGCCGCCATGTGCCGCAGTTCGAATTCCTCGACGTTCTGTTCGGCAACGAACCCGTGCTCGAACCGCACGCCCGGCTTTACCAGCGGCTGTTGGCCGGCGATCCCGAGGAAGCGACGGACCATGCCGAGGAGATGCTGGAGGAAGAATATCTGGTCGAGTTCTACGACAAGGTCGCGATTCCCGCACTTCTGCTCGGCGAGCAGGACCGGGTGCGCGGTGTGTTGAGCGACGAGCAAAGACAGCAGGTCGCGGGCAGCGCGCTGACGATGGTGGCGAACCTCGACGACAGCGCGCAGGAGGAGGCGGAAGCGGACGACACGGCCGCGGCCGAGGACAACGGCTCACGCGAGGACAAGCACGTTCAGGGGGAGGTTCAGGGCGAGGAGTACACCGAACTGCCGGATGGCACGGGCATGTCGGTGCTGTGCGCCGGAGGGCGCGGCGAACTCGACGACGCGGCGGCCGCCATGCTGGCGCAGGTGCTCGAAGTCCAGGGCGCTACGGTGTTGAGAGCGAGCTTCGCCGAGATGGAACCGGGGAGCATTCGCCGCCTTGAGCTCGACGCCGTCGATAGTGTCGTCATCGGATTTTTGAACCGGGATTCCGTCAAGCACGGGCGGTTCCTGGTCCGTCGGCTGAAACGCACCAAACCAAGGTTGCGAGTGGGCATCGTGTTGTGGTCGGAAGCCGACAGCGACAACCAGGAGGCAGATGCCAGATTGGCCAACGAGATCAACGCCGATTTCGTCGCACGTGGCATGGTAGGCGCGGTGCTCGGTGCGTTGTCCAGCGCTCCGCCGGTGGCGCTGAAGACCACCGCCAAACGCCGCATGCGCCGCCTGACGCCGGCGCGCAAGAAAGAGCCGCTCGCCGCGGCAAAATGAGCGCGGCGAAGACTGCGGCAGGTCGGGTTATTACCGCTTTCGCGAAAGTGGTAATAACGAAACGGATCAGGTTATCTTCGCAAGGTCGCCCTGAACCGTCCGCCACGGCAAACGGCGCCAACCATCATATAGTCCAGAAATAGCGCACGGTATGGAAGAAGACCGGGGCGGCGAAGACCAGGCTGTCGGCACGGTCCATCATGCCGCCATGGCCTTCGATCAGATGGCCCCAGTCCTTGACGCCCTGATCGCGCTTGATGGCGGAGGCGACCAGCCCGCCAAGGAAGCCCATCAGGCAGGCGATGAAGGCGACGCCGGCTGCCTGCAGCGGCGAGAACGGCGTCAGGAACGACAGCAGCGCGCCGAGCAGGCTCGACGCCGCCAGCCCGCCGACCAGCCCCTCCCAGGTCTTCGACGGCGAGACCGTCGGCGCCAGGAGATGCCGGCCGAACAGCTTGCCGAAAATATATTGCAGCACGTCGCTGCCTTGCACGGTGATGATCAGGAAAGCGATCAGCAACAGGTTGCGGCCTTCGAAGCCTGGCACCTCGAGCGTCAGCAGCGCCGGCACGTGGCTGACGCAGTAGACCGAAATCATCACCGCCCATTGCTGCGCCGAGACGCGCTCGAGAAAGCGTTCGGTGTCGCCGTGCAGCGCGGTGATCGCCGGCATCAGCAGGAAGCAGTAGACCGGGATAAAGATGGTGAACAGGCCATACCAGGCGGTCCACACCAGCCAGTACTGGAACGGGATGACGATGCCGAACATGCCGAGCAGCACCCAGTGGTCGCTGCGGCGGCTGTGCGTCAGCGTCACGAATTCGCGCAACGCGGCGAACGAAATCAGCGCGAACAGGATGGTCATGCCGGGGCGGCCGAAGAAGAAGGCGACGGTGATCGCCACCACCATCACCCACCAGGCATTGATGCGCTGGGTGAGGTTGACCAGCGTCGGCGACAACGGCTTTGGCGCGCGCCATGACAAGACGCCGGCGACGACGCTGGCACTGATCAGCACCGCCAGCAGGCCGACAATCAGAATGAGGGTTTCGTGCATCATCGGCAGCATTTTGCCTTGGTCCTCAATCGTCTCGCTGCGGCCGGGGGTTCAGCGCCAGCAGCGTTTCGCGGGCGCGGTCGAGAAAGGCGCGGCGTTCCTCACCCGGTTGAATGGCGATCGGGGCGCCGAAGACGACGCGGCAAAGCAGCGGCACCGGCACGAATTGGCCCTTGGGCAGCACCCGCGACATGTTCTCGATCCAGCACGGGATGAGCTCGACATCGGGCCGCGCCATCGACAGATTGTAGAGGCCGGAGCGGAACGGCAGCAGCGGTTCGTCGGTCATGTTGCGCGTGCCTTCGGGAAACAGGATCAGCGAGTGGCCCTGGTCGAGCACCGACAGCATGATCGAGATCGGGTGCTGCGTTTCATCCGTCCACTGCCGGTGGATCAGCACGGAAGACAGCATGTCCTCGGCAATGAAACGGCGCAGCCGCGTCTTGCTCCAATAATCGGCGGCCGCCACCGCATGGGTACGGGCGCGCTCCTTCTCGCTGAGGCAGGCCGACAGCAGGATGAAATCGCCGTGGCTGGCATGGTTGGCGAAGTAGATGCGCTGCCGGTCCGATGGCTGGCTGCCGTTCCAGATCGGCCGCACTCCGGTGACTACCCAGGCCAGTGCTGACAGGCCGACCGAGGTCACCGTCTGCAGCAGGGTATAGGTGCTGACGCGAAGCTTTGTCATGGACGGGCTCAAAAGAATGCCGCGACGACCGAGGCCGCCGCGAACAGGCTGAAGGCGATACGCTGCTTGGCGAGCAGACGGCGCGTGCCGGCCATCCGCTGGTCGAGCGAGCGGCCACCGGCCGCCGTGGGTTTCAGCCGCATGCGCGCCAGCACGTCGTCGATCGCCGCACCGCCGCCTGCTTCGCTGGCGTGGCTGGCCATCAGCCGGAACAGCAGCGCGTCGAACAAAAGCAGGGCCGAGAGAATGATTGTGGCTATGGCACCCGCGGCGGCGATCAGCCAGGCCGCCGCGGACAGCGACGATGTTTGCGGCGCAGTCGCCAGGCCGATGACCGGCGCCGCCAGCAAGGCAGCAGCAATCAACAGCAGCGGCCACGCCACCTGCACCATCAGTCCGGCGGCGAACGTCTCGGCCTTATCTCGAAAAGCGGTCATGTCGCCGCGTCCATGCCAAGATGCACAGGCCGGCCGGCGGCAGCGAGCTTGCCTCGCGCCTGATCCGGCGTGGCGGCCCGGCCGCTGGCGACCAGCCATTCGGCGACGACGGCGGCGCTGCGCTGGAAGCCGAGCGCACAGCAGACCAGCACCGTGCCCTGGCTCTGCGCCGTCTCGATCGCCGCCACCGCTTGCGCACGCGCCTCGCGAGACGGCGGCAAAAGGTCGACCATGGGCAGGCTCATCCAGTGGATCGAGGCGCCACGCGGCCGTTCCAATTCGCCGGCAAGGTCGATCACCGTGCCAAAGGCGTCGGCCTCGGCGGCGGTCGGAAAACGGCCAAGGGAAACACCGTCGGCGATGACGATCTGCGCCGGGAGCTTTCGCGTCCATGCCCACACATTGACCTTGGCGGCAACCCGGTAGGGCCACAGCAGAAGACGGCTGGCCAGCGACACGCGGCCATCGGCTGTTTTCTGGAACACCTTGGCGCCGGCGCCGGCATAGGCGAAAGCGACTATGGCCAGCGCCAGTGCCGGCCACAACAGGATGAGCCATAGCGCCGAGACCAATGCGCCGGCAGCAGCGCCGGCCAGCGCAAAGGCTGCGCCAAGCGCATAGAACAGCGCCAGAAGCCGCGCTTTCGGGCCCGCGGTCAGGCGGAAGCCGGCGAAAGGCAAGGCGCCGTCGCGCGGAAACAGCCACAGCGCGAAAAGGCCGAGCAGCGCGCCGGTCGGAATGTCGATGAAATGGTGCTGCCACGTCGTCAGCACCGAGGCGCCGATCAGGAAACACCAGACATGCCAGGCGACGCCGGCGATGCCGGTCAATCTGTGACGCCAATGGTCCCAGATGATGACCAGCAGCGCGATATGCAGCGACGGCGCCTGGTTGAAGGGTTTGTCGAAGCCGCCGAGCACGGCGAACATGAAGCCGGGCAGGCCGCTCGTCTGCGGGCGCACGAACGTCGCAGTCAGCGGGAACAGGATGAAGCAGGCGACGGCGACGATCTGCGCCGTCAGATAGCGGCCGGCAAGGCGGTCGACGCCGCTCTTTGAATTGTTCAACAGCAGCGACAAGCCATAGAACAGGTTGATCGACCAGTAGGGCACGATCGTCCAGGCAAGGAACGGGATGCCATGCTCCCAGCCAAAGACGATGCTGCCGACGTCGTCGCGCCGCGACGCCAGCCAGTTGGCGAAGCCGTAGGTGGCGTAGAAGAACGGCGCCACAAATGCCAGCCACAATGCGGCGCGCAGGACGATCCCGGGATACGGCTCGCGTGGCAAGGCCGGAAGGGCAGGGGCATCGCGAGGTGAGGCACAGGCAGGCAGGTCCATGCTCAGACGCGCCACGCGACCGAAACGGTGAAGATGCCCCACTGGTCGATGCGCTGGTCGAGCTTCTCGAAGCCGGCGGCCGCCACCAACTGGTCCATCTCGGTCTGCGTGCGGCGGCGCATCACCCAGGCCTGGCCGCCGCGGTGCGAGGTCAGGCTGCGCGCGATCATCTCGAGCTGCGGATGCCAAGGCTGGTTGGTGTAGACGAGCAGGCTTCCGGGCTGCATGGCGCTGGCCAGTCCACCGAGCGAGCGGGCGATCATGGCATTGTCGGAAAACAATTCGTAGAGCCCCGAGACGATGGCGAGATCCGGCGCCGGGTCGAGCCCGGCCAGCAGCGTGGCGTCGAAGGCGTCACCTCGATGGAACGAGACGGTCGCCGGCAGCTGGCGCTCGGCGATCAGCTTGCGGCCGAGCGAGACGTTGAGCTCGGAGAAATCCTGCAGCCGTACGCTTGCCGGCGGCGCGGCGCCTTTCTGCACGGCATCGAGCACGTAGCGGCCATGGCCGGCGGCGATATCGACGATATGGATCGGCCGGCCGGCGGCCTTGAGCGAGGCGGCGGCGCTGCCGATCAGCTCCTCCAGATGCAGCTTGCGCTGGCGGATGCCGCGCCAGCCGACGGCATCGAGAAAGGTGCGGTCGATCATGCGGCCGATGGGGCTGATGCCGCGCGCCTCGTTCTCATAGACATAGTCGAGCGTCGAGCCGGAATCGAAGCCGGTGGCAATCCCCGTCTTCATGCCGGACGACAGCCAGGCGCCCATGCGGATCGAGGCGCGGCTCATTGCCCAGTAGAGCCCCCTGGGAGACAGCAGCGGCAGCGGCGAGGCCAGCCGGTCGGCCTCGTCGCGTGTGTAGCCGGCGCGGTCGGCCCAGGTCAGGTCGACCGGCTCTTCCGGCGCCGCGAACTGCTTTTCGAGGAAGGGCCTGATCAGGTCGAGTGCCTTGTGGCGGTCGCGCTCGCCCAGCGTGTCGTGGAAGAAGCCGGGCAGCACGTGCCGCTCCTTGGCCGGGCTCGCCAGATTGACGAAGAATTCGTGCTGCGGTCCATGCCGCACCACCCAGTCGCTGCCGGAGATCAAAAGCTGTGTCGGCACGGTGATGGCGCGGGCGTCGGCGACGATGCGCGCGGCATGATCGTAGAGCTCGACCAGGATGTTGGAGGCGATCGGCCGGGTGATCAGCGGGTCGGCGTCGAAGGAGGCGATGCGCTCGGGGTCATGCGTCAGGAATTTCGCTTTGACGTAGGAATTGACGAAGAAGCGGCCCTTCAGCTTCTGCCACAACGCAATGCCCTGCTTGGCGAAGGGTACGTAGAGCTTGACCGAGAAGGCCGGCGAGGCCAGCACCAGGGCGCGAATGTCAGGCGCATAGTCATGCACCCAGGCGGCGGCAAGCACGGCGCCGAAGGATTGCGCGATCAGCGCGATGTCGCGCCGGGCAAAGCCGTCGCTGCCGATCTCGCGCACGAAGCAATCGATGTCGCGCACCAGCGCCGCAAACGACGGCGCATAGCCGCGTTCGCCGGCGGAGCGGCCATTGCCGCGCGCGTCCCAGGCATAGAAGGCGTGATCGGGCATCTGCAGCTCGTCGACCAGATGCGCCATGCGGCCGCCATGCTCGTGGCCGCGATGGAACAGCAGGATGGCACCCTTGCGGTTTCCCGACAGCGCCGGCCAATAGCGATAGAAGACCTCGGTGCCATCATGGCTCTTGAAGCTGCGCTCCTGCGCCACCCGCTCGATATTGGCTGAAGCCACTGCGGCAGCCGTCTGTTGGTGAAGCATGTTGTTCTCCCTGGCGAGACCGGAATTCAGCTGCCGCTCCCGTTAAGACCGCTGCGTATCCGGTTGATGGCGGTCGCCAGCGAGAGTGTAGCCATGGCCGGAAACACGAGCGGCGTGAGCGCCGGGACCCACAGGCCGGACGCGATAAGCACGGCGAGGATGCCGAGCGCCAGCGCCCGGTCGCTTTTGCCGAACGGGCCGGCATAGTTGCGCCCGGTTCCGGCGGCGATGCCGAGCACGCCGGCGAACTCAGTGATCATAGCCGCGATCGCAAATGCAACGACACCCCAGGCGGGAAAAATGACGGCAAATGCCAGGATCAAAGCGAGGTCGGAGATCATATCGCAGAGCTCGTTGAGATACATGCCGAGCTTCGAGGCCTGGCCATGTTCCCTTGCGAGCATGCCGTCGATGGCATTCAGCGCCATTCGCGTAAACAGCACGAGCGGCATCAGCAGAAAGACCGCGCGATGGCCTGCAAGGACTGCCACCGCAAGGCCGGCGGCGAGCGAGAGGGCAGCGGCCAGCAGTGTGATCTGGTTGGCGGTGACGCCGGCCCTGGCCAGGCCATCGGCAAGCGGCCGCAGCCTGGCCTGGAAGGCCGGTTTCAGCGCATAAAGCGTCGGCATATGCGAACCCCCCGGCCGCGGTGCAAATGATGTTGGCGAGGATGGTCAATTGCCGCGCAAGACGCAAGGGCGGCGCCCTGCCACTTTTCGACATCCGGTTGCGTCGGCGCTAGCTTTCGCTGTCGCCACTGTCGCCCGGGAACCGTGCGGGCAAGCTTTCTTCGGCCGCCGCCCAGGCGCGACTATGATAGCGCCGCAGGATGAGAATGCATGTCGCGAAGACCGCCAGCCCGCAAATCACGCCGGGCGACATGCCCCCGCCGAAAGCGGACTTAACAACGATGCCGGTGAAGACGCCGGCAATGGCGCCGTTGATCGTGCCCACCATCCCCGCGGTGGTCATGAAATATTGCAGCGGCGAGGGTCTGAGGCCCTTGTCGACCAGCACCGCCGAGGGGTCGTCATGCGTGGAATTGACGAGGTATCTTTGCAGGACCGGCGCCAGTTCGACGAAATAGTGGCGGATCCTGGCCATGCCGCGGGCATGCACCATGTCCTCGATGGCAACCTGCACCGCGCGCACAAAGGTGACCAGTCCGATGAAGAAAAGGCAAGGCAGCAAGATCAGGCTGAACAACACGAACGGCCTGCCCATCTCCGTGACCTGCGCGACGAAGGACAAGGCAATCGTTGCGCTTGAGACCGAGGTCAGGAACAGATCGGCTCTCTGGTTCGCTTCCTGAATGGTCGCGGCGCGAGCGTTTTGCAGCACGAAATGCTCGGTCGTCAGGCACTGCAGGGCGTGCTGCGCCTGGTCAGGCGGAACCGGAGCGTCGGGAGAACGGGTCATCGACATTTGCCCGCTTCTGCCCGCCGGAACCGGCAGGCAGAAGGGGCGTCGTCCTACGAGCCGTCAGGACTTGCCGTCGCCGCCGGTGATGGCGATACGCTTGGCCTTTGCCTGGGCGCGCTCCGTCTTGGGCAGCGTCACGCTGAGCACACCGTTCCGGAACGCGGCGTTCACCTTGTCTTCGTCGACTTCGTAGCCGAGCGGGATACGCCGCTCGAAACGGCCATAGAAGCGTTCGGAGAACTGCCTGTCCTTGTCCTCGGTCTCTTCGCGCTTCTCGCCGCGCAGCGTCAGCACACCGTCATCGAGCAGCAACTCGACGTCTTTCTCGTCCATGCCGGGGATCTCGGCGGTGACGCGGATCTCCTTTTCGCTATCGGAGATTTCGACACTCGGCCAGCTGGCGCGGGCAGCGGAGAAGCCACCGAGCGACGGCAGCCTCGTGTCGAAGCCGCGGAACGCCTCGTCGAACAGGCGGTTCATTTCGCGATGCAGCGTCAGGAAGGGATCGCCGTCGCCGTTGCGGAACAGGCTGGGGGGCTGATTGTTCTCCCGGCCCCACGGAATGAGATCACGAATAGCCATTGCATAGTCTCCTTTCTCGACTGGTGCATTCAGGCAGCCTGCTTGTTTGCTTCGCCCTGCGCGACCTTCGGCCCGGTCTTCGGCGAGGCGACATCGGTCGCGATGGCGATGCGCCGAGGCTTCATCTCCTCTGGCACCTCACGTACCAGATCGATGCTGAGCAGGCCGTTGTCGAGCGAGGCGCCTGCGACCTTGACGTGATCGGCAAGCTCGAAACGGCGGGTAAAGGGCCGTGTGGCGAGGCCATGATGCAGATACTCCGCGTTGTCCGGCTCCTTGTGCTGGCCGGAGACAATCAGGAGGTTGGGTTCATGGGTGATTTCGAGGTCGTCCTCGGAAAACCCGGCTACGGCGATGGTGACGCGGTAGTTGTTCTCGCCGCTGCGCGCGATGTCATAGGGCGGCCAGGCGTCGAAGGCCTGCGGAGCATTTTCCAGCAGGTTGAAGACGCGGTCGAAGCCGATGCTCGACCGATAGAGCGGGGAAAAGTCGAATGCGGTTCTCATAGCTACATCCTCCATCGAGCAACATAGATACGAGGGGCGCCAAAGAGCTGGCGCTCCCTGGTTCCGCCGGCCCCATTTCGGCGACCGGTGCCTTCGATCTGGTTATTGTCCGCCGCAAGTCAAGACCCGGTGGCTCTCGCGTTGCCGGTTTTTCGGGCCGGTTTTCGGTCGGTTCGGCGAGGCTGCCAATCTCGCCACAAGTGGGGAGATGTCCGGCACGAGATTGCCTGTCTGGTTTCAATTGCCAACGCTGACTTCCCCGGCCGGTTATTGTCTGCAGCAGGTCAAGACCCAGATTTCTTGTGTTGCCGGGCCCGTTCCCGGCACTCGCAGATGGAGCTGACCATGACACGCGACGAGATCATTTCTGTGCTGGGCCCGGTCGACGAAGCCGTGATCGCCGACATTGCGGCGACGGACGGGACGGTCCAGGAATTGCGCGAGGCCCTGGCCTGGATCGCCGCCGACGAGGCGCTGGTGAACGAGGGCCGACCGCTGCCGACGGCAAGGGTAGCGACGCTGATCGAACTGCTGCAAGGGCCGGACGAGGAGGAATAACCGGCTGCTGCCGCGATGCTCTTGAATCGCGCAAAGGGACGAACCATGTCCTTCAGCGGCGCCGGCCGGCCGCCGGTGCCGCCAGCATAACGTTGCTTGCTCAAACAAGAAGACGATCAGAAAACAAGGAGGAAGTGATGGACGACGTCCGCTTCGCCGAGCCGATCACGTTGAAATTCCAATCCAGCGAGCGCAAGGTCGCCAGCAGTTGGGAAGCCATCGAATGCATGCGCCAGCAGTGGCCGGACCGTGCACGCGGCCGGAGCTGGCGCGCCGCCTATCGGACCTGCCGCGACGCGCTCGACGGCTGGCGCACCGCGCGTGATGCGCGCAAGGCCTTCGTCAGGGCGGCGCGCAAGGCTGGATTGCTCGCAGCGGCCCGCAAGCCTGTCGACCACGCCGGCTAGTCCGGACGCCCTCCGATATTGTGAGATCCAAAACAAAGTGGGGGAGAGTCAGCTACCCCTCTCCCCCGCTTCGGAGGCACTTTGTTTGCTGTCTGGCGGCAGATCGGCTTGCTCCTCAGTGGACGGTGATAATGCCATTTACGGCCCGCCATTCGGACGGTTGGATCAGACGGTGATGAGCCACGCGCACCGAATGCAGCGGGCCTTCGATCTCGCGCTCCCAGAAATCGAGGAAATGCTTCAGCGTCGGGAAATCAGGGGCGATATCGTATTCCTGCCAGATATAGAGCTGAAGCAGGCTTCGATGATCGGGCAGGCGGTAGTGGATCTCCGCCGTGGTGAGGCCAAACCCTTGCATCTGGAGCTGAAAGTCCCTGCTGGTCATGCAATCCTTCCTTTCCCAATGAACCTCGGTCTGCAAAACGCCTCGCCTTCCACATAGGTTCCAGCCGCCGGCAAGCGGCTCAGGAGACGGACAGATTTGGAAATCCGGCCGGGTCATCGCGCCGGAAACGGCGAATGTGCGAACAATTACAGCGTATTGGCACTCTCAGGTGTCGAGTGCTAAAATTTTTGCATGATCCTCTTGAAAGCTGAAAAAAGCGCGACTAGTTCGTATGCGCGCGATGCCTGAAGAAGAGATCGCGCACCCCGTGCCGGGCCGATATTGCCGGTCCGGTCAGGAGGATGTTCGAAAATCTGTTTGTCCCGAGAGGAGAACGACATGGCGTTCCGTCCATTGCATGACCGCATCCTGGTCCGCCGCATCGAGGTCGACGAAAAGACCGCGGGCGGCATCATCATCCCCGACACCGCCAAGGAGAAGCCGCAGGAGGGCGAGGTCATTGCCGCCGGTCCGGGCGCGCGCGACGACAGCGGCCAATTGCAGCCGCTCGACGTCAAGGTCGGCGACCGCATTTTGTTCGGCAAATGGTCCGGCACCGAGATCAAGCTCAATGGCGAGGATCTGCTCATCATGAAAGAGAGCGACGTGCTGGGCGTGATCGAAGCCACGGGCGAAATGAAGAAGGCTGCCTGAGCGGGGCCTGAACAAGCATTCCAGTCAACGAAAAGCTGCCTATCGAGGAGTGTTCCAATGGCTGCCAAAGATGTGAAATTTCATACCGAAGCCCGCGAGAAGATGTTACGCGGTGTCGATATGCTTGCCAATGCGGTGAAGGTGACGCTCGGTCCCAAGGGCCGCAACGTTGTCTTCGACAAATCGTTCGGCGCGCCGCGCATCACCAAGGACGGCGTGACGGTGGCAAAAGAGATCGAGCTCGAGGACAAGTTCGAGAACATGGGCGCTCAGATGGTCCGCGAAGTTGCTTCGAAGACCAGCGACACCGCAGGCGATGGCACCACGACCGCGACGATTCTTGCTCAGGCCATTGTCAGGGAAGGGGCCAAGGCGGTCGCTGCCGGCATGAACCCGATGGATTTGAAGCGCGGCATCGACAAGGCGGTCGACGCCGTGGTCGCCGACCTGAAATCCAATGCCCGCAAGGTGACCAGGAACGACGAAATCGCTCAGGTCGGCGCCATCTCTGCCAATGGCGATGCCGAGATCGGCCGCTTCCTCGCAGAGGCGATGGAAAAGGTTGGCAATGAGGGTGTCATCACTGTCGAGGAAGCGAAGACCGCTGAGACCGAGTTGGAAGTGGTCGAAGGCATGCAGTTCGACCGTGGGTACCTCTCGCCCTATTTCATCACCAATCAGGATAAGATGCGCGTCGAACTCGAAGAACCCTATGTGCTGATCCACGAGAAGAAGCTGTCCAACCTGCAGGCCATGCTTCCTGTGCTCGAAGCCGCCGTGCAATCCGGCAAGCCGCTGTTGATCATCGCCGAGGACGTCGAGGGCGAGGCGCTGGCGACGCTGGTCGTCAACAAGCTGCGCGGCGGCCTGAAGGTCGCGGCCGTCAAGGCACCGGGCTTCGGCGATCGCCGCAAGGCCATGCTGGAGGATATTGCCATCCTGACCGGCGGCACGGCGATCTCGGAGGACCTCGGCATCAAGCTCGAGAACGTCACACTGGAGATGCTCGGCCGCGCCAAGAAGGTGCTGATCGAGAAGGAGAACACCACCATCGTCGACGGCGCCGGCCGCAAGGATGAAATCCATGCGCGCATCAGCCAGATCAAGGCGCAGATCGAGGAAACCACCTCCGACTACGACCGCGAAAAGCTGCAGGAGCGGTTGGCCAAGCTCGCCGGCGGCGTCGCCGTCATCCGTGTCGGCGGCTCGACCGAGATCGAGGTCAAGGAGCGCAAGGATCGCGTCGACGACGCCATGCACGCCACACGCGCGGCGGTTGAGGAGGGCATCCTGCCCGGCGGCGGCGTGGCGCTGCTGAGAGCGGCGAAGGCGCTCGATAATGTCGTCGTCGACAATCCCGATCAGAAGACCGGTGTCGACATCGTGCGTCGCGCCATCGAAGCGCCGGTGCGCCAGATCGCCGAGAATGCCGGCGCCGAAGGTTCGATCATCGTCGGCAAGCTGCGCGAGACGACCGACTTCGGCTATGGCTGGAACGCGCAGACCAACGAGTTCGGCGACCTCTACAGTCAAGGCGTCATCGACCCGGCCAAGGTCGTGCGCACTGCCCTGCAGGGTGCCGCCTCTGTTGCCGGCCTGCTGGTGACGACCGAGGCGATGGTGGCCGAGAAGCCGAAGAAGGAAGCTGCCGCGCCGGCCATGCCCGGCGGTGGCGGCATGGACTTCTAAGGCCAGGCTTCCAAAGCGCGACTTCGAAACGGCAGATGGACCGTGCCCGCCAAAAGCGGGCACGGTCTTGCCGGTCCGGGACTAATGCTGAGCAGGTGTTGCCATGGATATGATGGACAGTTTTGGAAAGATCGCGGCACCGACCCGCCCGAAAAACGATTTCAACTATGAAACCGACTGCAGGGCGGCGTTGGCGCCTTTGGTCGACGGCTTGCTGGATATGGCCGAGTCGGCCGGCTGGGACCGCCGCAAGGCGGCCTACACGCTGATGTTTCTGTCGGCTCAACGCGTGGGGGCCGGCACGGAGGAGCGCAAATGATCGCGGCGCGGATGCGCGAATGCCTGCGCCTGCTGCGTTGGTCGGAAACCGATTTCGCCGAAGAGGCGGGATACCCGCTCGCCAAGGCAAAGGCGTGGCTCTACGGGCGCGAACATCCGCCGCTGGGCGTGGCGGCCTGGCTCGAGGCGCTGGTCAAGGTGCATCGGCTGCTGCCGCGGCCGGGCATGCAAGCCGTATTGCATTCGCCGATCGACGCCGTCCTGCAGGCGGATCGAAGCGCCCGCGCGGTTGAGTTCCGAAAGGAGCCGATTGAGCCAGGAAAGGAGAGTGTCATCGATCGTGCTTCGTTCGACAAGCCGGTTACCATCCTCACCGGCCTCGGTACGCCGACGAAGATAGAAAGCGCGGCTGAGGCTTATGCACTTTTGGCTGAGTGGCCGGCAACGAGCCGGACGGCCGCGCATGACATCGCCGCAAAAGCGTGCCGTGCAGCACTGGAAGGAGAGATCGACGCCGAGACGGCGCGCGCCACCTTCGTTGCCTTCGCCCGCCGCAACGACCTGCTTGCGCCGCAGACGAACGGGATGGTTGCCGGCGAGAGCGTTGCTGGCGCGACGGTTGCCGATTGGGCAACGCGCGCACAGCGCGTCAACGCCCCAGCCTGAGCGGTTGGAGAAGTCGCCAATCTCCCCCCTTGAGGGTCCCTTGAGGGGGAGATGTCGCCGAAGGCGACAGAGGGGGTCGGTACGTCCTGGCGCGACGCCATGTTGGACGAAAGAGAAAGTTGGCGCCTCAAGCGCGGCTACCCCCTCTGGCCTGCCGGCCATCTCCCCCTCGAGGGGGGAGATTACGCGCTCAGCCGCTTTCGCCTACTAAGCCATCGGTAGCAGCCGGCGCATGATCAGCGAGGCATGGCCGCCCACCCCGTGTGCAGCCGGCCGGCGCTCGACGACCTCGAAGCCGTGCTTGCGATAGAAGGCGATTGCGCGGTCGTTGCCCTCGATCACTTCCAGGGCGATGCTGGGAATACCCGCATGCGCGGCAAGAACGGCATGCAGCAGGTCGGCGGCAAGGCCGGTGCCGTACTCTGTTTTGTCTATATGGAGCCGCTCGAGCATGACCTCGCCCTTGTCGTCCATCGCTGCCATCGCATAACCGGCGAGCGAGCCGTCAGCCCGCTCGGCGACGAAGGACATCTTGTTGTCATCCCCGAGCTCGGCCGCCAGCCGCTCCGGCGCGTGCTTGTCATCCGACAGCCGTGCCGTCGTCTCGGCACCCAGGATTGGCGAATAGGTGTGTCGCCAGGATTGGCCCAGCAGCCGCGACACCACCGGCACGACCTGTTCGGTCATGGTTCTTATTTGGGGCACCGCCACCTCCCGGGCAGCTTACGGCATCGCAGCGTTCGCTCCGCCATCACCGCCTTACCCGCGATTTCAGCCAGCGGTCGAAGGCCACGGCGAGGATGAGGATCAGGCCGATGACAATGCTTTGCGTGTAGGACGAGACGTTGTTGAACTGCAGCCCGTTCTGCAGCACGCCGATCAGCCCTGCACCGACCACCGTGCCGCCGACGCTGCCGATGCCGCCGAACAGCGAGGTGCCGCCGATGACGACCGCCGAGATCACCGTCAGCTCGTAGCCGATGCCGGCGACGGCTTCGGAGGAGTTGAGCCGCGCCGACAAAACGAAGGCGGCAAGGCCGGCGAAGAAGCCGACGATGATGTAGACCGAGATCAGGATGCGGTCGACACGCAGGCCGGAGAGTCGTGCCGCCTCGGCATTGCCGCCGACGGCATAGACCGCGCGGCCGTAACGTGTGTAGCGCAGCACGATATGGCAAAGGATCGCGGCAATCGCGAAGATGATCGCCGGCACCGGAACCGGGCCGATCAGGCCGGTACCGAACCAGCGCATCGAGGCGTCGAAGCCGGAGATCGGGCCGCCATTGGAAATCGTCAAGGTCAGGCCGCGAAACACGGTGAGGCCGCCAAGCGTGACGACGAAGGGCGGCACTTTCAGCCTGGTGATGGCAAAGCCCTGGACGCCGCCGGCCACGGCACCGACGACGACGGCGGCGAGAAGGGCGGCGAACCAGCCATAGCCCTGCGTGCCCGTTGTCGACAGCGACAGCGTGTTGGCGGTGCCGCCCTTGGCCACCACCGCCGCGACCATGCCGCAGAAGGCGAGCAGCGAGCCGACCGACAGGTCGATGCCGGCAGTGAGGATGACGAAGGTCATGCCGAGCGCGATCAGGCCGGTGATCGAGATCTGGCGCATGATGTTGAACAGGTTGATCGGGTCGATGAAGCTCGGCTTCAGCACGGTGAAGACGACGATCAGCAACGCCAGGAACATCAGCGGGCCGAAGCTCATCAGCAGGCGCGCAATATTGACGCCGCCGCGCTGGCTCCGTTCGGTCGTGCTGGTCATTGTGTTGCTTCCTGCTTCTGGTCGAGCGCCATCAGTTCCATCAGTTTCTCCTCGGTCGCCTCGACGCCGGGCATCTCGCCGGTAATGCGCCCGCGCCGCATGGTGACGATCCTGTCCGACACCGCAAGCACTTCGGGCAGCTCGGACGAGATCATCATGATGGCGATGCCGCGCGCGGCGAGCTCCACCAGGATCTGGTGCACTTCCGCCTTGGCGCCGACATCGACGCCGCGCGTCGGTTCATCGACGATCAGTACCTTGGGATCGCGCGCCAGCCAGCGGGCAAGGATCACCTTCTGCTGGTTGCCGCCGGACAGGCCCTCGATCGCCTGCTCGGGCGAGGCCATGCGGATCGACAGCATCTTCCTGTAGTTCGCCAGCGCCTCGCGCTCGCGCCGCTCGGCCATGAAGCCGACACTGGAGTAGCGGTCGAGCGCGGCGATCGAGAAATTGGTGAGGATGGCGAGTGCTGCGAAGATTGCCTGGTGCTTGCGGTCCTCCGGCACCAGGCCGATGCCGAGCTCGATGGCGTCGGCGGGTGAGGCGGGCGCGATCGGCTTGCCGTCGAGCCTGATGGTGCCGGCGGCAATGCGGTCGGCGCCGAAGATGGCGCGGGCGAGCTCGGTGCGGCCGGAGCCGACGAGCCCGGCGACGCCGAGGATTTCGCCCGCCTTGAGGTCGAGATCGACGCCTTCGAGCACGATGGCGTGCGGCGCCTGCGGATCGCGCACCGTGCGCAGGCCGCGCACCGAGAGCCGGACGTCGCCGGCGACGTCGCGCTGCGTCGGCCTGGCATAGAGCTCGGAAGCGGCGCGGCCGACCATCTTCTCGATGATCTTCGGCAGTTTGATCGGCCCGCCTTCGCGGTCGAGATGGCCGGCCAGCCTGCCGTCGCGCAGCACCGTCATGCGATCGCAGATCGCCGAGGCCTCCTCCAGCCGGTGGGTGACGAACATGATGGCGACGCCATCCTTGCGCAGCCGGTCCATGATCGACATCAGCCTGTGCACTTCGGTTTCGGTCAGCGCCGAGGTCGGCTCGTCCATGATAATCAAGCGGCTCTTCAGCGACAGCGCGCGGGCGATCTCGACCAGCTGCTGCTCGGCCACCGACAGCGCCGACACCGGCGTCGCCGGGTCGAGGTCGAGGCCGACGCGAGCGATGATCGCGCGTGAGTCTTCCACCATCTTTCGCCAGCTGACCAGCCCGAACCGGCCGAGCGGCGCGCGACCGATGAAGATGTTCTCCGCTACCGTCAGCGTCGGGATCAGGCTCAGTTCCTGGTAGATTGTTACGATGCCGTGGCGCTTGGCATCCTGCGGATTGTGCGGGCTGAATTCGACGCCGTCGAAGACGATGCGGCCGCTGGACGGCGGCATCACGCCGGAGAGTATCTTGAGCAGTGTCGACTTGCCGGCGCCGTTCTCGCCGAGCAGGCCGAGGATCTCGCCGGGGCGGACTTCAAGCGATACGTCGTTCAGCGCGGTGACGCCGGCAAAGCGCTTGGTCACGCCCTCGACGGTGAGCAGGGCGGGAGAGGGTGAAGGCGCTGCGGCTTCGGCTGCGGGCAAAGGTTGCTCCCAATTTGCGATTGATGGCGGGACAGCGCCCCCTCTGTCCTACCGGACATCTCCCCACGAGGGGGAGATTGGATGTCTTTCGCCAATCTTCCTGCGTTGCAGAAAAGGCGCCATCGGCGAAGCTCCCGATTTCCCCCCAAGTGGGGGGAGATGCCCGGCAGGGCAGAGGGGGGGCGCGACAGAATGCTACTTTTGCCGCTGCGCGCCCTTTGTGCAACCTTACTTCGTCTCGCCCAGCCTCTCCGCCTTGTCGAGATTGTCCTTGCCGATGACGATCGGCGTCAAAAGCACCAGCTTTTCCTTCGGCTCGGTCTTGTCCCTGGCGTAAGCGACCGCGATCTGCACCGCAGTGCGCGATTGTTCGCCGGGGAATTGCTCGACCGTTCCGGCCAGCTTGCCGTCGCGCACGGCGACCAGCGCTTCGGGAAGCGCGTCGAAGCCGTAGATCTTGACGTCGGTGAAGTTGCGCGCCGCGCAGGCTTCAACCGCGCCAAGCGCCATGTCGTCATTGGCGCAGATGATCGCGTCGGGCTTGCCGTTGGCGGCAAGGCCGGCCTCGGTGACGGACAGCGCCTCGGCGCGGGCGAAGTTGGCGGTCTGCTCGAAGATGATCTGGTACTTATCCTTCATCGGATCGAGGACGTTGTGCACACCCTTGTTGCGGTCGATCGCCGGGCCGGCACCGGGCTGGCCCTGCAGATGGAAGATCTTGGCGCCGTTCGGGAATGCCGCCACCATGGCCTTCGCTTCGGCCTCGCCGCCCTTGACGTTGTCGGCGCCGACATGGGCAAGGATGCCCTCGACGCCTTCGACACGGCGGTCGATGGTGACGACGGGAACGCCGGCCTTGACCGCTTCCTCGATGGCTGGGGCCAGCGCATTGACGTCGAGCGGCGAGATGACGATGGCGTTGACCTTCTGCACGAGCGCCGCTTCGATATCGGCGGTCTGCTTGGGCGCCGAATTCTGGCCGTCGCTTTCGACCAGGTTGACGCCCTGCGCCTGGGCTTCCGCCTTGATCTGGTTCAGCATGTGCACGAAGAACGGAAAGCCGAGGCTCGGCACCGAACCCAGGATGGTCAGCTTGTCCTGGGCAAAAGCCAGTTGCGGAGCGGCCAGCGCCAAAGCGCCCATCGCCGCGGTCGACAGCAGGAATTCACGTCTGTTGATCAATTTAGTCTCCTCCCAGATGAGCGCACGACCCCGAAACCGGAATGGGTTTTCCGGAAGGTTCCTTGCGTCGATTCAAAAATGGAGTGTCCTTCGAGCGCCCAACTCGTGTTTGAAGGGACGCAACGGCGCTCCAGCCGGTCCACCGCGACGTTCTCCTCCGCTCGGTGCCTGCCGGCGGATGCTAGCCAAGGCCGGAGCTTTGCGCAAGAACGCGCTACCGCGCGCGGCTCGCAGCGACCGCCAAATTGACAGCCGACACGCTCTCGGCCATCCTTAAGGCACGCCGCCTTGCGGCTTGTGCGTGAGTAACCAGCATGGCCAGTTCCGTCGCCAGTCAGAAATCCAAGCGCGCCGCGGTGCGGAACGCGCTCGACCGCCACAAGGTGTACATCACCGCGCAGCGTTTTTCGGCCGGCAGCTACAGCGCGCGGGTGCTGGTCAACGGCGAGGCCTACTGGGTCGACGAATTCCGGCTCAGCCAGCTGCAGCAGGGCCTGTCGCCGGCCGAACTCGAATTGACGCCGGCCACGGACGATTGAGCGGCGTGACGCCGACCTGCCGCATGCTGACAAAATGATTCAAGACATGCGCATCAAGCCGTTGTTTTTGCGCAAGAGCATGTGGCCGTGACCGCCCCGCCAAAGCTCAAGGCTTATCGCGCCAAGCGCGAGTTCACGAGGACGCCGGAACCGGCCGGCGGGCTGGTTGCCGGGGAAGGCAACCGCTTCGTCGTTCACAAGCACCAGGCCACCGCCGATCACTACGATCTGCGCCTGCAGGTCGGCGACGTGCTGAAGAGCTGGGCGGTGCCGCGCGGCCCGTCGCTCAACCCCGCCGACAAACGGCTGGCGGTCGAGACCGAGGACCATCCGCTCGAGTATATCGACTTCGAAGGTGTGATTCCCGAAGGCGAATATGGCGGCGGGCCGATGATCGTCTGGGACACCGGTGTCTGGGCGCCGATGGACGATGTCGAGAAGAGCCTGCGCACCGGTTCCTTCAAGTTCCGCCTCGCCGGCGAAAAGCTGAATGGCGGCTGGATGCTGACGCGGCTGAAACCAAAGCCCGGCGAGGATGCGGGCAAGAAGAACTGGCTGCTGTTCAAGGAGCGCGATCTCGCCGCCGACGCCAAGCTCGACATACTGGAAGCCCGGCCGGAAAGCGTCAAATCCGGACGCCGCATCGAGGAACTGGCGGCAACGCCGAAGCCGGCCGCCAAGCCTGCCAGGCCGGTGGTGCTGAAGCCAGGTGCTTTGCCGGGCGCCGTCAAGGCGCCGCTGCCCACCCGCATCGAGCCGCAACTGGCGACGCAGGTTTCGAAACCGCCGGGCGGCGATGACCCAGCGGCCCGAACGGGCGAAGTCTGGCTGCACGAGATCAAATTCGATGGCTACCGCACCATGGCGCATCTCGCTAACGGCGCAGTCAGGCTGATCACCCGCGCCGGCCTCGACTGGACGAAGCGCTATGGCGACCTGCCGCTTGCCTTCGCCAGGCTGCCGTGCCGCGAGGCGATCATCGACGGCGAGGTCGTCGCGCTCGACGCCAAGGGCATCAGCCGCTTTGCCCTTTTGCAGAATGCGCTGGCCGAAGGCGCCGGCAACAAACTCCACTTCTACGCCTTCGATCTTCTGTATCTCGACGGCCGGGACCTGAGACAAGCGCCGCTCCGCCGGCGCAAGGCGCTGCTTTCGCAATTGCTGTCCGGTCTCGGCGCCAATTCGGCCATCCAGCTCAGCGATCATGTCGAAGGAGACGGCCAGGCACTTTATGACCAGGCGTCCGAGATGGGGCTCGAGGGTGTCGTCTCCAAGCGCGCCACGGCAATCTACCAGAGCGGCCGTACCAAGACCTGGACCAAGACCAAGGCGCTTCAGACCGGCGACTTCGTCATCGCCGGCTACACAGTCTCCGATGCGGCCGAGGGGCTGGCCGCACTCGGCCTCGGCGAATTCGAGGATGGCGAATTGCACTATCGCGGCAAGGTCGGCACCGGCTTCGACGCCGCCACCGCCGGCGAGTTGCTGGCGCGGCTGGAGCCGTTGCGCGCCGGGGCGTCCGCGCCGGAAGGCGTTCCGCGCGAAATCATGCGCGAGATGAAATGGGTGCGGCCGCTGCTTTCGGCGCACATCCACTACGCCAACCGGACCACCGACAATGCGCTGCGCCATGCCGTGTTCCGCGGCCTGCGCGACGTCGGCCTGTCAACGCCGGTTTCGGCCAAGCGCAAGCGGCTGATCGCCGAGGCCGACCTCGCCACCATCTGGGTGACCAACCCGACGCGACGGCTGTTCGGCAAGACCGGCCCGACCAAGCTCGACATTGCCGTCTATTATGCGCTGGTCGGCGATTTCATGCTGCCGCACATTCTCGGCCGGCCGGTGTCGCTGGTGCGCTGCCCGACCGGCAGGCCGCAGGACTGTTTCTTCCAGCGCCACGCCTTCACCGGCATGCCGTCATCCGTGGCGACTTTCGAAGCGACCAATTCGGAGGGCGAGACCAAATCCTATCTCTCGGTGGAAGACGCCAAGGGCTATCTGGCCCTGGCGCAGTTCGGTGTCGTCGAGTTCCACACCTGGGGCACCCATCGCACGCGGCTCGACAAGCCGGACCTGGTCGTTTTCGACCTCGACCCGGGCGAGGGGATCGCCTGGCGCGAGGTGGTTGAGGCGGCGGTGCACATTAAGGGCGAGCTGGAAGCGCTAGGGCTGGTGCCGTTCGCCAAGACGTCCGGCGGCCACGGCATCCACATATCAGTACCGGTGACGCAAAAGCAGAACTGGAAGAAATTGCACCAGGCGACCAGCGCCATCTCGACGCATCTTGCCGCCACCGCGCCCGACACTTTCACCACCACCATGGGCAAGGATAACCGCAAGCGGCGCATCTTCATCGATTATCACCGCAATGCGCGCGGCCACACCTCGGCGGCTCCCTATTCGCTGCGCGCCCGCACCAATTTGCCGGCCTCGACACCGGTGAGCTGGAGCGACCTGGCGACCATCGATGCCCCGCAGGATCTGAATTATTCGTCACTGCCGGGCCTGCTGGCGACGTCAGGCGACCCTTGGGCCGACATGGAAGATTTCGCCCGGGATTTGCCGGTGATGGGCACTGCGAGATAGTCCCGCGGGCGCGGCCCCAGACTCCATCGACGCTCCGGAAAATTTGAATTATTCTTCGCCACGGACCTCTTACCTGCAGGGGCTCCGGCGGAGGAAGATTTCGCTAGGGATTTGCCGGTATTGTAAGGGCAATGTAGGATTTCGGCAGCCGCATTCGTCCTCCGGACGAATGAACGCTGCGAACAGTTCGACAGCACAAGGCCGCGTAGGAGTATTTCATGGCGCCCAGGGCAAGTTGGAAAGGTTACCTCAAGCTCAGTCTGGTCAGCTGTCCGGTCCGGCTCTATCCGGCGACGAGCGCCAGCGAGCGCATCAGCTTCAACCAGCTGCACAAGAAGACGCACAACCGCATCAACATGAAGCCGGTCGACCCCGAGCTCGGGCTGGTCGAGCGTTCGGACCTGGTCAAGGGCTACGAATACGAGGACAAGCAGTACATCATCATCGAGGACTCCGATCTCGATGCGGTGCGCATCGAATCCAACCATACGATGAACATCGAGGCTTTTGTCGACGAGCATTCGGTCGACGTCATCTATCAGGACGCGCCCTATTACCTGGCGCCGGACGGCGCAATGGCCGAGGAGACCTTTGCCGTGTTGCGCGAAGCGATGCGCAAATCCGGCAAGCTGGCGATCGCCCGCCTGGTGCTGTCCAGCCGCGAGCGCGTGGTGACGATCGGCGCGCGCGAGAACGGCATGTTCGTCTGCACCTTGAGGAATCCGAACGAAGTGCGTGGCACGGCTGAGTATTTCGGCAATATCCCGGCCGGAAACCCCGATCCCGAAATGCTGCAATTGGCCGAAGCGCTGATCAAGCAGAAGGAAACCACGTTCGATCCGAAGAATTACGAGGACCGCTACGAGATCGCGCTGATGGCGATGATCCGCGAGAAGCTGAAGGGCCATAAGCCGATCATCGCGGCGGCCCCGGAGCGCGGCAATGTGATCAATCTCATGGACGCGCTGAAGGCGAGCCTGTCGCAATCGGCCAAGCCGCCGGCCAAGTCGAAGAGCAAGGCCGATGAAACGGCCAAGCCCGCGGCGAAATCCGCCAAGGCCGGCGCCGCCGCGGTCAAGGAAAACCCGCTCAAGGCGAACCTTCTCAAAGCCGTCGGCAAGAGCAAGGCGTGACGGCTCTCGCCGGCACGGTCTTCGGCATCGTCGGCGCGCTGGCGGCCTTTCCGCTCAGGCTGGCGGCGCGCGAGGTCGAGCGCCAGCATGGCCAGTTGCGGCGCGGCGTCACTCGGCGCACCACACATGTCGTGTTGGGCCGCAAGTTGCTCGCCAAAGCCGGCGATAGCGAGATCGAGCGTCGCGCTGCTGCGGAGCGCGCGGCCGGGCGCAAGCTGGTCAGCGAGAACGGCTTCCTGCGCCTGCTCGGCCTGATGAAAGCGCCGGAGGCTTCGGCGCTGTCGCGGCAGTCGCTGATCGACCAGTCGCGGCTGACCGGCGCGGATCTCGACCTTTTGTCGCTGTTCGATGCCTTCGAGCATGATTGCGAACCGTATTCCTTTCGCGACCTGATCCTCGCCCGCAAATATGCCGGGCTGGTTGCCGGCGGCGCCTCGTGGGGGGCGATTGCGCGCTCGGTGCACCGCTCGGGCCCGGTCGCCTCGCTCACCGCCAAGTCGCTCGCCGTCGGCTCGCAGCACGGGCGGGCCGATGCGATCTATCTCGAAGGCGGCCAGAGCGAACTCGACGGCCAGCTGCTGTTCGATCTGGGAACGCAGGATGACGACACGCTGGAAGAGCTGTTCGCCGATGCCGAGGCGGCGGAAGGGGCTGAAGACCACGAGCAGGCGGCGGCGCTCTACCAGCGCTGCCTGGCCATCGACCCAAGCGATGCCATCGCCGCCTTCAACCGCGCCAACTGCCTGCGCGCCGCCGGCCACGCGGCCGAGGCGGCGCACGACTATGCCCGCGCCATAAAGCTCGATCCCGGCTTCGTCGAGGCCTGGTTCAATCTCGCCGGGCTGATGAGCGAAGAGGGGCGGGTAGCCTCGGCGCGCCGCCATTTGCTGAAGGCGATCGCACTCGATCCCAATTATGCCGACGCGGTGTTCAACCTTGCCAGGCTGGAGTTCGACGCCGGCAATCTCGCCGAGGCGCGGCGTCGCTGGGTGCGCTACCTCGAGCTCGACGCCAATTCCGAATGGGCGCGCACGGCGGCCAAGGGGATACAGTTCGTGGATTTGCAGCTGGCGCGGATGTCGGCGGGATAGGTGGTAGCGCCTCCTTCTCCCCTTGTGGGAGAAGGTGGATCGGCGCGCAGCGCCGAGACGGTTGAGGGGTGTTGGAAGAAATGAGGCGTCGGCGTTCCCTGGAACACCCCTCATCCGACCGAGCTTCGCTCGGTCACCTTCTCCCACAAGGGGAGAAGGGGTCACCAGCGTTGGAGTCCCCATGACAACCTTCCTCTTCGACGGCCCCGACACCGCCGCCATCATCATCCTGCTCGCCCATGGCGCAGGCGCTCCTATGGACTCGCCCTCGATGACCGCCACCGCCAAGGCGCTGGCCGCAGCCGGCTTCCGCGTCGCGCGCTTCGAATTCCACTACATGGCGGCTCGCCGCTACGGCCACCGCAAGCCGCCGCCGCGCGCCGAGACGGTTAACCCGGAATACGTCAAGGCGATCGCCGACCTCCGGGCGAAGGGCGTGAAGGGTCCGCTGATCATCGGCGGCAAGTCGATGGGCGGACGCGTCGCTTCGATGATCGCCGACGAGATGTTTTCGAAGGGCGAGATTTCAGGGCTGCTTTGTCTCGGCTATCCCTTCCATCCGCCTGACAAACCGACGCAGCTTCGGACAAAACACCTGGCCGATCTCAAGACGCCGACATTGATCTTCCAGGGCACGCGCGACGAGTTCGGGACCAAAGACGAGGTCGCGACCTATGCTCTGTCCGACGCAATCGAGATCTTCTGGCTGGAAGACGGCGACCATGATCTGAAGCCGCGCAAAAACATCTCCGGCTTCTCCACCGCCGATCATCTGAAGACGCTCGCTGATGCGGTGAAGGCGTGGACCGAACGCATCGTGCGCTGAAGCAGGCCGATGAAGATCGCCACCTTCAACGTCAACAACATCAACAGCCGGCTGCCGAACCTGCTCGCATGGCTGGCTGCCGCCAAACCCGACATCGCCTGCCTGCAGGAGCTCAAGGCGAGACAGACGCAGTTTCCGCGCACTGCGCTGGCGGCGGCCGGCTACGGCGCGGTTTGGGTCGGGCAGCCGACCTGGAACGGCGTCGCCATCCTTTCGCGTGGCGCAGAACCCGTTCTGACCCGCGAGGCGCTGCCCGGCGACGATAGCGACCAGCAGGCGCGCTACATCGAAGCGGCGGTCAACGGCATCGTCGTCGCCTGCCTCTACGCGCCGAACGGCAATCCGCAGCCCGGCCCGAAATTCCAGTACAAGCTCAACTGGCACGAAAGGCTGGAGGCGCATGCGGCGCAGTTGCTCGACACCGGCCTGCCGGTGGTGCTGGCCGGCGACTACAACATCGTGCCCGAGCCGCGCGACATCTACCCGACCCGCTCCTATGACGACAACGCGCTGGTCCAGCCGGAAAGCCGCGCATCGTTCCAGCGGCTGCTCGACCAGGGCTGGCTTGACGCGCTGCGCAAGAAGCACCCGAACGAGACGCTCTACACATTCTGGGACTATCGCCGCAACCGCTGGCCGCGCGATGCCGGCCTGCGCCTCGACCATATCTTGCTCAGCAAGAAGCTGTCGCGCCGGCTGGTAGCGGCGGGCATCGACCGCGACGTGCGCGGCGAGACCGGCGCCAGCGATCATGCGCCGGTCTGGGTGGAGTTGAAGTGAGGCACGGAGGCTGGCGCCGCCTTTCCGGGCGGCAACCAGTCAAGTTGGCCGCGCCGCTTCGCGGGCGAACGCCTCGATCAGAGGTGCGTATCCCTCAAGGTCGGGCTGCGTAGCGAAACTGTGGCTAGCGGCGGTCGAAGCCCAGGGCAGCTTTTCCGACGTGAAGACTTCGACGAAAGGCACGTACCATTGGTGCTCGTCCAGCATGGTCGCACGAATGTTGACGAAAAAGTCCAGGCCATGCGGGCGCGTGAACATCCAGTTCTTGCAATGCGGGCAATAGAGCTGGCGATGCGGGCCGTGCAGGCCGCCGACCACCGGCTCGCCTTGCGTTATGGCAAAACCGTCGCTCGGCACGGCGATGGTCAGGGAATACGCGCTGGCGCTCAGCTTCTGGCAGCCGGTGCAGTGACACGCCATCGTCAGCAAGGGCGGGGCGCTGATGCGAAAGCGTATTCCGGCGCACAGGCAACCGCCGTCCCAAGGGAGCTTCCAATCGTCCATTGCTGGCCTCGCCTTAGCCTCTGCCAGCGATCTAGCGCGCGACCGGCCTGCCGGCAAACGCGGCGATGCCTGCGGCTGCTGGCGCCGACGGGCACCATGTCATCACCGGCAGCGGCGATTACACGATCAAGCTGTGGGATCTGGACAGCGGCCGCGAGGTCCGCCGTTTCGACGGCCATGAAGGCACCGTGTACGCCCTGGCGCTCCCTGGCGCTCTCAGCCGACGGCGAGCGGCTGCTCTCAGGCTCGCTCGACGGCACGGCGCGGCTGTGGGACATGGAGACCGGCAACCAGCTCGCCATGTTCGACAGCCAGTCCGGCCCGATCTATGCGGTTGCCTTTGCCGCGGGCGGCACGGTGCTGACCGGCGGCTACGACCGCAGCATCAGGGACTGGCCGGCTGGCGGCGCCGATAGGATGGTGCTTTTCGCCGGGGCGCCGGATTGATTGCGGGATATCCAATTTCGTCGCCGGGGCTTGGACACCCCCACTGTTGCGCTGGGCAATCGCATTTGGATTCTTGCGAAGATGGACCCCCACCCTAACCCTCCCCACAAGGGGGAAGGAATGCTGCCGCGCGCCCTTACTTCCCCTTTGGCGCCGAAAGGCAGGCAATTTGCCGAGGTCAGTGCCAACGGAAGTCTCCCTCCCCCTTGTGGGGAGGGGTTAGGGGTGGGGGTCCATCGTAGAGCGAAAGCCTCGGCTTTCCACCTGCGATAGCCCTGCCCCACGAGGGGGAGATCAGCAGCTCCAGCGTCGGCTTCGGCGCGTATACTTGACCCGCCTACCACCCACGCTATGCTCGCGTCCATGTCAGAGACCAGCCCCGCGGCCGCTGCGCCGCTCATCGTGATTGACCTTCAGACCGGCATGTTCGACGGTGTTGCCGAACCGCCGATCCATGATGCCGACGGCATCGTTGCCCGCACCCGCGCGCTGATCGAATGGGCACGGCGCAGCGGGCGCAAAGTCGCCTTCATCAGGCATGACGGGCCACAGGGCGATCCTCTGGCGCCGGGTGAGCCGGGCTGGCCGGTGTGGCCGGCGCTCGGCCAGGCCGCGGACGAGCCGACTTTCGCCAAGTGTGTCGGCGATGCGTTCAGCAATGCCGCCCTTGCAGAATGGGTGGCCGGCCAGGGCGCCGGCGAGGTCGTTCTGATCGGCGCGCAGACCGATTTCTGCGTGGCGGCCACGGTGAAGGGCGCCTTTGCAGCGGGCCTGGGCGTCACCGTGGTTTCCGACGCCCACAGCACGCTCGACGCGGCCAGCGAGACCGCCGCGGAGATCATCGCCCGGCACAATGCGGCATTTGCCGCCGCCGGGGTCAAGCTGGCGACGACAAAAGCCCTGACCGATAGCTGATCCGCCGGCTCATCCCTACGCCGTCAAAGCCTGATCCAGCCGGGAAGCGACTGGCGGGTTCAGACAATTTGGCGCGGGGCGCCTCACTACTGCGGGCTTCCGCCGGCGCGGTCTATCGCGTATTGGCGCAGGAACTCTCCTTTGGCCTTCCCCGGAAAACCATGATTCGTCTCGAAAGCATCAGCAAGCAGAATGGCAGGCAGATCGTCTTCATCGAAGCCTCCGCCGCGTTGCAGAAGGGCGAGAAGGTCGGGCTGGTCGGGCCTAACGGCGCCGGCAAGACGACGCTGTTTCGCATGATCAACGGCGAGGAGCAGCCCGACGAAGGCCAGGTCTCGGTCGATCGCGGCGTCACCATCGGCTATTTCAGCCAGGATGTCGGCGACATGGAAGGCCGCAGTGCGGTGGCCGAAGTGATGGACGGCGCCGGACCGGTCAGCGAAGTGGCGGCCGAGATGCGCGAGCTCGAGCACGCCATGGGCGACCCTGACCAGGCCGACCAGATGGACGAGATCATCGCCCGCTACGGCGAGGCGCAGCACCGCTTCGAGGAGCTCGACGGCTACGCGCTGGATGGCCGGGCGCGCGAGGTGCTGGACGGCCTCGGCTTCAGCCAGGAGATGATGGACGGCGACGTCGGCAAGCTGTCCGGCGGCTGGAAAATGCGCGTGGCACTGGCCAGGATCCTTTTGATGCGGCCCGACGCCATGCTGCTCGACGAGCCGAGCAACCATCTCGACCTGGAAAGCCTGATCTGGCTGGAGCAGTTCCTGAAGAACTATGACGGCGCGCTGCTGATGACCTCGCACGACCGCGAGTTCATGAACCGCATCGTCAACAAGGTGGTCGAGATCGACGGCGGTTCGCTGACCGCTTACTCCGGCAACTACGAATTCTACCAGCAGCAGCGGGCGATTGCCGACAGGCAGCAGCAGGCGCAGTTCGAGCGCCAGCAGGCGATGCTGGCCAAGGAGATCGCCTTCATCGAGCGCTTCAAGGCGCGTGCCTCGCATGCCGCCCAGGTACAGAGCCGGGTGAAGAAGCTGGACAAGATCGACCGGGTCGAGCCGCCCAAGCGCCGCCAGAAGGTATCGTTCGACTTCCAGCCGGCGCCGCGCTGCGGCGAGGACGTGGTGACGCTGAAGAACGTGCACAAGGGCTATGGCAGCCGCTCGATCTACGAGGGATTGGATTTTCAGGTGCGCCGCCGCGAGCGCTGGTGCATCATGGGCGTCAACGGCGCCGGCAAGTCGACGCTGCTGAAGCTGGTCGCTGGCGCTTCCGAGCCGGACAATGGCACGGTGGCGCGCGGGCCCAGCGTCAAGATGGGCTATTTCGCCCAGCACGCCATGGAAGTGCTGGAGGGCGAGCGCACCGTGTTCCAGACGCTGGAAGATGCGTTTCCGCAGGCCGGCCAGGCGCCGCTCAGGGCGCTGGCCGGCTGCTTCGGCTTTTCCGGCGACGAGATCGAGAAGAAATGCCGCGTGCTGTCGGGCGGCGAGAAGGCGCGGCTGGTGATGGCGCTGATGCTGTTCGATCCGCCCAATTTGCTGGTGCTGGACGAGCCGACCAACCACCTCGACATCGCCACCAAGGAGATGCTGATCACGGCACTGTCGCAGTACGAGGGAACCATGCTGTTCGTCTCGCACGACCGCCATTTCCTGGCGGCGCTGTCGAACCGGGTGCTGGAACTGACGCCCGAGGGCATCCACACCTATGGCGGCGGCTATACCGAATATGTCGAGCGCACCGGGCAGGAGGCGCCGGGGTTGCGGAGCTGAGGCCGGCTCTGCCGCGCACGGTCACGTAGACGCTCGATTCCGGGGGCCAAGCACGAGGTGCTCAGCCATGTATCGCAATTTCGCGCAGCGGATCGCCGCCGTCGATGAACAGCCGGCCTTGCGCGGTCAACGCCGCCTTGAGCCGTCGCAGGGCAATTTTTCCTGCTTCGGGATGACGCCCGTCCAGCGCGCCGACGCGCACGGCAACGGCAATGTCGAAGTGCTTCTCATCGGCCTCCAACTCGAAGTCCTCGATGGCGATCTGGCGAAGGCTCAGCCGGCCTGCCGCAATCTCGGCGCGCGAGGCGGCCCCGGCCTGCGCGATGGCCTTGGCCGAGCGGTCGATCGCCAGCACGTGCCCGCCGCCGATCCGGCGCGCGATCTCGCGCGCTGCAGCACCCGGTCCGCAGCCAATCTCCAGCACTCGCATGCCCTGCCGCAAAGGCAGCGCATTGACGATCTCCAAAAGCCTTGGCGACAAGTCGTTCGCCATACGCTGTTCTCCAGCTTTTTCACAATCCGAGATTAGCGACCGCGGCCGGCGACGGGAAGGCCGAGAGACGCGGGCATCGCCGATGTGTTCAGCTGGCATGTTCAGCTGGGTGCTGCTTGAGCAGGGGGCATGATCGACATCGAAGAGGTCGACGATCCGGTCTCGACCGCGGGCGACCGGGCGGGCCCGAGCGGCCCGGCGTCGTTGACCTGAGGGGTAGGGAGGGAACTGGCGCCGAGCCTAACCGGTTGGGGGGTAGATCACCGGCCGTTTATGTCTATACGCTCAAGCTAATATAAGAGCAAGCTAATGTTTTGCGTCAGCGATGTTGGACGATTGTTCTGATCATGGCCGGTTGTGGCTTCCTGCCGCGCCCTCCAATCCGGCCAAACACCGCTTATTGCCTTCAAGTCCTGGCTCCAATGCTGTACCCCGGCCCGAAATTCAAGGAGCCTGCGATGACCTCACATCCCGACATCCCCGACGCCAGCATGGCGGTCGATGCGGCCGGCGTGGCAGCCGATGACCGGCGCGCTCGCGAGGCGGATGCCGCATGGCGCGACGATGTTCGCGAGGGCGTGCGGCAGGTAGGCGATCTGGATTCGCTGCCGCTGTCGCCAGCCGAGCGGGCGGCGGCCAAAGCCGCGGCCACGCGCCACAAGGTTCGCATTCCCAAGGCCTATCTCGACCTGATCGACTGGAACGACCCCGCCGATCCGATACGGCTTCAGGTCATCCCGTCGCCCGACGAACTGGCAGAGCAGGAGGGCGAACTCGACGATCCGATCGCCGACCACGCCTTCAGTCCCGTGCCTAGATTGACGCATCGACATGCCGACCGGGTTCTGTTGTTCCCGACCTATCAATGCGCGGTCTATTGCCGGTTCTGCTTTCGCAAGGAGCAGTTGACCTCGATCGGCCGGGGTTTTTCGCGCGAGGCGCTGGAGCCGGCCTTCGCCTATATCGCGGCCCATCCGGAAATCCGCGAGGTGATCCTGACCGGCGGCGACCCGCTGTCGCTGCCGGACAGGGCGCTGGCGGAAATCCGCGCCCGTGTCGAGGCGATCCAGCATGTGCGGCTGTTGCGCATCCACACGCGCGTACCCGTCGCGCTGCCGTCGCGCGTCACCGGCGGGTTGATTCAAGCCTTGCAGGGCCGGCTGATGGTCACTGTCGTCACCCATTTCAACCATCCACGCGAAATCACGGAGGCGACCGAGCGGGCCTGCCGCACGTTGCGGCAGGGCGGCTTCGTGCTGCTGAACCAGAGCGTTCTGCTGAAAGGCGTGAACGATACGGTCGAGGTGCTGGAAGAGCTGTGCCGCGAGCTGATGTATCGCCTTGGCATCAAACCCTATTACCTGCACCACGGCGATCTCGTGCGCGGCATGGCGCACCGGCGCACCACGATCGCCGAGGGCCAGGCGCTGGTCAGCGCCTTGCGTGCGCGCCTGTCGGGCATCTGCAATCCCGTCTACGTGCTGGATCTGCCGGACGGCGGAGGGAAAGTCCCGCTCGGCCCGTCCTATCTCGAGGCGCGCGAAGGGGAGACGTGGCGAATACGTGGGCTTGATGGGGCGGTGAGGGCGTATAGGGAGGTTGCTGGGGAGTAGGGGACGCGCAGCCGCTGTCCAAGCCAGCCCACCTTGGTGACCTGACATGCAGCCCTTGATCACGGAAGCATGCGTTAACTGCTGTTCTATTTGGTGCTTGCGCAATTGCTAAAATAGTGAAAACGTTGGCCTGGGGTAATGGGTTAGGGGAGTTCGTCCCGGCTGTTGCGAGTTTCGGGGCGGCGCAGAAAAGTCATGAACTTTCCACAGTTCCTGGTGGGGCTGACCACCACATCGTCCATCGTGGCGATCTCGACTTACTTTGCGACGGGTTCAATCTGGAAGACGCTGGCCTGGACGATCTTGACCTTGATCGTCATGCAGGTTGGATATTTCCTGTTCGTCGTCCGGTTGATCTACGGATCCGGGGCGAAAGGCGCGGCGGCAAAGCCGCGGCGTCTGAGGGCTGTGCCGCCGAACCGTCGAGGTCGCATTCAGCTTATGCAGTAATGTCCCATATAGATATCATGGTCTAGACAGGACATGTTCGGTTCTGGGAATGTGCGTTGGACGTTCCGCTAGTTTAGCCAACTAATATATATCGCCCAACTCATATCGTCGTTTTTGGGCTAGCGGGAAAACCTGCCTGCTGCTTGTACGACTGTGCCTAAGGCCACATTTTACAACCGGCTGGCAAGCTCCCTTTCGTTGATGCAGCCTAAATCCGGCTGGTGTTTTCGATGGGCGGTTGAGGCTATAAAGCCGTTCAACCGGGCGGCATCGGGATGCATTTCGGCCGGTCGAGAGGGTTGTGGTGATCGACGGAACGCCAAACGTGATCTTACTGATCGGCAGCGCCCCCGATGTGGTGCGCTGCGCCGCCTGGCCCAAGCAGGCCTTCGGCAAGATCGTCGCCATCAACAACGCCTGGCGCGTGCGGCCCGACTGGGATTTCCTCGTCCATGCCGGCGATTTCCCGGCGGAGCGGATGCCGCAAGGCGGTCCCCTGCAGCAGGCGCAGATCTTCAGCGCCTCGCATTACGTGCCGGCGCAAAACAGCTTTGGCGGCTTCGTCTATGCCGGGGGCACCATGTCGATGACGGCGGCCTACTGGACGATCCACAGTCAGAAGCCGGACGTGCTGGCATTCCTTGGCTGCGACATGATTTACGACCAGCCCGGCAACACGCATTTTTACGGCGTCGGCCGCGCCGATCCGCTGCGCAACGACGTCACCCTGCGCAACCTCGAGGCGAAGTCGGCCCGCCTGCTCATCCATGCGCTTCGGCGCGGCTGCCTGTGCGTCAACCTATCCGACCTGCCGCGCAGCCGGCTGGTCTTCCCGCGGCTGACGCTCGATGAAGTCGGCGCGCTTTCTTCCTCGCGGCTTTCGGAAATGAAGGCCGAGATGCTTGCCGGCCTGCGGCTCGATCAGGCGGAGGAGGCCGACAGGATCGAGAAGGAACTCGGCTATTTCTTCGAGGACGGCATGTACTGGAAGCACCTCGAAAAGCTCGACGAGAAATTCCTGGCCAACATCGACCGGCTGTGGATGGCGGCGGTGAAGGCGAGCTTGAGCAGTCGGCCGAAGCTGCCGATCTCCCCCCTTGTGGCAGGGCAATCGCATTTGGATTCTTACGAAGATGGACCCCCACCCTAACCCTCCCCACAAGGGGGAGGGAATGCTGCCGCGCGCCCTTACTTCCCCTTTTGGCGCCGAAAGGCAGGCAATTTGCCGAGGTCAGCGCCAACGGAAGTCTCCCTCCCCCTTGTGGGGAGGGGTTAGGGGTGGGGGTCCATCGTAGAGCGAAAGCCTCGGCTTTCCATCTGCAATAGCCCTGCCCATTGTGGGGGGAGATCAGCAGTTTCAGTCGTCCGCTTAGCTTTTGGCCGCCGCGAGCTTGTCTTGCGTCTTGGTCTCGAAATCGCTGGCGTCATGGCGCTCGTGCAGTTGCATCGAAGGCTCGCCGAAGGTGCGGTTGACCATGCGGCCGCGCTTGACCGCCGGCCGCGCGTCGATGGCGTCGGCCCAGCGCTGCACGTTCTTGTACTGCTCCACCTGCAGGAACTCGCCGGAATCGTCATACATACGGCCCTTGGCCAGCCCGCCATACCAGGGCCACACCGCAATGTCGGCAATCGTATAGTCGCTGCCGCCTAAATACTCGCTTTCGGCGAGGCGTCGGTCGAGCACGTCCATCTGCCGCTTGGTTTCCATGGCGAAGCGGTCGATGGCATATTCGATCTTCGTCGGCGCATAGGCGTAGAAATGGCCGAAGCCGCCACCGAGATAGGGCGCCGAGCCCATCTGCCAGAACAGCCATGACAGCGTCTCGGCGCGAGCCGGCTGCTCCGTCGGCAGGAATTCGCCGAATTTTTCGGCGAGGTAGAGCAGGATCGAGCCGGATTCGAAGATGCGGACCGGCTTTTTCCCACTGCGATCCATCATGGCCGGGATCTTCGAGTTGGGGTTGACCTCGACGAAGCCGCTGCCGAACTGGTCGCCGTCGTTGATCCTGATAAGCCAGGCGTCGTATTCGGCGCCGCTGTGGCCGAGCGCCAGAAGTTCCTCCAGCATGATCGTCACCTTGACGCCGTTCGGTGTCGCCAGCGAATAAAGCTGCAGCGGATGCTTGCCGACCGGCAGTTTCTTGTCGTGCGTCGGGCCGGCGATCGGCCGGTTGATGCTGGCGAAAGCGCCGCCATTTGCCTTGTTCCAGGTCCAGACTTTTGGCGGCGTGTATTGGTCCGTTGCGTAGTCGTTCATTTGGGAGGCCTTTGGAAGGGTTGGGTTGGGAGGATATCAGATATCAACGTGGGCAATGGCGGAGGAACTTTGCATAGGGCAGCTTGGGATAGCCGTAGGTACAGATAGGGCTGCCGGCGCTGTTGCAAAACCCCGGCGCGAACGGCGCGGCGCCGGTCCACGCCAAAGCCGGCGCCACCTCTTGCGCCTGATCACCTGCGCCATACCTATAGCCCATATCAGCTGCGAACATTGCCAGGAACCAAAGCATGAATATCGAACCCCTTTTGCGATCCATCGTGGCCGTCCGCGCCACCGTGCCAGAGGACGCCTTCACGGCAAATACACTTGGCACCCGCCGCGAGGGCAGTGGCGTGGTCATCCGCGGCGACGGGCTGGTACTCACCATCGGCTATCTCATCACGGAGGCCGAGGAGGTCTGGCTGGCCGACCAGGACGGGCGCGTGGTTCCCGCCCATGCGCTCGCCTACGACCAGGAGTCGGGCTTCGGCCTGGTGCAGGCGCTGGCGCCGCTCGGGCTGCCCGCCATTGCGCTCGGCGATGCGTCCAGGGCCAAGATCGGCGATCCCGTCGTGCTCGCCGACGGCGTCGGCCGCTCCGTGCGGGCGCGGATCGTCACCAAGCAGGAATTCGCCGGCTATTGGGAATATCTGCTCGACGAGGCGATCTTCACGGCGCCGGCTCACCCCTCATGGGGCGGCGCCGGCCTCATCGGCGCGGATGGCAGGCTGCTCGGCATCGGTTCACTGCGCCTGCAGATGAGCCGCAACGGCGAGGTCGCCGACATCAACATGGTGGTGCCGATCGATCTTCTGCCGCCCATCCTCGACGATCTGCTGACGCGCGGGCAGGTCGCCAGGCCGCCGCGGCCGTGGCTCGGCGCCTTCTCGGCCGAGAGCGACGGCAAGGTCGTGGTGATGAGCGTCGCCGAGGGCGGTCCAGCCGCCCAGGCGGGCCTTCGCCAAGGCGATGTCATCTCGGATGTCCGCGACACGGCGGTCGATGGGCTTGCCGATTTTTATCGCAAGCTTTGGAAGAGCGGCCCGGCGGGTGCCGAGATCCCGCTCCGGGTGCTGCGCGATGGCCGCGAAACCTGGCTGCGCGTCAAGTCCGCCGATCGCAACAGCCTGCTGTGGAAGCCGCCGCTGCAGTGAGGCAACCGAAACCTCTCACTCTCCGCAAGCGCTGAAGCCAGTGCCCGGGGTCCATTCCGCAAATGGGATGACCTTGCCTTCGACCGATACGGTCGCTTGCCTGGTGCTGCCGTCCGCCAGCTTCTTGCTGCTTTTGCCCTTGCCGGTCAGCACATTGTAGTCGCAGTCGCCGGCAACATTGTCGTCCATGTAATCCCAATAGTCGTAGGCAAAACCGGCGACGACGAACGTGCCGTTGCGCCAGGCGAGCGTCAGCGTCTTATTGGTCCGCTCGCTGCCGATCTCCATCGCCGGAACATAGAGCTTGATCGAACCGTTGGGGAGCGCGGTGAGTTCGGGCTCGGTGTCGGATGTGGCGGGGCCCGGCCGGTCATAATCCTTCCATTCGCCGTAAATCTGTTCATGCACGACCCCGGCAGGTTTTAGAAAATCGCCATCGCGATCCTTGAGGAAAAAATACATGTCCATGGGATGGCCGGGCTCGGTCTCCACGATCATCGCCAGATCGGCGGCGCCGTCGCTGTTCCAGTCGCCGGTCGCCGCCGTGATGATCTTCTGCGTCTCGATCGGTTCTGCCAGGGCGGCGGCCGGCAGCAGCAGGACCAGACCGAATATTGTCGATCGCATGTAGATCCCCTCGCGCTTGGGCAGGCCTGAGAGCATGCTTCTCAGGAGGCCCGGCTCTGCCGCGTCTCGGAACGGCTCGTCTCGTTGAGCAGCCGGCAGAGCGAAACCGCTTCACGACGGCTCAGGCCGATCAGCGCGATTTGCGAAAATTGCGCCGGCAGATCGTGAACGATGTCCCACACCATCCATCGGCCGTTCGGCTCCATGACACATTCGTAGCGCAATAATTGTTCCTGCATCCGACCCCCCGGCTTTGCTCATCGGACTGGTACAGCGTCGAGGTAAATGAGTTGTTGCGCCGCGAGAGTATTCCGCGGCTGTCAAAACCAGGCGTTGAATCCCCACAGGGGCGAACCCGACAGGTCACGGCTGACGGTGCCGATACTCTCGACAAGGCGGCAGGGCAGGGACGCTTCCGGCGTGAACGGCGGCCACCGCTAGAATTGGATCAGGCGTTGCGGCTCGCCATATGCGCGTCGAGCTTCCTCCTCGAGGGGCCGTAACGCTTGATGATGGTCGCGGCCTCGCTTTGCGGTATGCCGTATTTGCGGGCAAAGGCAGCGACCTCGTAAGGCTCTTCGCCTGAGACCAGTTTGCGATCCTGCTTGGTCTTGGATTTGTCGTCGGCCATGGCGTCCTCCATCACATCTGGTCGTTATAGGGCTCCTTGGTCCGGCCGACCATCCTGGCCAGTTCGGCAAAGGACGGTACGCCGGTTTCACCCTGGGCATTGTTGGCCGCCTGCAGCAGCCTGAGCGGAAAGCAGACGGCGTCGCGGTTGGATGGCGACATGTCTTCATAGAGACGCTCCTCGCTGGTCATCGCCGCCTCGGCCCGGCGCAACGCCATGTCGACCTCGTCGACCGACAGCAGGCCCTTGTGGACCAGCGCGTTGTTGACGGCCGCGATCGCCATCATCAATCCTTCGAGCTGGAGATTGGCGACGTTCATCGTCTTGTGTCCTTGCCGGGCTTCTTGGCGGTGGCCTTGCCGTCTGGCCGGATCGCTGCGCGCGGCGGGTTCTGGCCCTCCGAATGCAGGGTCCTGTCATCGAAATCGTCAGCCGGCCTGGTCAATCCCATGCCGCCGGGAGGTGGCTTGTTGCCGGCCGCATCCTGCGAAAATTCGTCGGCCGCGTCGCGGCTCGTCTTTGCCGGATATTTCCTCGCTCCGGTCTCGTAGCGGTTCGGGTCGTCGGCCATGTCCTGTGCTCCCGTTGCAATGAGCAGATAACTTTCATGCGGCGGCAGCGGTTCCGTGGCGAAATCGACCTTGCCGGTGCGCAAGCCTTCGCAATCTGCGACCACGACTACGAGGATTGCCCGAAGCGCAGAACCGATGCCGGACGGCAGAAGCAGACGCCAGGCAACGCGTCCCAGCCCGCAGCCGCGGCTGCAGGGGAAATCGGCTGGCCACCCTGAACCACCCGCCGGTCCGGCCGGCTGCCTCGAAGGTCTTTCCATATCCAGAGGATTGCAATGCCGCCACTATTGTGGGCAAAAGCAGCACGGGCAATCAGGTTGGGGTGGGGTGATGACCGAAACGCAAGGCAATTCAAGCCGTCCGCAGGGCAAGCCGGGGATGGCATCGGGGTCGATCGGTTCCGGCCTGATCGCACTCGTCATCGTGGCGCTCGGCGTCTTTGCGCTGTTTGGATCCTGGTACACGATCGATCAGGGCGACCGCGGCGTGCTTTTGACCAACGGAGCGCTGAGTTCGGTCGTTGATCCCGGACTGCATTTCAAGCTGCCGTGGTTACAGCGTGTCGAGAAGATCAGCCTGCGCCAGCAGGTGCTCAAATGGGGCTGCGAGAACCAGAACGATTGCAGCGGCCTGCCGGCCATGCAGGCCTATTCGCGCGACCAGCAGCCGGCCGACATGCGCGTCACCGTCAATTTCCACGTGCCGGCCGCCGAAGTCAGCAACGTCTACACCAATTATGGATCGATCGAGGCACTGGCCGACCGTGTCATTGCCAGGAAGGCACCGCAGGAGATCAAGACGGTGTTCGGCCAGTACGACGCGGTGTCGGTTATCCAGAACCGGGCGAAGTTCAACAAGGACGTCGCCGAGGCCATCGCGGCGGTAACCGACGGGCCGGTGATGATCGACAGCGTGCAGGTCGAGAACATCGACTTCTCCGATGCCTACGAGCAGGCGGTCGAAGCCAGGATGACGGCGCAGGTCGAGGTGCAGAAGCAGGAACAGAACCTGCAGCAGGAAAAGATCAAGGCCGATATCGCCGTCACCCAGGCCAAGGGCCGCGCCGACAGCGTCAAGGCCGAAGCCGAGGCCAGCGCCTACAAGACCAGGGTCGAAGGCGATGCGACCGCGGGCGCCATCAAGGCTCGCGCCGCCGCAATCGCCAACAATCCGCTGCTGGTCGAACTGACCAAGGCGGAGAGGTGGAACGGCGAATTGCCGAAGTCGATGATCCCGGGCTCGACCGTACCGTTCCTCGAACTCAGCACGCCTGCCGCAGCATCGAACTGAGGCGCGGCGCAAGCCAGATCAGGGCGCCGGCGCGATAGCCGTCCTGGTGCGGTTACGGCTGAAGCACGGCGCCTCGGGCGATTGCCTGCGTTTGACTTAGAAAAGCTGTCAGCAGCTCCATTCCCGCCGGCCAGTCGCCGAGCCCGCTGTCGCCATTGATGTGGCCAAGCGGTCCGGCGATATGGAGATCGCTGCCCCATCGCTCGGATTTCGCCCTGGCATAGTCCAGCGAGCCGTAGGGATCGTTGGTGCTGGCGACAATCAGCGACGGAAAGCGAAGCCGTTGTTGCGGTGCGTCGGCGAAGGCCCGGGCGGAGGAGGGGAAGGCCGGCGACGCAGGGTCCGGAACCGCGACCAGCAACGCACCGCCGATAGAGCGGGGGGAGATCCGCTGCCAGTGTACGACGAGCAGACAGCCGAGGCTATGGGCGACGAGCACCGGCGGTGTCCTTGCCTGGCATACAGCGGTTTCCAGCGCGGCCACCCAGTCGTCGACGTCCGGCGCGTCCCAACTCGCCGGGTTGAACCGCCGCATCGCCGGGTTTGCCTGCTGCCAACGTGTCTGCCAGTGGGCTTCGCCCGATCCGCCGATGCCCGGCACAATGATGAAGTCGGTCATGCGAAGCCCTTCTTTCCTGATGCAGCGCGTGCAATTCTAGGTCTTCTCCCAGGTGGCGGAATGAGAGATCATCGGAAAGCAGCGACGAAATCCGATGGATTAAAGGGCGATCATGCGGAACGGCGATTATCGGCCAAGGCTCGATCCCACCGATCTGGCGATCATTGAGATCATGCAGGAGGATGGCCGCATCGGCATCTCCGAGCTTGGCCGCCGCGTCGGACTGTCCCAGCCCGCCACCTCGGAACGGGTGAAGCGGCTGGAGGAGCGCGGCGTCATCACCGGTTACAAGGCGGTGATCAATTCGGCAGCGCTCGGGCTCGGCACCATGGCGGTCATCCGCCTGCGCACCACGCATGAGCATATCCAGGCCTGCCTGAAGAAGTTCGCCCAATTGCCGGAGGTGGTCGAGGTGCTGCGGGTGACCGGCGAGGATTGTTTTCTGGTCAAGGTCGTGGTCCCGTCACCGCCCGATCTTGAAAGCATCGTCGACAGCATCGGCCGGTACGGCACGGTGACGACAAATGTGGTTCTGCGCGCCGAGCAACCGAAGCGGCTGGGACGCGAATTGATGACCAGGGCTATCGCTTGGTCTGCGTATGCCCGACGGCATTGGCGAACGAGATGCCGCCCTTGATCTCGCGCATCGCCATCGAGGTGATCGTGCGCCGCACGCCGGGCAGCCGGCTGAGCTCCTCGCGCAGCATCCTGTCGAGCGCCATCATGTCGACGGTGACGATCTGCAGGAGATAATCGGCCTCGCCTGTCGTGGCGTGGCAGCGGCGGATCAGCGGATGCTTTTTGACCGCCGCCTCGAAGGCGTCCGACAGTTCGAAATCGATCGACACCTGGATGAAGGCTTCGATGCCGAAGCCGAGCTTGGCTGGGTCGATCAGGGTCGAGTAGCCGCGGATGACGCCGGCGTCCTCAAGCGTCTTGACCCGCTTCCAGCACGGCGTCTTGCTCAAGCCGACCTCGTCGGCGAGCGCGGCAAAGGAGATGCGGGCCTCGCGTTCGAGCGCAGCTATGATCTTCCGGTCGATCGCATCCAGCATCATTCGTTCTTCCTATCCGCTTCAGACGCAGTGTTTGTCCTTCATTTTGCGCTAATCGAATAACAGAAAGGGACAATGTTCGGCAAGAAAGCGATTAGACTCAGGGACCGGGATCCAACAGGCGCCTGCGGCCCAACGGCCGGGGCAGGGAGCATGGCCATGGACAAGCAGGATTATTATGCCCGCATCGAAACGCCTGAGATGCGCGACTATGGCGTCTACCTCAAATGCGACAGGCTGCTTGCCTGCCAGAAGCCGCTGGCCGAGATGGTCAATGCCGACGAGCTGCAGTTCCAGATCGTTCATCAGGTCGAGGAGCTGTGGATGAAGCTCATCGCCTATACGCTGGTCGATGTCGTCGATTTCCTGGAAAAGCAGGATACGCATCGCATCGTCACGCTGATGGCGCGCGTGCACCGGCTGATACGGCTGATGACGGCGCAGCTCGACCTGCTCGAAACCATGTCGCCCAAGGAATACCAGCAGATCCGGCTGCAGCTCGGCAATGGCAGCGGTCAGGAATCGCCGGGTTTCAAGCAGCTGCTGCGTCTGCCGCCCGATCTGTGGCGGGCCTTCAAGGCGTCGTACCTCGACGACCGCGGCCTTTCGGTCGAGGATGTCTACGATACCGGCTACGATCACGGCGACAGCTATGTCGTTGCCGAAGCGCTGATCGAGTTCGACGAGCTGTTCCAGAAATTCCGTGCCAACCACCTCTATCTCATCCACCGCACGATCGGCCTCGGCGCGAAATCGCTGAAGGGCCGGCCGGTCGAATTGCTGGAAGCCGGCGCCCGCCACCGCTTCTTCCCGGAACTCTGGGACATACGCTGGGCGATGACCGACCGCTGGGGCAGCCAATATGGAACGGTACGGGAGCCGATCAGCAAGCCGGGGGTCAAGTTGGGGTAGCGCAACCTTTCTTCTCCCACAACAAGGGGAGAAGGGAAGGCGCCACTTTGGTGCCGGCGCTTGTATCTCTCAGGTTTTTCGGGGGATGATGTCGGGCTTGCGGCTGGTGGTGCGTCCTTGGGGCACAACCATCGCAACTCTGGGAGGACATCATGACCTTGGAAACCGCTCAATCATCCGTTCAGTCGCCGTGGCAGACCGCGGCAATCCTTATCGCCCGCCTGATCTTTGCCGCCGTCTTCCTGATGGCCGTGATCTTCAAATTCGTCGATATCGGCGCCACCGCCGGCTATATCGCGGCGGCCGGGTTTCCGTTCCCGCTGTTCCTGGCCTGGTGCGCAGCCCTGCTCGAGGTCGTCCTCGTTCTATGCTTCCTGACCGGCGCCTTCTTCTCATGGGCAGCACTCGTCGCCGCCGCCTATGTGCTGTTCCTCGGCTTTGCCTTCCACGGGCCGTCGCACTGGGCCGGCAACCAGGCGGAGTTCGGCTTCTTCGTCGATCACTTCACCTTCCTGGCCGGGCTGCTGTTTGCCGCCGTGCACGGGCCGGGCCGCGTCTTGGCGCTGAGGCTTGGCAGGGGGTGATGCCAAAGCTTGCTGCGGCGGTCATCCTCGGTCGCCGCGTCACATCTGGTCGTTGTAAGGTTCCTTGATCTGACCGACCATGCGCGCCAGTTTCGAGAAGGACGGCATGTCCGTCTCCGGCTGACATTGATTGGCCAACTCCAGCAACCGGATCGGGAAGTTGACGGCATCGCGGCTCGACGCCGACATGCCTTCGGACCTTTCCTCGTTGGTCTCGCTGGCTTCGGCCTTGCGCAAGGCGATGTCTATCTCCTCGACGGAGACCACGCCCTTGCGGACCAGGACCTGATTGATCGATGCGATGGCCATCAGCAGGCCTTCGAGTTGCAGATTGGCGACGTTCATGGCTTTTGCTCCCATTGGCTGGGGTTCAAACGCGCGAATGCCTGTTCTGATCCGCGGCTGCGGCTGCTCGTCGGCCGGTGAGATGCCTCGGCAAATGGAGGAAGCGCCAATTGCCGACGCTGCGTTCGCGCCCACAAAGTGGCTGGCGGGCAACGCGAGGCGCCGAAGAGAAATTCGGTTTTTTGTCGCCGCGCCACATTTTGTTCTTGCTTTGTGCCGGCAGCTATGCTACTAATTTGGGTATGGTGCCAATTGGCTCCAACGACCCGCCCGCCGAGGCGGGTTTTTGTTTTCAGGCTTCTTTTCGATCGAACGTTGCTTGTGTTGCCGGCTGTGAAGTCGGCGGGACAGCGCTCGGGACAGTACCCCCCTCTGGCCTGCCGGCCATCTCCCCCTCAAGTGGGGAGATTGGCGGTTTCGGCGCTGCGCTCTTCCTGCAACGTTGGAGATTGGCGAAAGCCGGCGCGAAAGCCGATTTCCCCCCAAGTGGGGGAGATGTCCGGCAGGACAGAGGGGGCCGCGAAGGAATGCAGCCTAGCGGTCTTCTTGGAAGGTCAATCGGGAGGCGGACAAGGCGAGGCGCTGAACGGAATTCGCATTTTTCTGCCGCCGCGCCACATTTTGTTCTTGCTTTGTGCCGGCAGCTATGCTACTAATTTGGATATGGTGCCAATTGGCCCCAACGACCCGCCCGCCGAGGCGGTTTTTTTGTTTCAGGCCGGTTTGGAGACGATCACGGCGAGCGACGCGAGTTTTCCGTCACTCAGGCTTCGGATGTAGTTGCGGCGGCGCTGCAGGAATTCCGCGCCCATGACGACTTCATTTGCCTGCTGCTGCGCCGGCGAGGGCACGATGCCGGAATTGGCTCTCTTCAGCGCCAGCTCAACATGTTCGCCGGTTTCGTCGACGATTTCGTCGATGCGAAATCCGGCATCGACAAACAGGGTTTTCAATTTTTCCCGATCGGCGAGGTGGCTGGTCGCCGCAGAAACCGCCCAGGGCATGGGATAGTAGGGCTCGCCGCCGGCGAGCACGGCTTCGGTCCAGATCAGCCTGCCTCGCGGTTTCAGCACGCGCCAGGCCTCGTCGATGACCGCGGCTTTGTTCTCGATGTTCATGCCCACATAGAAGCAGATCGCCGCATCGAAGGTGCTGTCGCCAAAAGGCAGTTTCGTTGCGTCGGCCTGATGGAAGCGAACTTTGTCTGCCAGTCCGCTGAGTGCGGTCAATCGGCTCGACGCGGCGACAAAGGCTGGTGTCAGGTCGATGCCGTCGACCTCGCAGCCATAGGCCGAGGCCAGAAACCTTGCCGGCCCGCCAATGCCGCTGCCGATATCCAGGATTCGATCTGTCGGCGAAGGAGCAAGACGGGCCGCATGCTCCTGCGTGGCGGTCAGTTCGCGGCCATGGAACTGATCGAACGGATAGAGTTGCGCGGCCGCGAGTTTGCCGGCCGGGTCGGCGTCCGGGATCGCGGCCAATATGCGATCGACGATGCCGTCGCTGCCCTCGCTGCCGTAGTGACTGGTGACATTGCCCATGACGCGTTCCCCTCAAGCGCAACCACCATCCCATCAACGCAAGTCTCACGCAATGCCCCGCCTTTTTCGCCCCTCTTTCCATCCGTTCACCGACGGGGATGCGAGGTCGGCAGCGCATTTTTCTGCCACCGCGCCACATTTTGTTCTTGCTTTGTGCCGGCAGCTATGCTACTAATTTGGGTATGGTGCCAATTGGCTCCAACGACCCGCCCGTCGAGGCGGGTTTTTCATTTCGGGCTCCTGTTCGACCGAATGTTGCGTGTGCTGCCGAGGTATGTCGGCGCGAATGAACGCGACCGACTATCCCGGTCCGCAACCACCTATCGTCCATAGATTTCCCAACGCGCCCGTGCGCCCATTTCAGAGAACACCCCATGTCCAACCGTTACGCCACCATCATCACCGACGATGACGGCCGAGAGGTCGTCAGCGCTATTGGCGAGTTCGCCGGCGCCGCACCCTATGCCCGCCATGGCCGCTTCGAGCAGGTCGCCGCCGGCGTGCGGATCGGCATGGTGCGCGGCGGTACCGTCGATGCGGTCGGCGGCTTTGGCTTCCCGTCGGGAGCACTCGACGGCAACGCGGTGGCAATTCTCAGGGCAAGGCTGAATGCCTTGCCCGACGCCGGTGCGATGAAGCCCGGCACGACGACTGATGCGAAACCGGCAAGCCAGCTGCGGAAGCCGAAGTCGGCACGGGCCGGCAAGAAGGCCAAGCCGCGCAAGCGCATCGTGCGGCCAGGCAACAAGAAGCCGATGTCCGCCGGGACGGCGGAGTAGGGCATGGCCAAGGCTCCTTCCGCCGGCGATCCGCAGCCGCACGATCAAGCACCCGGCAAGCCCGGCCGAACCAGGCGGCCGAAGAAGACGCTGGCCGACGGCTTTCTCGAAGCGATCCGCGCCGATTTTCGCGCCCATGGCGCCGGCGTCATCGCCGAGGTGCGCGCCGAAAAGCCCGACCAGTACCTGAAGCTCGTGCTGTCGGTGCTGCCCAAGGATATTAGTGTCAACATCAACAATCTGGATGCATTGAGCGATGACGAAATCAGGCAGCGCATCCGCGGCCTCGAAGCCGTCCTCAGGCCGTTCCTCGAGAAGCCGGGCTTCGCAAAAGGCCTCGCAGAGCCGGGCGGCAAGGACGGAATATCTCAGCCTGCTGGCGGAGCTGGACCGCAGGCGCCGCACTAACCAGCTTGCCGCCTATCGGCCTTATCCCCGACAGGCCGAGTTCCACGCCGCCGGCGCGACCAATCGCGAGCGCCTGTTCATGGCCGGCAACCAGCTCGGCAAGACCAGGGCCGGCGGCGCCGAATGGGCGATGCACCTCACCGGCCGCTATCCAGATTGGTGGCAAGGCAAGATTTTCGATTGTCCGGTTCGAATATGGGCGGCCGGCGTCACCGGCGAAAGCACGCGCGACAACCCGCAGCGCATCCTGATCGGCCCGCCGCAGCAGCAGGCGGCCTGGGGCACCGGCATGATCCCGGCCGACGCCCTCGTCAGCACGATGGCGGGACGGGCGCCGGGCGCGCTCGACAGCGTCGTGGTGCGCTGGGGCGGCGGCGGCGATGTCCAGGCCGACGAATCGGTGCTGTCGTTCAAGAGCTACGAGAAGGGTCGCGAGAAATGGCAGGGCGAAACGCTGCACGGCGTCTGGTTCGACGAGGAACCGCCGCTCGACATCTATTCCGAAGGGCTGACCCGCACCAACGCCACCGGCGGCATCACCATCGTCACCTTCACGCCGCTGCTCGGCATGTCGGATGTGGTGCTGCTGTTTTTGTCTGCGGAGCAGGTGGGAGGGATGGGGAGGTGACATCGCAGGACTTGGGTTCCTCGCCCCACAAAGTGGGGAGAGGTGGCCGCGCAGCGGCCGGAGAGGGGACTTTGGCAAGCACCAGACGCTGGCTCCCTCGATTGTTGTCTGCACAGGTCGGCGCCATTCCCCCTCTCCGTCTCGGCTTCGCCGAGCCACCTCTCCCCACTCCGTGGGGCGAGGAACCCAAGCCTTTTGAGCGAGCGCGTAAAGTTTCTTTGCCGAACAACACCATGCGTCCGGCGCCTGCCAAAACGATTCAATGCGGACAAGGTGAAACACGTCACCTTCATGACCATCGACGATGCCGGACACTACACGCTGCGCCGAGATCATCGCGGTTGCCAAGTCACGATCCGGAACTAGACTGACTGCGTTGGGCACGACTATGAATAGGCGGATGGTGTTCGTCGGCGGCCTGTCTTCAATTGCAGTATCATCAGCGGGCAGAGCCGAGATGTCAGCGACCTTTCCTCCCGTTCCGAAATGGCGGCCATCGTTTTCGCAGCCCATCGATCGCATCGAAGAGCGCTTTGGCTACTACTTCAACCAGGAGCGTGACTTTGCCATCCTTGAAAACGGCACCTGTGTGCTGACGGAGGCTGGTCTTTCCGATGGCGCTGCATCCTTGGCAGCCATCCAGACGCTTGCCGAGATCTACAACTACCACCCGGACATGAAACCGTCTGATATGGACGATGGCAATTTGTTGGTCAGTTACAATCATCCTGCCTTCAACGTCGTGCTGACCGACATTGCCAAGGCGCATTGGCCAGAGATCGAGGCTCGCCACCAGGACGGACTGACGACCGACGAGGTGTTGTTCACGCCGCTCGGGCAGAACGTATTCGATGATTTTGGCAAAAAGGCGCTGCTAGGCCGGTGCTACATGTTCATGGATGCACAGGCGCCGAAAGTCGTGCGCATCAAACGTCGGGCGATCTGATCCCGACTTTTCGACCGGCTCCGTGGCAGGTGTTCCGAGCGATGCAAACGGAGCCGCGAGGCGGGGCGTTGAAGCGCGCACCCGCCACCACGATTCAATGCCGCGAGGGTGAAAAACAATGACCCGCCACGTCACCTTCATGACCATCGACGATGCGGGGCATTATACGCCGCAGCAGCGCGCCGAGATCATTGCCGCCTATCCGGCGCATGAGCGTGAGGCGCGGGCCAAGGGCATTCCGGTGCTCGGCTCCGGCCGCATCTTTCCGGTGGCCGAGGAGCTGATCGCCTGCGAGCCGTTCCCGCTGCCGCGCTATTGGCCGCGGCTCGGGGCCCTCGATTTCGGCTGGGACCATCCCTCGGCGGCGGTCGAGCTCGCCTGGGATACGGAGGCCGATGTCGTCTATGTCACAAAGGCCTGCCGGGCTTCGCAGCAGACGCCCGCCATGCAGGCGCTGACCTTGAAACCATGGGGCGAATGGCTGCCTTGGGCATGGCCGCGCGACGGCCGCCGCGAGACGCTGGAAGGTGCCGGCACCGCACTGGCGAAGCAATATTCCGCACACGGGCTGAACATGCTCGCCAGCCATGCGCAGTTCGCCGACGGTTCGGTCTCGGTCGAAGCCGGGCTGATGGAGATGCTCGACCGCATGCATTCAGGCCGCTTCAAGGTGTTTGCGACGCTTTTGCCGTGGTTCGAGGAGTTCCGGCTCTATCACCGCAGGGACGGCCAGGTGGTGAAGCTGCGCGACGATTTGATGGCGGCGACCCGCTACGGCGTGATGATGCTGAGGGAGGCGCAGGTCGACCCGGCGGTGTTCAAGGCCGCGCGGCGCAAGGCCGGGCAGGCCGATCCGCTGGGGGCGTTTCGGTGAGGAAAATCGGGAGGGAGGCAATGCGCTCCGGCTCCGATTGGAAAACTGTAGTGAACGTCCGTGGACGTGGTGTAGCATCGAATGATCCCGCTCAAGGGACGCATCGGCGTGGCCTCACGGGGGCGTTCGCCGATAGGGGAGGCTCAGATGCAAGACGGAATTTCTCCAGACCACATACTGCAAATTGGCTTTGGGTTCTGGCCAGCCAAGACATTGTTGAGCGCCGTGGAACTGGGACTCTTCTCGCTGCTTGCGGACGGCCCCAAAACGGGCCTCGAACTGCAAGGCGCGATGGGGCTGCATCCGCGCGCAACGTATGATTTTCTCGACACCCTCGTCGCGCTCGGATTGCTGCAGAGGGACGGCGCCGGTGAAACCGGCAAATACGGCAATACGCCATCGACCGCGCTGTTCCTGGTCAAGCGGAGCCCCCAATACATCGGTGGAATCCTTGAGATGGCGAACGCACGACTGTATCGGTTCTGGGGCGATCTCACACCGGCATTGCAAACCGGAAAGCCTCAAAACGAGATCAAGGAGACAGGCAAGTCGATGTTCGGCGAGCTCTATGCGGACCCGGCGCGCCTGGAGCAGTTCATGGACGCGATGAGCGGCATCTCCATGGGCAATTTCACGGCGTTTGCCGAGAAATTCGACTTTTCCAAATATAAGACGCTGGCCGATATAGGCGGCGCAACCGGGCAGCTTTCGGCCATCGTCGCGGCGCGGCATCCGCATATGCAATGCCGGACGTGCGATCTCGCCGATGTGCAGCCGATCGCCGAACGGCGCTTGAGGGAGCGCAATCTCGGCGGCCGGGTCATCGCCGAGACGATCGACTTTTTCGCGGACGAATTCCCCAAGGCGGACATCATCACGATGGGAATGATCCTTCACGACTGGAATCTCGAGAACAAGAAAATGCTGATCGCCAAGGCCTACCGTGCATTGCCGACCGGTGGCGCGCTGGTCGCCATCGAGAACATCATCGACGACGAACGCAGGCAAAACGGCTTCGGTCTCATGATGTCGCTGAACATGCTGATCGAATTTGGCGAGGCGTTTGACTTCACCGGCGCCCAGTTCACCGAGTGGTGCAAAGAGGCAGGGTTTAGTCGCTGCGAGATTATTCCGTTGGCGGGACCTGCAAGCGCAGCAGTGGCTTACAAGTAGAGGCTTGGCACCCGCGCGCAGTTCGCCGGCGGTTCGGTGGCGGTCGGGCCGATGCTTGGCCGCATGCAATCAAGCCGCTTCAAGATGGTTTCGACGCTTTTGCCCTGGTTCGAGGAGTTCCGTCTCTATCATCGCAGGGACGGCCAAGTGGTGAAGCTGCGCCACGATCTGATGGCCGCGACCCGCTACGGCGTGATGATGCTGAGGGAGGCGCAGGTCGACCCGGCGATGTTCAAGGCCGCGCGGCGGAAGGCCGGGCAGGCCGATCCGCTGGGGGCGTTTCGGTGAGGAAGCGCCGAAAAGCTTAGCCGGGCTCCTTAGCCCATTCGCCGCCGCTGCCATGATAGGTCTCTGCGGAGAGCAAGAAAACCTGTGCGCAGGTCGTGCAGCGAAAGCGGTAACGAAGCAGATCGTCCCATGGTCCATCCGGGTTGAGATCCGAAAGCGGGATGACACTCGACATAGGACCACCCGGTACTTGCTGCAGAATACCGTCGCGTATGGCCTCTTTGGCCATCGTGATCGCCGCCGCGAGACAACCGGTGCTAAAGATCGTACGGGTCTCCTCGATCGGCGCGCAGTTACTACAAGTCATGCGCTTGTTCCCATAGGTACATCCACAAGTCACAGGCCAAGGAAATCCAGACGGCAAAGAGAGTCAATCTAGCTTGGCGCCTCGTTTCTCTAGGGCTCTCCGCTTCGCAGCGTGCCGGAAAGTGACCCAACATGACCCTCCGCATCATTCCCGCCACCCTGCGCGACCTCTCCTACATCGCCGCCAACCTCCGGCCCGAGGACCGGGCCGAGATCGATTGCCAGTTCGATGCCTGGTCGCCTGCGCTGCTGGCGCTGACGGCGCTGCAAGGGTTTGCCTATGTCGCCGAGCTCGACGGCAATCCGGAGGCCGGCTTTGGCGCTGCCGAGCAGCGCGGCGGCTTATGGATCGCCTGGAGCTGGGGCACGCGCCACATGAGGCGCTGCGTGCCTGGGATTACGGAGTTCTTTCATGCCGTGCTCGGGCCTGAAGTTGCCGCGCGCGGCGCCTGGCGTGTCGAGGCCCGCGCCTTGGCCGCCAATGATTTGGCGCTGCGCTGGCTAGGCCGGCTCGGCGCGACGCAACGCTGCCGCCTGCCGGGCTATGGCAGGAACGGCGAGGATTTTCTGCTCTACGACTGGACAAGAGCCTCTCACTTTGGAGAAAACTATGTGCCTTTTTCAAAAGCCGCCGGCGCTGAAGCCGTTGCCGCCGACACCGACCATTGCCGACAAGGACGTGCAGGCGCGCGAAGCCGCCTTGCGGGCCCAGCTTGCGGCCAATGACGGCACCGCAGGAACGGTGAAGACCGATCTGTCGCCCAGTGAGCTGACCGGCCAGCGCCGCGTGCTGCTGGGGGTGTGACATGGGCGCCATGAGAAGAGTGTTCCGCAACCGGGTGCTGGCTTGGTGGTACTGGCGCCGGCATGCAAGGTTGAAGATGAGATAGACGGGAGCTTGCCTGCCGGGATCGCGTAAGCCGCGATCCTTCGCGCCCCGGGTGTTCAAGTGCATGCCTCTACAATTGCCCTCAGGTGTTTCGCGTTTTCCGTAACAGCCCAGCGCAAATCGTGTTCCTTCCGCACGGTTGACATTCCTCCCTCAGCCGCCATGCTGCATTGCAACATGGCTATCGAGGAGTTCGGCATGACAGAAGCCCGGTCATCGCGCATCGAGTGCCTGGACGGGCTTCGGGCGCTTGCCGCGATCTGGGTGCTCATCGGGCACTGCTTGTTGTTGACCGGCTGGCAGATTCCTATTCTCGGCGAACCGGACCTCGGCGTCGATCTGTTCATCATGCTGTCCGGCTTCCTGATGGTGTTCCACTACCAGCTGCGCCAGGACAGGGAGCCTTGGCAAAGGCCGGAAACCTGGCTGAAATTCTGGACCCGCCGCTATTTCAGGATAGCGCCGCTGTTCTACGTCATGCTGTTCGTTGCCCTGGCGCTTGGCCCCTATCTCTACGGGTCGAGAATGGTCATCGACGAGTTCCTGCTGCGGTCGCCGCAGGCGCCCGAGCGTTATCTCGACAGCGGCCTCAAGAATATCGGCGCCCATCTGCTGTTCCTGTTCGGCCTGGTGCCGAATTTCGCCTATCGCACGCCGCTGCCCGACTGGAGCCTCGGGCTGGAGATGCAGTTCTACGCACTGTTTCCGGCCATCATGCTGCTGGTGCGCAGGCTTGACTGGCTATGGGCGGCCATGCTGGTCGCGGCGATCGGCAGCGCGATCGTGTTCTTGATGGGACAATTGTCGGTCCACTTTCCGATGCCGTCGTTCCTGCCGTTGAAGATGCAGATTTTCCTGTGCGGGATGCTGCTGGCGGGCGTCGTCCATCAAAGGCAGAAGCGGCCTTTCGTGCATCTGGCACTGGCCATGCTGCTGGCGGCGCTGCCCTTCGGCGGCGGCTATGGGCTGAGCAAGCTGTTGATGCGGGAAGCGCTCGTCCTGGGGTTCTTTGCCCTGGTTCTCTACCGGATGCTGCCGGGAACGATGGGCATCGTGGCCAGAAAGATCGCCATGACGCTCGCCAACAGGTTCTTTCATTTGATGGGTGAGCTTTCCTTCAGCATCTATTTGATCCATCTGCTGGTTCTCCAGCCGGTGGCGGCTCTGGTCATCACCCAGTTCGGCCACGAGCTGTCGGCGCCGTTGCGCTTCGCGGTCGTTGTTGTCGTCGTCTTGCTGGTGGTGTGCCTGCTGTCCTGGATCACCTACACGCTGATCGAAGTGCCCGGCCAGAAGATGGGCCGTTTCGTGGTGCAGCGCTTTGGGCGCAAAGCCGCGCTGGAGACGACGCCGGCGGAATAAGGCGCTGCCGATCTCCCCCCTTGAGGGGGAGATGTCGCCGAAGGCGACAGAGGGGGTCGCCGATCCACGCGAGACGACCCCCTCTGTCCTATCGGACATCTCCCCCTCAAGTGGGAGATTGGTAGTTTCGACGTCCCGCCATCTTTCTTTTCCCATTCACCCATCAAGCGAGGCTGACCATGAGCGATTCCCGTGCTCGCGATATCCTGTCGCGACAGGCTGAACTGGAGAGCGAGCGCAGCCAGTACGAGCATGTCTGGGAGGCGGTGTCCGAATTCTGCGATCCCGACGCGCCCGACATGTGGAGTGGCCGCCGTCAGGCCGGCGTCGATTCGCAGGCCGAGCGGCAGGAGCGGCGCGGTGCGCGTGTCTACGCCAATACCATCAACTCGGCCGCCAACCGGCTGGCCGCCGGGCTGGAAAGCCTGATCATCCCGCAGTCGGAGAAATGGCATGGGCTGTCGACCGCGGCCATCAACGACCAAGAAACCGACGAGGAGAAGGAATGGGCGGAAGCGCTGCGCGACTTCCTGTTCTCGCTGCGATACTCCGCCAATTCCAATTTCGTGCCGGCAACGCAGGCCTGCCTGCGCAATGTCGTGCGCTATGGCCCGGCCTATCTCTATGCCGAGGAAGGTTTTGGCGGCACGCTGATCCGCTATGCCTCGATCCCAGTGGTCGAAGGCTATCTCTCACGCAACCGCTGGGGCCAGGTCGATATTTTCCACCGCCGCTACGAGCGCACGGCAAGACAGGCGGCGCAACTGCTCGGCTATGACAGACTGCCGGCGCGGATCAAGATTCTGGTCGACGACCCCGCCAAATGCGAGACCAAGATCTCGCTAATCCAGTGCATCCAGCCGCGCGACGAGCGCAAGATGTACAGTCTGAGCGGCTCCTACCAGTATCTCGATACCGCGTTCGCTTCCTATCATGTGATCGAGGACGAGGAGGCGATCGTCAGGGAAAGCGGTTTTCGCTCGTTCCCGGTGTCATGCTTCAACTGGCGCCGCTACGAGGGCGATCCCTACGGCATCTCGCCGACCATCGAGGCGCTGACGACGGTGCGCGAGGAGAACGCCGTGCGGCGCTCCGGCCTGCGCGCCTTGCAGCAGATCACCGATCCGGCGACCGCCTCCAAGGCAAGGCTCGACTATGTGCCGGTGCTCAATCCCGGCGAGAACTATCCCGGGCTGATCGACGATGCCGGCCGGCCGCTGATCGCGCCGATCGCCACCGGACAGAACCCGACCTATGCCTTCAATTATGCCGACAGCCGGGCCGAGGAGATCCGCGACATGATGTTCGTCAACCTGTTTCAAACGCTGGTGCAGAACCCGCAGATGACGGCGACCGAGGCCTTGATCCGGCAAGAGGAGAAGGGCGCGCTGCTCGGGCCGTCCGGCTCGATCATTCAGGCCGGCTTTGCCTCTAATCTCGACCGCGAGCTGGGCATTCTCGAGGACAAGGGACTTTTCGAGGAAGATAGCCGCTTCCTGCCGCCGGCGAGCCTTGCCGGCAAGGCGTTGCGGCCGACCTTCACCGGCCCGCTCGACGTGCTGCGCCGTTCGGCCGAGGCGCGCGACACCATCCAGGTTGTCACCACCGCCATGCAGATGGCGCAGTTCGATCCCGGCGTGATGGACAATATCGACGGCGACGCGGCGCTGAAGATCGTGCAGGGCGCCGGCCGCAGCCCGCAGCGCATTTTTCGCCGCCAGGACGAGGTGGCGGGCATCCGCGATGCCCGCGCCAAGGCACAGCAAGAACAGGCCGGCATGGCGGCGATGGCTGCCGCGGGCAAGGTCGCCAGGGATGCCGTGCCGGCGGCAGTGCAGGCGCGCGACAGCGGCCTGCTCGATGGGCTCGGCGGGCTGATGCCGCAGGCTGTGCAAGATGCTTCGGGTGGGCAGGGCGCATGAGCGGCAAACGCTTCGCCCATTCCAGCCAGGCCGGCGGCCCGGCCAAGGCGCGGGATGCCCTGGCCAAGGCCTATCTCAGGGTGTTCTCGGGCCAGGACGGCGAAATGGTGCTGGCCGACCTGGCGGCCGCAACCGGCTATTACCGCCGCCCGTCCTATGGCGAGTGGCTGGCCAAGACCAAGACGCCGAACGGCTTCGAGCTGCACAGCGCGCTGAGCAACGCGCGGGCCGAAGTGGTGCAGCATATTATGGGGTTTTTGATGCTGGACGAGGCGCAGTTGGCTGCGCTGGAGAAGGCGGCGAGGCTGGAGGCGTAGGGGCTTTAGGAAAGCGTATGCTCAGGCGAACCCCGACGTGAACATCGAGGATGTAGTAATTCGTCATCCGGCTGAGCAGCAATTACTTAAGAGGCTTCTAAATTTCCTATCGAAGAAAAAGATCAATTCGATAGAAAATCTCCGCGGGATCCCTAAGGATTTAAACGATATTCTGCATCTTGTTATCATTAGGGGCGAAAATGACAAATTCTATGAAAAGTACCCGTATCCAACGGAGCAGCAGATTCTGGATCATCCTACAATGATGGATAAGAAATATGGCCATCATTTCGTGCCGCCTGTCGGAAAATATAGGTGAAAAAATGGATTATTATTATGTAGAGCCATTTGTTGCTGGTGATTTTGGCAAAAATACGGTTCTCGATAACCGCGTTCACCCGCCGATTGTGCGCAAACTTCACTACGAGATTGACGTTTGGATAGGTGATGTCCTGATAAGGAGTTTTCCCTGTTATCTTGTCACCAAAGAAGCCGAGCTGGAGCTGCTGAAGATGCGAGTTTCAGGGGCGACGTTTGCCGACGTCGAGGTTACTGCTTCGGAGTTGTTTCATCGGCTGCAGCCAGAAACAGAACTTCCAACCTTCGTCTGGATAAAGATCCATGGGCAGCCAGGACATGATGACTTCGGCATGGCTTCGAACCACACGCTTGTTGTTTCAGAGCGGGCGCTAGACGTGTTTGAGCGCCTCGGCAATGAGTCGGCCGGGATTCATTCATTCGACGAGCCGGAAAAGGATTGAATGATCCTAGTGACTTCGCACGTCAGAGATTTAGCTGATGGACTGCAAAACCTGAACGCGAATAGCCATCGGTTCTGCGGGCATCAATTCTGCAAGGTGCAGTCCAAATACCACGTGTTCAGATATGTTGGAGTTTGTAGCGTGACCCGCGCCTTGGTCGGAGGACCTTCAATATTTGCTGTCCTCATAACGAAGGTGTCGAGCATAAATGTCGTGCTGTCAAATGCAGCGATCTGATATACGTTTCGTCGGAAGATATCGTATTTCGTTGACGATGGTTTGAACGTGCCCGATTTGCTGGTTACAATGAAGTGATCGGCAAATTCTTGGATATCAAATTTCCTGGCCTTGTTAGCTGCGACGAATCCCGAGTCATCTGATGACGGTATGTCGGACCATGTGTGGAAGTCGCTTACTGAACATATGAAGACGTCGCCATCTTTTGAGTTCACTGGCTCCATTGCAAACAAGCAAAGCGACAAAAGGATTATGAGGCGCAGGATCGCCGGCCTCAATGTTGCAATAGTCCGCATTGCCCGCCCCCGTGGGTAGCCCTGGACGATAGCGCTGACCGCTAATCAGCGGAAGGACCAAATCATCGGGGGAAACGGATGCGCGAGGCTGACGCTGCGCCCTCTCCCCGTTCTACGGGGAGAGGATACCGGCGGGCTGGTGAGGAGCGGAGCCGGCATTTCAGAGTTTTCTCCCCATGGAACGGGGAGAAGGGACCAATCAATAATCGCCGTTATAATACCGGTCGTCGCAGGGGGCGGTGTAGATGCGGCCGCTGGTGCGATCCTGATAGCGGCAAAGCTGTTCGCTGCGCGGCTGCGGCGTGGTGGCGTTGCCGACGACGGCGCCCAGCAGGGCGCCGGCTCCGGCACCGATGACCGTGCTCTTGGTGTTGCCGCCGATCGCCTGGCCGGCAAGCGCGCCGGCGCCGGCGCCGAGCAGCGCGCCAGTGCTGGTTCTCTGCTGTGCTTCGGTCTGCGCACAGCCTGCCAATGCGGCGGTCACGAGCATGGCGGCAATGGCTCTGGACATGGTCATCGTCTGGTACTCCCTTGAAACCTATGAACTAATACACGGGCCGATTTTGCCAAGTACGGTCGCATTTGCGGCGGAACATAGGCACCGTGCCTCACGAAATAAGACATGGTTGTTTTTGTCTGACGGCCTGATCCGCAAAGAAAGTAACCGAACAAGACCCAAAGAGCTTCATCTCCAGTCGCGCCTTCCAGGGCGCTACGCCGCCTCGATCTGCATTACCTTTTTCGCCGCAGCGGCCAGAAATCCGGATCGGCTGTAGCCGTGGCGCTCCGCATATCGGTCAATCTGATCGAGGACATCTTCCGGAATGGTGACGTTGACACGCACGACCTTCGCAGCTTCAGCTTTCAAGGGAACCAGGATGGCGACACCGCTCAGATTGTCCTTGTCCGACATCACTTCCTCCAGGGATGACGGCTCGGGAATGGCCTCGCCATCCTCGACCAGCCCCTCGACATGAAAGGCCAGTGCTTCCCCGGCCATGGCACGGGCATCATCCAGGTTGACGCCGGCTGTCACCAGGCCCGGAAAATCGGGAAAGGAGACGCCGAAGTCGCTGTCCGCTTGCTTGTGGATCAATCCGATATAGTTCCGCATTTCTCTACCTCAGCTTCACGCCGGATTGTTTTTCAATACTCTTGAGAGTGCCGATCGGGATGTCGCGCTTGGGATGCGGAACTGTCAGCTGGCCCGGCTTGGATTTGTGCTTGAACTGGGCGTGACTTCCTTTTCGAGCCACTTCGTACCAGCCATCCGCCAACAGCCTGTGGATGACATCGGCGCCCTTCATGTTGTGTATAAATACACATAAATCCAAATGTCCATGAGCTTTTGCCGCTGTTGTGTGCGGCGGCCCAGCCGACCCCGTTTTCAATCCCGCAAGAATGGAGAAATCAAATGACCCGAGGTCTTGCCCGGACGCTTTCGCGTGCCGCCGCCAGAGAAGCCGGCCTTGCCCCACCCAGGGCAGGGCTGATAGCCAGGACGACCGGACAGGGCGGCGCCTACCGCACCGTCTTTTCGTTCAATGCCATGCCGGTGCCGGTCACCGATGCGCAGGGCTTTGCCAGCCAGAAGCTCTTCGACTTTCTCGATGGCAAGATCCGCATCAGGGGCGGCACGGCAAGACTGCAGTTCGCCGTGCTGACTACCCGCGCGTCGACCATCAACGACAATGCCGCGCTGACCTGGTCGCTCGGCTCGACGGCAGCATCGAGCGCGGTGCTTGCCGGCACCATGGTCAATGTGCTGGGCGCCACCGGCCGCACGCTGGATGGCGCCGGTGCCGCGCCGTCGAGCGCGTCGATTGCCGATGTTGCCGCAGCCTTGACGCTCGACGGCACCGCGACGCCGGTCGACCTCTATCTCAACCTGGCGTTTGCGACCGGCACCGATATCGACGCCGACGGCACGATTGCCGTTACGGGCACCATGACGCTGCTCTGGGAGAACTGGGGCGATAATGCGTAGGCGCTAATCTCCCCCCTTGAGGGGGAGATGTCGCCGAAGGCGACAGAGGGGGTCGGTTCGACCGGGCGCGACGCCCGGCGACAGATGAGGTCGGCGCTCCACGCGCCGCTACCCCCTCTGGCCTGCCGGCCATCTCCCCCTCGAGGGGGGAGATACCAAGCTTCGCCGCCAGTGCTCTCATCACCGGCCTTAATTCTGTAACAAAAGGAATCTTCTCATGACAGATCTGGCAGACGCCGGGTCCGTGGTGGCGGCGCCACCGGCGGGCAACCTTGCACGGCCACCGGCCAACGGGGACAACGGGTCCGCCCCGCCTGCGGCCAAAAGCTGGTTTGACGGTCTTTCCGAAGGCAACCGCAAGCTTGCTGAAACCAAGGGCTGGACCAAGCCTGAAAGCCTCGATCGGGTCTTCGCCTCCTATGCGGAGCTGGAGCGGCAGCAGGGCGAGAGCCTGCGCGTTCCGGCAGCCGATGCAGCCGCGGAAGACTGGGACAGGTTCCATGCCCGGCTGCCCGAGGCGATGCGTCCGCTGACCTCACCCGAGAAGGTCGAGTACCGGCGCCCCGACGGGCTCCCCGAAAACTTCGCCTATTCGGACGAGCTCGCCAATGCGTCCAAGGCCTGGGCGGTCGAGGCAGGTGCTACCCCGAAGGTCGCACAGGCCTATCACGACCGCTTCGTCGGCTACATGGCCGAGCAGGCCAAGGCACAGCAGATCGCCCTTGCCCGCTCGGTCGAGACGACGCATGACGACCTCGTCAGGGATTGGGGACCGACCGGCAGCGATGGCTTTCGCCAGAAGCTTGAGGTCGCCAACCGGGCGATGAAAAAGCTCGGACTGGTCAATGCCTACAAGGCGAAGGGTATCCTTCTGCCGGACGGCGCCTTGACCGACCCGCAGATCGCCAAGGCGTTCCACGCCATCGGCGAGGCGATGTTCCGCGAAGACACGATCGACGGCAATGCTGCCTTGAGCGGAGGCAATCCCTTCAAGCGCAATGCCGCCGGCGAGCGCAACCTGACTGGCATCTCGGCGCTCGTCAAAAGCGACCCCGCCCGCGCCCGGCGGCTGGCACGCCAGGCCGGCGAAAATCCCGACCTGTGGATGCCCAACAATCCTCTTTAACCCAAACCTGAAGGAAGACAAAAATGGCAGACGCCTATACCCGTATCGCGGACGCGATCGTTCCGTCCGTCTATGCGCAATACTCGTTCGAGGAGCACGTCCAGTCGCTGGAGATTTACCAGGCCGGGATCCTGTTTTCCGACCCGTCGATCGCCTCGAAGCTCAGCCTGGGCGGACGTTCCGTCGACATGCCCGGCTGGAAGGACCTCGGCAACGATCCGTCCGAGCCGGTCAATGACGACCCGGCCGACTCGATCGAGATGAAGAAGATCGGTGCGCGCCGCGAAGTCGCGGCCCGCAATGTGCGTGCGCAGGCCTGGGGCATCCCGGATCTGACCTCGATCCTTGCCGGCGACGATCCGCAGAAGCTTATCGTGCGCCGCCAGACCGACTGCTGGCAGCGCGCCAACAAGCTGACGCTGCTGGGCATACTGAAAGGCGTGCTGGCCGACAACATCGCCAATGACGGCAGTGACCTGGTGCGCGTCACCGGCGCCTCCATCGTCGACACCGACATCATCGAGGCCGCCTATCTGATGGGCGACCGCGCCGACAAGTTCAAGACGATCTGGATGCATTCGAAACAGATGAAGGCGCTGAAGCTCGCCGACCTCATCGACTATGTGCCGTCGTCCGAGCAGGGCGGGCCGCTGATCCCCTATTACATGGGGCTCAGGGCCGTCGTCGATGACGACATTCCGGTTGCCGGCGGCGTCTACACGGCGTTCATGTTCAAGGACCAGGCGATCCTTTGGAACGAGCTGCCGGTCAACACCGAAGGCGGGCCGCTCGAGTTCGACCGCAAGCCGCGGCAGGGCCATGGCGGTGGTGTCACCGAAATGGTCGGCCGCCGGCATTTCGTGCCGCATGTGCCGGGCACCCGCTTCCTCGATGCGTCCTCGGCCGGCGAATTCGCCACCGATGCCGAGCTGGCACTGGCGGCAAACTGGGACCGCACGGCGTCGAGCGTCAAGCACATGACGTTCATCGCGCTGAAGACGACCGAGGCCTGATCGGGCGAAGGGGCGGGCGTCAGACGTCCGCCCCTTCGGGACACCAGGTCGGCCACCGTGGCGACCCGCAAGTTCACCCGCTGCGCTGCGTCGGAGTGATGTGAATTTTGGCGTTCGCTACAACATTCATGTTGCCCTTTGGCCAATCGACGGCACCAAACAGTTACAAGAAAGGGCGATGCTGCCTTGTCTTGGTAAGGGAGGTCACCATGAACATGAAGTACAAAACAGTTCAGGAAGTGCTCCGAAAAGCGGGCATTGTCATGAGTAAGAAGGGGGAAGTTCATCGCATAAACTTCTTCAGCGGCCTGGAAGACACCGCCTACTACACGCCAAGTCTTCAGGATGCCCTGGACAGGGGCTTGGCTTTGGCGGGAGGTGCCGGAAGGGTGAAAGCAAGCGTCTTTGCCACGTCAGCTGAAACAGGGATCTCGACCGGCGCACGCATCGGCTGACACAATTCATGCAAGACATCGCCGCGTTGCGCGGCGGTGTCGTGAAACTGCAATAGCCGAAGCATTGCCGTCTTCCTTGCTCGAATGGGAAAAAGACGGCTGACGAAGCGTCTGCCACGCCGTTTCATGACGGGCGGGTGGCGTCGTGACGGCCCCCGTGCACGAGACGTGCAACGTTCCGCCCAAGCCAAAATCACAAAAAATCCCCAGCCGCTTCGAAGCGGCTTTTTGCCGTGGAGGCACCATGCCCCGTTTTCTCCGACCAACCATACAGACAGAGGGCTGAGCCATGGCCATCACCCCGCTCGACATCGCCAACATGGCGCTCGCCGTGCTCGACGAGGCGCCGATCGACAGCCTCGACCAGGATGCCAAGGCGGCGCGCCTGCTCAATCTGCATTTTGACCTGACCCGCGAGGCCGAATTGACCAAGCATGCCTTTGTCTTCGCCATCCTGGCGGCCTCGGTCGCCGGCTTCGACACCGGCAGCGGCGCTGGCACGCTGAACTTCGCCTATGAGCTTCCCGCCGATTGCCTGCGGCCCTTGCCGCTGACCCATAATGGCGAGCCGGATGGCGTGCCGCTCTCATGGCGGCAGGAGGCCGGGTTGGTCTATTCCGATCAGGCCGGCCCGCGCATCATCCGCTATGTCGCCAACCTGACCGACCCCAACGACTGGGACGCGCTGTTCACCGAAGTGCTGGTGGCGGCGCTCGCCATCAAGATCGCGCATCCGTTGACCCACAAGGCCAGCATGATCGACGTCGCACGCAGCGCCTATGACAGGGCGCTGGACGCCGCCTACTCGGCCAATGCCATCCAGCGCGGCGGCAGATTTTCCACGACGTCCTGGGCTTTCCAGCGCGGCGACAGCCGGGGCGTCGGCCGATGACCACGCTCTATCCGATCCAGGATGCTTTCATCCGCGGCGAGATTTCTCCCCGCTTGCATGCTCGCGCCTCGCTCGAGCTCTACCGGGCGGCGCTGTCGAAATGCACGAACTTCGTCACGCTGCCGCATGGCGGTATCAGGAAGCGTGGCGGCACCTATTTTTGCGCGGAGGTGAGGGACTCATCAAAGGCGACACGGCTGATCCCGTTCATCTTCTCGGCCGATCAGGCCTATGCGCTCGAATTCGGCGATCTCTACATCCGCGTCTATGCCTATGGCGCGCGTGTCGGCACGGTCGAAGTCGTTTCGCCTTATCCCGAGGCCGATCTGTTCGACCTGCAATTCGTCCAGTCGGCAGACCAGATGTGGATCACCCACAAGGATCATCCGGTCAAAGTGCTGACGCGCACTGCGCACACGACCTGGACGCTCGCCGATTTCGTCTTTCTCGACGGCCCATACGACAAGATCAACACCACGGCCACGACGCTAACGCCGGCCGCAACCGGCAACGCCATGCCGGTCATGGTCGCGAATACGCTGCCAAGCGGCACGGTCAGCAACAGCAACGGCTCATCCGACGTGTGGCAGGTGTTCGATGGCGACAAGCAGAAGGGGGAGAACATAGCGGGCTTTCCGAGCGGGTATCTGCGCTACCAGTTCGGCGGCGGCGGGGCCAAGACGGTCGACGCCTACTGGATTACCGCCACGAATGATCACTCAGACACTGCATCGCCGACCCAGTGGCAATTCCAGGCCTCGCACAACGGCACCGACTGGACGACGCTCGACAGCCGGGACGGAGAGACCGGCTGGTCCAAGTCGGAAACCCGTTTCTTCGACGGCTTCAACAACACGGTTGCCTACGAATATTATCAGCTGCTGTTTTCAGGTGGCGGCAGCGACGGAACCGCTATCGCCGAACTGGCCCTGCACGAATACGCGCCGTCGCAAACGCCATTTGATCTCTCGGCCTCCTCGATCGTCGGCATCAACGACGGCATCGGCTTCCAGACCAGCGATATCGGCCGCGCCATTCGTCTGCTTGGCGCGGATGGCTTCTGGCGCTGGGCCAAGGTCGTTGCCCGAACCAGCACGACGGTGGTCACGGTCCAGTTGTACGGGCATGCTCTGCCCGATCTCAGCCCGATCATCCGCTGGCGTCTCGGCACGTTCGTGCCCGGCAAGTATGTCCAGAGCGGTTCGCTTTACGAGGAGCGTCTGGCGTTCAGCCGAAAATTCTCGGTCTATGCCTCGCAAACCGGCGATTTCGACAACTTCGCCACCGGTGAGAAAGACACCGACGCGCTGGAATTCGTGCAGGCAGGTGGCGGCCAGGCCAACGACATTACGTGGGTGGCGGAATCGGACGGTGCGCTGATCATCGGAACGCTTGGCGGGGTGAGGGCGCTGTCGGGTTCCGGCATCGACGAGGCGCTGACGCCGTCCTCGTTCAAGAACCGCCGGTCCCGGACTTTCGGTTGTGCCCCGCTGCGTCCCGTCGATGCGGGGCAGTCGTTCCTCTATGTCACCCGCTCCCGCAAATCGATCGCCGAGCTGACGCAAAACGCCACCGGCCGCTTCACCTCCGACGATGTCGGTCAGATATCGGAGCACATTCCCAAGAAAGGCGTCGTCGAACTCGCCTTCCAGACCGACCCCGATCCGCTGCTCTGGTTCCCGCTCGGGGATGGCGAACTCGGCGGCTACACGCACCAGCCGTCGCAGGACGTTCGCGGCATGCACATCCACCAGATCGCCGGAAGCTTCGCAGGATCGAACTGGGCCGTTGTCGAAAGCGCCGTGGTGACGCCCGGCCAGGACGGCAACGACGATCTCTGGCTGATCGTCAAGCGCACGATCGGCGGCGTGACCAGGCGCTATATCGAAATCAAGACCGCGCCGTTTGAGTATGGCGGGATCGGCGATGCATTCGAAGTCGACTGCGGCCTGACCTATGGCGGCGTCGCTGTGGGCACGGTCTCGGGGCTTGATCATCTCAACGGCGAAACAGCCGACGTCCTGGCCGATGGCAAGGTCTACAAGGGCCTTGCTGTGGCCGCTGGCGCGGTCTCGCTGCCCGGTGGGGGCTACGGCAGCCAAATGGCAGGTCGGGCTCGGCTACCAGTCCGAAGCCAACACGCTGGAGCTCGATGTCGGCGGCCGCGACGGATCGATCGTCGGGCGGCGCAAGAAGGTGGCCAAGCTCATTCTTTCGCTGCTGGAAACCGACACAACCGGGCTTCAGGTCCAGTCGTTCATCCGCGGCCGCTGGGAGCAGGTTCGCATTCCGTCCGTGGTTGCACCCGACGGCATGGCGAAATTGTTCACCGGCAATGTCGAGGTGCCGATCGACGATAGCTGGGAAGGGCAGGGGCGGGTGAAGATCCGCCACGTCAATCCAACGCCCTGCACGATCAGGGCGATGACACCGGTGTTCGACGCCGAGCCTTAGAAACTGCTGATCTCCCCCCTCGAGGGGGAGATGTCGCCGAAGGCGACAGAGGGGGTCGGCACGTCCTGACGCGGCCTCCTATCGCAAACTGAGGGGGTTGGAGCTACACGCGAGACGACCCCCTCTGGCCTACCGGCCATCTCCCCCTCGAGGGGGGAGATCACCCGCTCCGTCTTCCATCGCTTCCCCAACCAAGGAACCCACCCGTGACCCCAACCCATGCCGAGCAACTCGGCAAGGCGCGGACGGCTGCCGATTTCGCTGCCATCCGCGCCTTGCTCGACACCGACCTCAACGATGCGATCGCCCGCAAGGGCGAGCTGGAAACGGAAAAGTTTGACGCGATCTTCGGCGCCGGCAATTTGACGGCGGCGCGTGCCGCATTGGACGACTGCAACGCTGAAATCGCGCTGATCGAGAAAACCATCGAGGACGCGGACGAGCGCCGCATTGGCGCCCCCCTGGACGAACCCCCCGCCGAAGCCGTCGCCGCCACGCCCGCGCCGGGCGACGCGGTCAGGACAAACGCCGAGGCGCTCGGCGAGCGCTGGCGCACGATCCACTGGCTGATCGAACAGCTGCGCCAGGAGCTGTTCGCGGCCGATGCCTTGAGCCGCGCCATCATCGCTGCCAACGGCCTGTTCAATGCCGACGGCGCTGCCGGGGTCAGAGTCAACCTGACCACCATCCGGCGCACTGCCATGGCCGGCCCGCGCGCCGCCGCGCCATCGCGTCTCAGCCGCCCGGCGATCCAGGCCGACCGGCTGCTTTTGTCCTTCCTCAGCCCGGGCGGCGTGCTCGACCGGCGGCCTTCGATCGGTGCGCCGGTCGACGGCATCAAAAGCAAATTCATTCCCGCCAGCGAACGAGGCTGACCATGTGCACACTAGCTCTTATCGGTACGGCGCTTTCGGCCGGCGGCGCGCTGGCGGAAGGCCAGCAGTCCAGGCAGATGGCCGACTACCAGGCCAAAGCCTATGAACAGCAGGCGCGGGCCGACGCTCAAAGCTCGGCCTTCGAGCAGGGCCAGGAGCGCCACAAGCAGGATCTGCTGCAGGCGCAGGCGCGTGCCCAGGCCGGCGCTTCGGGCGTCGCTATTTCTGGTTCGCCGACCGAGGTGATGGCGGCCAATGCAAGGCAGGGCCAGCTCGACCTCAAGGCGATCCAGTACGGCTCGCAGCTGCGCCAGAACGGTCTCGCCACGCAGGCGGCGATTGCGCGCTTTTCCGGCAGGCAGGCGGTCGGCGCCTCGATCTTCAAGGCCGGCGGCAACCTCGTGTCGGGCATCTCCGGCCTCTACGACCCGGCCAAGGCGGTGACGTTCGGCAGAAGCGCCTTCCCGCCGGCGCCGGGCGGAGGCCTCTACTGATGGCCACCATCCCGCTCCAGCTTGCCCAGCGCCGCCTCGATACCGGCACTGTGGCCTCCTATCCCGACGGCTCGCCGGTGGGCGCCGCCATGCAAGGCTTTGGCGACGAGCTCTCGGCGATTGCCGAGCGCTTCAAGCAACAGAAGCAGCAGCAGGACGCGTTCGACGCCGACATTATCGGCCGCGAGCTGAACGCACGCATCGCCCACGCCGAGGCCGTGGCGGTGCAGACCGCGCCGGCCGACGGCGGCGGCCTGCACGACTTCATGTATGGCCAGCTCGATCCGCGCAGCGACGGCGTCGTCAGGCCCGGCCTGTTCGACCAGATCTTCGACGACACCGTAGCGAAAGTGCCGGAGGGCGAACGCGCCAATTTCCTCGCCCAAAAGCAGGCATTGCGGCTGGCCGGCTCGGCGCGCATGGCCGCGCAGCAGCACGCGCGGCGCCAGAACTATGAGCAGGCCGAGTGGAGCAAGGTCGAGGACGGCTACACAAGCGCCATCGCGCAGGGCGACCCGGACGATAGCGGCACGTTCGAGGCGATCAGGCAGAGCGGGCTCGACCTGATCGGCAAGATGGGCAACCCGGTGGCCCGCCAGGCCGCCGAGGTCGCCTGGCGCAGCAACACGGCAAAGGCACTCGTCCAGGCGATGATCGCCAAGGACCCGAAAGGTGCTGCGGAGGTGCTGGGGGCTGGGGCGGTCTCAACGGACGGCAGGACTAAGGACGATACCATCGAAGCTGTGGGCGGACCTCGGGCGAGTGGGTCCAGCGTGCTGGCGACGCGCGAAGCGCCGGTAGGTGGCCTTCCGTCCGACGAAACACCTATCCGCACGGGTTCCGTGGGGCCCGTCGGAAATACGGCTTGGGCTGCCGCAGGACCCTGGATTGCCGACTTGTCGCCGGACACGGTTCAGGATCTCGGCCAGAAGGCGCAGGTAGCGACTGTGGCAAGCCTGGTCGATGCGCGCACGAACATCGACATCGCCTTGCAGAACGCGCCGGCTGCCATTGCCAATACCGGCAGCTATTCTGGCAAGACACCGGGTGCCGAAGACTTCACTGCCGTGTACGGCGCCGAAGATGGCGGCAAGCGTCTCCAAGCCTTCGACATAACGGCTGATATCGGCCGCGCGGTTTTCGACATGCGACCCGTCCCGAACCAGGCGATACACGCCCAGATTCGGGATTTTGAACCCGGCCCCTACGGCTCGCCGGAAGAGCGGGAGCAATATGAGATAAGGGCCGGCGCCGCGCAATTGGTGCTGGGTGCCAGGCGCGCCGATCCCGCCGGTTACGTCGGCCAACTGTTCCCGAACCATGCTCCGGACTGGGATAAGATCACAGCTCCTGAGGATTATAAGGCTGCCGTCACCTGGGCCGTCGCTGCTCAGCAGGAGTTGGGCTTCGACCGAATACTGCCAATGCCCTGGGCCGTAGCTGGCCAGCAGGCGGCGAAATACATCGACCAAGGTGTGCCGTTCGAAAAGCGCCTTGCCAAATTGAGTTCGATCGTCCTGGCGGTTCGCGATCCTGATGCCCGCAAGGCGACAACCCAACAGATTTCTGTGGCGGCGGAAGCCCAGTGGCGAGCCGAGGCCGCCCAAGATCCGAACGTCGCGCCAGAGTCGTTGGAAGCCCAGGTTGCAGTGCTCAAGAACGGGCTGGCGTGGATCGGGGAACATCCGGCCCAAGCCCAGTACAGCACCATGCCGTGGCTACAGCAATTCGGCTTGGCGTTCTCGGATGTCGGCCGCCTCACGGCTAAGGGCGCGGCCGCCGGCGGTGCGGATGCGATCTCCGCCGGGCTGGACTCCGCTTGGTCCGGAGGAAACTACCAGAACCTCCTCGAAGATGAACAGGCCAAGACCGAGGACGCCGAGGACCGGGCCGGTTCGGCCGGTTGGGCGGCGGAAGCCCTCGGCACCGGCTTAAGCGGATATGGCCTGGCGGAGAGTTTGTTCGGTTTGCTGGGCCGGGCAAGCGTTGGCGCGGCGGCAGAGAACGGCTTGATCGGTCTTGCTGCCCGAACTGGCGTCGGGGGTGTGGCGGGTGGCACTTATGGCGGGGCATACGCCTTCAACACAGGACAGAGCGTCCCCTGGGGAATTGCCAACGGCGCGCTTTGGGGGGCGGGCGGCAATGTCCTTGCCGAAGGGCTCAGTGCAGTTGGCAGCCAGGTGTTGGCAAGGCTTGCCGGGCGTTCTGCGAATGCTAAACCTGATATCGTACTGGATAGTGGGGCTCCCCCGGTTTCTGTCAATGCAGAAGAGATTCCGATCTCGACCGGCAAGGCCCGAGAAATAAGGAGGCCCTATACGCATTTGGAAGATCCTCCCAACGTTGCGTCCGGCAAGGATCCAACAAAGAAGCAGAGGATAGCTATTTTCGAGGAAAATAAAATGGTGAATGATGGAATTTTTAGATCGGATGAGAGTGGTATAGAAATAATTCCAGCAAAGAAAAGCAAAAGAGGCGTAACTCCTCCAAAAAATGAAGCTCATATCGATCACATAGATCCGGTTAATCCCGCTGACAAGACAAAATCGTCAGGATCAAATAGCCATAAAAATCTTCGTCTTACGGCTGGGTTTGAGAATATAGAAAAATCGAATAAATAGGTGACATATGACCGAATGGAAGTTCGAAAACCCAAAAAACACAGCCGTTATTTCGACTCGGAAGATATTTAGGGGGGCGGCTGGATTGCGTATGTGTCACATGATGATGACGGCGACGATAATGAGTCGTGGCAATTCTACGGAAATGAAGCTGAAGTTGATCAAGATGACCTAATTTTAGTGGCCTTGGTCGAGGTGGTCGAGCTTGATGGAACTGTTGCACAGTTGGCGGATTTGCCGTTAGGCTGGCGTGCGTGGCGCGATACAAAGTCTTCGCCATGGAAGCGCGACAAAATCACCTAAACACATTCTGAATGGTAGCGGAGTTTACTTCCGCTTTGGTCCGGTTGGAAGTGAACGCATAGACGAGTCACGACGGTTTTGGCGTGCGCAAGGATTATAGGCTAATGTTCGAGATGAGACGACGGTGGGGCAGATCATGTATCAAAACATACTACCCCTACCAGGGCCGATCATATACAGCGTCACAGCGATGCTGGAGATTATGCGCGCTGGGCTAATAGAAGATGGCAAAAGCAGAAGGCGAACAACATGAATGACGCCGCTCCGAATCTAGACAGCGTCCACCCCATGTTGCCCTGGACGGTTAGATAGGCGCCATGGAAGAGTGGGTCGAAGCCGCGCGAGAGGGAAAGTCGGTCGCGGACATTATCCCCGTCAACGTGCCGGCGACCCCTGCCTACGCCGAAATGTTGGGCAGCCGTCTGAAGTTTCTTGACGAGAACGTGCTTCCGTTGCTCCCAAAGTGATGCACGGCTCGACCAGATCAGTGCTGGCGCGATCACCGGTGAGTACGCCCCGCCGGCGATGGCAACGTGCCGGCGGTCTGATTGTGGTCACGATCCTGGCTTATGGCCTGCTAACCGCCGAGCGGTCAGTTTGGCGGTGCCTCCTGGATCGCCTCCTGTTTCAGATGAAGGATTGACCTGTTGCGCACGGACTCTTTTTCGACCATGGCAAGGATCGTTTTTCTGCTCACCTTGGCCGGCGTCCTCCTGCTCGCGCTTTCGCCGGTGCGCTTCCTGCAGGAGTTGGACATGGGCTTCACCTTCCAGCACGACAAGCTCAACCACGCCGCGGCGTTCGCGGTGCTGGCGGCGCTTGGAAGCCTCGGCTGGCCGGAACACAAGACGAGGCTGGTCGTGCTCCTTGCCATTACCGGCGCGGCGATCGAGCTGCTTCAGGGCGTGCAGCTGATCGCGCGCGATATGGATATCCTCGACTGGGTCGCCGACTGCGCCGGCATGGCCTGCGGGCTGGCGGCCATGAGGGGCACAAGAAGGCTCATTGGCGGGCTGCTGTAGTCTCGACCGCGTTGCCGCTCTCCGTCCGGAAAATGTAAATCGCCGGCTGCGCCGGATAGCGCGGTGTCCGGCCGCGTAGCTTAAGTCTCCCACCGACAGCACCGAACCCCCTTCCAGCCTCGCTTATGCGGGGCTTTTTTTATGGAGCAAGCCCTCATGTCCCGACCTGCAACTGCCGCCGTTCGTCTCCTGACCGGCGAACGCGAACCCGTGCGCCTCGCAACCACGGCCGACATCCTCCTGCACGGCCTGCAGGCCATCGACGGCGTGCCGGCCGAAATCGGCGACCGCGTGCTGGTCAAGGACCAGGCCGACCCGACGCAGAACGGCATCTACACGGCGAGCGAAGGCGACTGGTTCCGCGCCGCCGACGCCCGTTCTACGCGCACCCTGCAGAAGGGCACGACCGTTCACACCCAGGTCGGGTCGGTCAACGCCGACCGCGTGTTCGAGTTCACGGCCGACGAGCCGGCCATCGGCGCCGATGCCATCACCATCGCCGCATCCGTTCCGCCCGACATCGCCGATGTGGTCGAAGAGGTCGAAGCGCTGCGCGATGAAACCCAGGCCTTGAAGGATGCTGCCGCTGCCAGCGCCGGCCAGGCAACCGCCAGTGCTGCCGCTTCCGCCGCGAATGCCGGACAAACCACAGCCGACCGGGCTGCCACCAATTCCGATGCCGTCGCGGCCGCGGCCGCCGTCATCAGCGCTCAGGCTGCACGCGACGCTTCGCTCTACGGCAAGGGCATTTTCCCGACGACTGCGGCGGCAATCGGCTTCGGCGTCGCCGGCAACGGTGCGATCACGCCAGGCTCCGGCGGCGCCAACGGCACGTTCGACCTGGCGTTTACCGGCGGGACCGGTTCGGGCGCTGCCGGCCGCTTCGTCGTGGCGGGCGGCGCGCTGACGCAGATACTGATCACGGCGCCGGGCTCCTACACAGTGGCGCCGACGTTCAGTTTTGCGGCGTCGGCAGGGCTCGCCGGCGCCGCCGCAGCGGCGGTGCTGGGCAGGAATGTCGATGTCGGCGAGTATTTCTGGACGGAAGTTTCGACTGGTGTGCTTGGGCTGTACAATGTCACGGCCGGGCCTGTGGCGGCCGATACGAGCGTTCGCGCGGCAACGGCTGCTCTCCTTTCGAGCGTCGATAGCCTTGCAATGATCGAAGGCCTTAGCGTTCCGACCGCCAGGCTAACTGAGGCGGCCGGATCAGTCAGCCCATCTGTATATCGATCCTACTCTTTTGTGTCGGGCGACACGATCGAGCACATTGCCATTGCCAAAGCTGGAGAGCGAAGCATTCTGCAGCTTATTCACGCGGGGGCTGGTGCGGCCTATACAGCCAACTTCAATCTTGAGGAGGGTATCGTCTCAAGCAGTTCTGGCGCGAACCTCGTCAGCGCTGCCATCACGGATATTGGCTCCGGCTGGTACGAGTGCAAGGCTGTCGTCCTGGCTGCGGCAAATATTACGAACAATGTGCAGGCACGCATGTCGGCTGCTGGCGTTTTTCCGTTCACCGGCGATGGAACCAGCGGTATGTACATTCGCAGTATCGTGCTGCGCAAGCAGGGCCTGCCGGCTAACCTGTTCCCGAGCAGCGACCCCGCCAACGCCGCCTTCACGAAGCAGAACGTGACGGTTACCACCACGGTCAGCCCTTATGAACCGGTGCTGATCTCCCTGCCTCCGCTTGTCGATGGCCTCGACGTGACCGTCAGAGGCCGAATGACGGCGTCGAAGCTTGTCGAAATGGTCGGCTCTGGCAATCCTTCCGTTTATCAGGGCAGGTCCGTGGTCAATGGCGACAATATCGTCTGGAAAGTCACCGCCAAAAAGGCCGAACGCAATCGTCTCAATCTCTACTCCAACAACGCCGTCATCTTCGACTGCACCTTCAATCTCGACACCGGGACTGCGACCGGCACGGGCGCGAGCATCGTCGCTCTTGGCAACGGCTGGTACGAATGCACGGTCACGAAGACGGCAACGGCCACGGCCGCGACGAACTGGCAACAGCGTATTTTCCCGTCTGCTGGCGGTCACCCGTATGTCGGCGATGGTGTGTCTGGATTCTATGTCCAAAGGTCGGCTCTAAGCATCAATGGTGGGCCGAATGTCTTCTCGTCTTCGGAAAACCTCTCCAACTCGGCCTGGACCAAAAGCGCCGGCGTGACGGCAGTCGCCAATGGCGCTCTGTATCTTGGTCTACTGTCGGATCCGGCCAACATCGGCGGCGATCCATATGACGACGGCTCGGCCGCCCTGGTTGGTAAGAAATTGACGCTGATCGGCTCTAGTATTTCGGCCGGAGCCTACTACGTTCCCGTCCTCGCCGGTCTGACCGGTATGGTCCCTACCAATCTAGCCGTCAGTGGCTCGGCCTTGGGGCTGAGCACCACCGCCTATCCGAGCTACGGAATGTCCAATGCGATCACCAACATTCCGGTCGACGCGGAGTTGGTAATCCTGGAGCCGGGCCCGAACGCCTTTGGCGCGCAGGAGACGCCCCTGGGCGCTCTCGGCGACACGACCTACGCCACTCACTATGGTTCGCTGTGGGCGGCGTGCGCCGCCATCCGAGCGCGTGCGCCGAACGCCAAGATCGTCATGATTGGCACCTACAGCGGCGGCCCTGGACACGCGACGCACCGGATAGGTCGGGTGAATGGCCAGGGCAACACCATGGACCAGTTCTTCAACGCCGAGCGCGAAGTGGCGAAGCTGCTGTCCATACCGTTAATCGACGTAGGTGGTGAGAGTGGCATCGGCTACCTGACCTCGTTGCTTTACATGGGCGATGAGCTCCATCCGAATGCTGCGGGCAGTCTGCGTCACGGAACTTTCGACGCTGAGGAACTCCGATGTCTGTCGCGCCGGGGCTTCTTCGGAGCCTAGACTGGAATGGTCCTGTGTGGCAGATGTTCGCGAATGCGCGTCTTCTCCACCGTTCTCACTCTTCGCCGCCGCTTTTGGTCGTGGATCGCCACGGGCGCCGCTAGGGAGAATGCCGTCATCGGGCCGCGCACGAAGTTCGGCGCCGGGGCAGAGATCTTTAATATCCACGGCGACCGGTCTCGCGTCTCAATCGGCGCGGACAGCCATTTGGATGGGCATTTGCAGGTCTTTGCCCACGAGGGTCGGATCAAGATTGATGATTGGTTCTATCTTGGCCCAAGCTCGACGATTTGGTCGTCAGACCCGGTGGGGATCAAGATCGGAAAGCGGGTACACGTCTCATGGGGTGTGGCGATCCACGACACCAACTCGCATCCTATGGACCCGAAGAAGCGCTTCGCGCAGATGCAAGCCATCTTCAAGCGGGGCCATCCTAGAGTCGACCCTGGCATCCGCTCCGCTCCGATCGTGATTGGAGACGATGTCTGGATTGGGAACAGTGCCATGATCATGAAGGGTGTCACGATCGGCGATCGGGCGATTATCTCCGCCGGTTCCATAGTGCGAACCGACGTCCCTGCTGACGCCCTGGTGCGGCCTGACCGGGTCGTGAAATGATGCCTTTGGGTTAATGCTCATCACACGGTTAGCTCACTGTCACGAAGGGCATGTGCTTGATCCGCTCCCATTGCTCCTTCGCCGTGGTTCCTGACCAGCCGTTGCGAAGTGCACTCTCGCGGTACGCCTCCACAGGCTCTAGTCCGGGCAAGGCCACAGTCTGCGGCAAGAAGAACAGGTTGCCGCCAGCCGCCGAGACAGCGACGAGTTTGTAGCCGTGACTATTGCAGAGCTGCGTCAGAGCGGTGATCGAGGCGCCGTGATACCAACCGCTTTCGTGCTTTGCGGCCCTATCGAACGACGGATCGTATGGCACGGTGACGGGGTTGAGCCCGAAGCTGGCATTGTACTCCGCGACAATGACGGCCGGGCGCACTGGCAGCAAGGCTTGCAGAAACCAGTAGTCGTTTCCATCGACATCGACGGAAAGCACTCCAAGTTGCGGGAAATGCGTGGCGAGACTTTCGATGTTGTTGAGATCAATGAAGCTCTGGCGCACTTCAATCCGCTTTGGAAGCAGCGAGCGCGCCAACCGCACGGTCGTTGCGTCGCCGTCGACGAGCAGACCCCTGAATTCACTAAGCCCAATGCAGTTGTACTCCGTCGGATGGAAACCAAATTCCAAGAACGTTTTCGGGCTTTGGCCAACAATCTGCGACAGGATTACACTTTCGTCTGATTGCGGAGACCCGGCAAGGCGAGCCTTTGCGAGGTGAAAATAATATCGGAGGGGGCTTGAGCGAAGGAAAGCATGCATGCGCGATTGGACATTCATCAATGGATGACTCCTGATCGCCCGCCCGCGGACAATTATTTGCGACAAGCGGCGGCGGTTTGCAAGCTTGCAAAACGCCCGCGGCCGCCAGTCTGGACGCCGTTTTAAATCGCCGAAAAGACGTCAGAAGAATTGCTCTGCGAGGGCCGCTCGGGATGCTGTGCGCACCAACAATGGCACAGCAGGCCGACCAGAAATCCTACAACTGGGCGGTATTTCGGAATTGTCAGGGTTCATCGCCGACGCAGACCCACCGCGCCGGCGGGCTACCGTCTGCTGTCCTGCGGCTTCTGGTGAGGGTCCTGGCTTTTCGACCACCAGACAAAATACAGCGAGCCCATCTTCATCACAGGCACGCGGCGGTCGCGTTCCCTGGCCCGCAACTCACGATAGGTCTTCATCTTCAGAGTGCCGCCAGGCAACCTGATACGCACTGCCATCGGTTCAACTCCCGTTGTGCAACGCAGCAATTGTGTGCAATGCGGTAAGTAGAGACCTTCCGTTGCGGAAGAGTCAACAGCAGGATCATCAACTTATTTTGCGAGCTGCGGAGGCTTCGCGGTGCCAGGCGGGCAGGGCCGGCCGAAGGAGCTTCATCCTGGCGACTGATCATCAATCAGGCGCTGGCGGTTCGACCACCAGGTGAAATAGATCCGGCCGATCTTGACGACGGGTATGCGGCGGGCGCGTTCGCGGTCGCGCAATTCGCGGTACACCTTCACCTTCAGTGTGCCGCCAGGCATCCTGATACGCACCGCCATCGATTCCGCCACCCCATTGTGCAATGCAGCATCAGAGACCTTCCGCTGCGGAAGAGTCAATGCCTGCCCGCTGACTATTTCTGGGACTAGTCGAGCGGTCTTGAGGTTTGGGCGCACGCGGCGGTTCCCGATCCCGCACGGGGGCGCCAGTGCCAGTCGGGATCGTCGGGTGCGCGGGCTATTTCCTGGGCGAGGATTTTCTGGGCGAGGATGGGCGATCGGACACGCCGCTCGGCCACCAGATGACGAAGTAATTGCCGACCTGCCAAACCGGCACCTCGCGGTTCTGCTCGCGGCGCCGCAGCTCGCTCCTTTTCTTGATCTTCAAGGTGCCGCCCGGAAGCCTGATTCTTATCGTCACGTGTCCTCCCGCTAAAGCTACGAACGATAGACGGGAACAGTTTCATCCCGGCTAGGCAATTTCATCCAGGCCAAGCAATTTCGGGGCCGAAAACGCAGCGCGCCGGACCGCAGCGATATCGCCGGAACCGGCTTCATTTGAAGAAATCCGCAATGCCGTTGATGGCCAGCACCGCATAGACGATCGGTCCGGCGATAAACGCACAATAGAGACAGAGGATCGCCGCCAGCACCGCGAGCAACGGCTTGTCGCGAGCGACGGCGCGGAGCTCGGACTTCACCGACCAGCGTGCCGCAGCGGTTTGTTCATCATCAGACATGTGCACCATCCCGCGGCCATTTCACACGGCGGGTCGAAAACATCAACCTTCCTTGCCACATCGGCGCGGGCTGCCGCCAAATTCTGCTTTGCCGCCGCGCATCTGCTTTTTCAACCTCAAAACCTTGCCCGCGAGGGCGGAAAGGACTGCCCATGGACATGACGTTCAGGGGCGCCGCCAGGCGCCTCGATGATATAGACTTGCCGAAACTCGGTGCCCGGATCGGCGTCGGCGAGGACGAGATGCACGCGTTCCTCGATGTCGAGACGAGCGGGCATGGCTTCGACGCCGTTGGCCGGCCGGTCATCCTGTTCGAACCGCACGTCTTCTACCGCAACCTGTCGGGTGCCAAGCGGGCACAAGCGGTAGCCGCCGGCCTCGCTTATCCGAAGTGGGGCGCAAAGCCCTATCCCAGGGATAGCTACCCACGGCTCAGGGCAGCTTGTGCGATCGACGAAACCGCGGCGCTCAAATCGGCCTCATGGGGCTTGGGCCAGGTTCTCGGCGAGAATTTCATGGCGGCAGGCTTCCTTACCGTGCAGGCGATGGCCGAGGCGATGATGGCGGACGAGGCGCTGCAGCTCGGCGCGGCGATCGATTTCATCGTCGAGAAGCGGCTCGACGACAATCTGCGCAATCATGACTGGTCGGGATTCGCCAAGGGCTACAACGGCGCCGGCTATCGCAAGAACGCCTACGATACCAGGCTTGCCGAGGCCTATCGCAAATGGTCGCGCATCAAGGACACGCCCTGGCCGTCTGCCGGTCCGGTGTCGTCGGCGGTCGTCCCCACAGTCCCGCCAGAGCCCGCGAAGCCAATTGCCGTTCCCCAAGCGACCGCTATACCCTCTGTGCCTCCCGTGCCTCCCGTGCCTCCCGTGCCTCCCGTGCCTCCCGTGCCTCCCGTGCCTCCCGTGGCTGCCGTGGCTGCCGCCAGGCCCGGCCTCTGGGCAGCGCTGATCGCCGCCATCCTCAAATTATCAGCCATCCTCAAGCTATTCGGAAGGAAATGACATGTGGACCCGGATCAAGAGCTTTTTCCGCGACAGCGAGACAATATTCTGGGCGCGGCTTCAGGCGGCCATCGGCGTCATCGCGACTATCGTCACCTATGTCGACCCGCAGGTCCTTTCGCCGATTATCCCGGGGGAATGGTTCCCCTGGTTTCTTGTGATCAACGGCGTTTTGACCGAGTTCCTGCGCCGCCGCCGCGCGGAGGACTTGTGATGGCAGCGCTTCTCAGCATTCTCAGCGCCATCATCGGCAACAGGGTCGTCATGACGGTATTCGCTGCCGTGGCGGGCGGCATCGGCCTTTACGTTGCCGGCGGCATCAACCGGGCAAAGAAGGAGGCGGTCAAACAGGCCGAGGCAAAAGTCGCGGCCGCCGAGGATCGCCTGGAAATGAGGCGCGAGGCCGCCGCCGAAGAGCGCAAGGCCGCCGGCATGGCCGATGCGGCAGCAAGAGCGGAGGCTGAGAAATGGGCAAAGCGCTGATCCTCTGCGTGGTGCTCGCCGGCTGCGCGACAACCGCACCGGCCGGCAATCCGCGCCAGGTCTGGTGCGACCACAACCAGCCGCGCCGGCCATCGGCGGCCGTGATCGCCGCCATGACCCGGCCAGAGCTCGACGAGATGAACGCGTTCAACGGGCAGGGCGCCAGATGGTGCGGGTGGACGCCATGATGCACGAATTACTCGACGTCCTGGGCATCAAGGCGCCGGTGTTGGTCGCCGGCCTGTCCGGCGGCATTTTGCGGGCCTTGTCGCGCCACCGCTACAAGGTCCGCGAAATGGTGGCCTCGCCGATCTGCGGCGCGCTGGCGGCGGCTTATCTGACGCTGCCGGTCGTGCATTATTTCCGCGCCGCCGGCCTGCCCATTCCTTCTCCGGACGACGACACCACGACGCTGGCCGCGGCGTTCCTCATCGGCGTCTCGGCGATGTGGATCTCGGACATCGTCTTCGAGGTTATCGTGCGCCGGTTCGGGCCGGTGAAGGAGGAATAAGCCGCCCAAGCCCGCCGAAATAGTGACGTTCAGTTGGAGCCCGCCGCGCCGAAAGGTGCGGCGGGCTTTTTGCATTTTTGCTCGCATTCTGTACGATCTTTCTTTCGCGACAGGGCGGCTCGATCCGGCGCTGCCCGACCAAGATGCGCGTTAGGCATGGGAGATGGTGTCATGCTTGCCAAGGTCCAGACACAAGCGGCAGTCCTGACAGCCGGGGCACTTCTGTTTGCCGCGACGGCCTACGCGCGGCCGGACAGCCGCGCGATGACATGCGAACAGACGCAGCTTCTGATCCAGAGGCATCGCTCTGTCGTGCTCACCACCGGCCAGAACACCTACGACCGTTACGTCCGCCAATTCGGCAATGAATGCGACTGGCCGCAGGTGCCGCGCGCCGCGTATATCAAGACGCTCGACGGTCAATGTCTGGTCTATCGCTGCCAGGAGCCGCTCTTCGACCTCCCGAATTGAAAGCAGGCGGCGGCTCATTCCTCGTCGAAAGGGCCACCTTCGCTTGCAAGATCGCGCGAAATGACACGTTCATCGGTATCGTCCGGCAAGGCCTCGTCGCTGTCCTGGTAAGCGTTATCGTCGTCCTCCTCCGGCAGTTCGCCGCTCTTCTCGACGTCATAGCGAATATCGCCGTTTTGCGGCACGCCGTCAGGGAGGATTCTCCCGCTCCGGATGGCATCCCAGTCCTGCTGCTCGATCGTCGGGCTCTCCGTCTCGTCGTCGGTTCGTTCTTTGCTGCGCGGTTCCATCGCCGGTTCTCCATAATGTCAGCGGCCCTGAATTGGCTCTGTGGTTGAACTCATAAGTCTGGCGGCCGGTTCCGGGCCGCCGCGGTCCGCGCGCGTTGCCGCACGACGGAACCAATCGCGCCGGCCCGCCTTCACATTCAGAAGATATTGGCGCGAAAGGAGCTCGACATGAGACCGCTCATTTTCTTGCCGTACATGTTAGGTGCGCTGCTGCTGGCGGTGCCGGCGGCCGCGCAGCCGGGCGAACAGGCGCAATCCGACCGCTGCAAAGTCGAGCCGCCGGACCAGAACAGCCAACAGCAGAAGCCGGCCGGCAACAATTTGTCCGATACGCTCGAGCCATGCGGTGGGGTCCTGAAGCCCCCGCCAACGGGCGATCAGGGCATGGCGGCGCCACCGCCGGATGAGGGCAAGACCCCGGTGATCAAGCCCGGCGAGGTGCCGCCACAGCCGCCAAAGCAGTAGCAGCGACGAGCGGCAACTTCGCGCCGCTCGCGCCGGCAGGTTTGTTGCACTCGCTGAGGAACATTAGCTTGTCCTAAATGTTATTTTAGACGCAGTAGATATCACCCCCCTCCGGTATCGCTGCTGATCGGGAAACCGATCGGCCCGCGTCTTGCGACGCGGGCCACCGCAAGCTCATTCGCAGTCCATTCGCCGCATCGCGCGGGCACTTCACCGCTGTTCGATTAGCCGCCACTTACGGAACAACAAGGTGGCGTGGGCGTTTGCCTAGAGGGTTCGCCGCTTCGACCGGAATGCCGCGTCGCAATTGTAAGGGCGAGGCCCGTAACAACAGGAGTAGACGATGAAAATCCACCTTGTTCCTGCTGCGGCGGGATTGGCGTTGCTTGCCGGCGTCGGCGTGGCCACCGCGGACCAGGTGATTGTCACGCCCAAACAGCAGACGGTCATCCGCGAATACGTCCACAAGCACCCGCTGGCGTCGATCAGTCTTCTGGGGGTGGAGCTCAATATCGGTTCCACGTTGCCCGATACGGTCGAGCTGCAACCGATCGATGTTCCAGACGTGCGGTACAGATACGTCGTCGTCGGCAATCGCACCGTGCTCGTCGACCCAGACACCCGCAAAATCGTGCAGGTCATCGAGTGATCGGCGTTGCCAAACCGCGAACCGGATTTGGAAGGTCATGGCCTAAATTATCAAATGAGAGCTCCATCCCGAGGGATCGGGATGGAGCCGCTGTCGTCTCGAAACAAGGAAAGGAGCCATTCCCATGCTGCCGCATGTCGAGCCGGTCAACGTGGCCGCCGCCGTCGACAAACTGCTTGCTGAACGAGGCGATGGCCTGCTGTCGATGAAGGCGGCGATAGCACTGTTGCGCGAACGCACCGGAACCGAGCGCTCGGACGCGGACCTTGAAGGGCTGATCATCAAGAAGGCGGCGCTCCTCGGGGTCGCCGTCCTGTGTGACAGAGAGGTTCAATGACGGTGTCGCCTGCCGCTCAAGACGCCGGTCGAAATTTCAGCTAGAACAAGGTTGCTTACGCATCAACCGAGCCGACGGAGGTATCAGTGACGGACAGGCAGGAACGGATTCGCCAGCGAGCACACGCGATCTGGGAACAGGCAGGCAGGCCCGACGGGGCGCATCAGCAGCATTGGGATCAGGCTACCGCCGAAATCGACGCAGAAACCGCCGCGCCGGAGACCGCCAGCCGACCGAAGCCGAAAGCACGCCACCTAGGCCGGCCGCCAGCAAGGACGGAAGCAAAGCCAAGGCGCGACCACGTAAAGCGTGAACGCAAGCGGATTTGATTCCAACGCTGGATCTCGCGGGTGGTCGGCCCATGCATCGTTCCATGATCGGCAGCAAAACCAGTCCTGCCGGTCCTGCTGCCGCAAGCCCGCGATGGCAAGCCCGATTGGCGCGGCTAACTACTTACCGCAATTGTTGTCGTTGACAGTCGGTGAAACCGTCCCGGCAGGCTTGTTGGAGGCATCGGGTTGAGCTCCTTGCGGGGTTGCAGGGCAGTTTTCGTCCGCATTGGAGTTCATGGTACCCGTCGTGCCCATCGTGCTGCGGGTCGTGCCAGGGTCAATACCGTTCGGCTTGGGCTGGACGACGATGCTCTTCTCGCTGCCAGGCGCATTGTTGTCCGACCCGGCGTTCTGGGCCATCGCCGCGGTCGCCAGACCGGCTGCAAGTATGGAAGCTGTCACGATTTTCGTAAGCATGTTGATCTCCATCATTGGGTTATCATCATGTGACGACTACAGAAAAAACAACCCGGGTGATGGAAAGGTTCCGGCAAAAATGACGCAGCACAGTGAAGCAAACCCGCGCAGCGCGGATCTTCTCGGCCCCCCTTGTTCTATTACCGTAGGTAGGTTTGATGTTGTGGTTTGCTGATTAGGAATTCGCCTTCTTTGGCCGCCGACCGTCGCAACGTTCGTCTGTTGCGGCGCCATCAGCTGAGTCTCGCATCGCTTCAATCGGTAGAGGCCATCCCAAAGTAAAACTTTCGGAAAATTTCACTACAAATTTCACGCGGCTGTTATTTGAAAATATACCATGAGGCCAGCGAGCTGATCGGCAACGAAACCGATCATCTTCTTGCAAATTAGTAGGTATGCAACCGGCGACGTCGCGGGCTGTTCAGCGCAACTACAGCAAGGAGAGTGTTATGACCACCTTAATCAAAACAATCACCGATGCGGTGGCAGGCAGCGCAGTTATTTTCATGCTCTCGATGCCCGTGAATGCCGCGGACGGAATTGCCGTTGGTGTTGGAACATCCATCGGCGGCAACGGCGGCATCAAAGCCGGCCTCGGCGCGACGGTTGGCGGTCGCGGCGGCATCAACGCCGGTGCCGGCGCGACGGTTGGCGGCAGCGGCGGCATCAAGGCAGGCCTCGGTGCGTCGTTGGGCGGCAGTAGCGGCATCAACGCCGGTGCCGGCGCGACGGTTGGCGGTTCCAGCGGAATCGCGGCGGGCGCCGGCGCATCGGTCGGGGGCAGAAGCGGCATCAACGCCGGTGCCGGCGCGACGATCGGCGGTTCCGGTGGCATTGCTGCCGGCGCGGGGGTAGGTATCGGCAGCGGCGTTAGGGCTGGCGCGGGGGTCGGGATCGGCAGCGGCATCAATGTCGGCGCCGGTGTCGGGATCGGTGGTGGCACCAATCCGAGCAATCCGTCCAACCCGTCCAATCCCAGCAATCCCAGCAATCCCAGCTTGCCTCAGGTCGTTGCCGACATGTCGGGCGACAAGTTGGCCAGGATGAAGAAGCGCTGCGTTGACGTGCTCAGCAGCGGAGGCACTTACGACAGCGATCTGCGCCAATTGTGCCTGCTGATCGCCCGCCGCTAAGGCGAATACATCGGATGAATGTCGGACCAGGCCGAGAGGCCTTCGTCCACCAAAGCTCCAGCAGTCCAAAGCCCGCCATTGCGGCGGGCTTTTTTCCGAGCACGTGGCGTCAGCATGGCGGGGGCTCACACGAGCACGCGCTCAGTGTGTTTGACGGCCAGGATCCGGCGAAGCGGACGCTTCGTCTTCCAGGGAGTCCCAACCCGCGGCGGGGCTGCTTTGCATCAGCTGAGGGCACGCAAACTCCGCCAGATCGGTTTCCGCGAAGCCGTCGAACTCGATAGCCGCCCCGTAGAGCTGGGCTGCTTGCATGACGAGCCATTCGATGTCCTCGCGCGCAACATTCTCGGCGAGGTTCTGCAGTCGCGCGGCTTCGGCGACAGCAGTCAGATTGATGGCAATCCCGGACCGCAATACAGCCCGAACTCGGGAACTGACGTCTTCGTGCAGGCGAACCGAAAATCCGTAGCGCATGGAAAACCCTTCCCTTCAGGAGCGGTTTGTCCCTCATGTTCCACGATGCGCCCAGGATTCGCGATTGGCAAGCGAAATTCCTTAAAAACTCGTTTTATGTCAAATAGTTAGCGTATTTTGTTGATTGCCTATCTGACGCTTGATCCGCTTCATCTGACTTCTGCATGACTCGCTGATCCGAAGGCCTTGACGCATTCTGCTCACGTACCTAACTCTACAGAAAATTAGGAACACACTAACTCAGCTGCATTTAGGCTGGTGTGACAGGAGGCCGAGATGTCCGAACTGGAACGCCCGGAACGATTGCAGATCATGCTGACCGTCGATGAACTGGCGGCGTTGGAGAACTGGCGCTTCGACAAGCACATGCCGAGCCGGTCGGCCGCGGTACGTGAGCTTTTGAGGCGAGGTCTCACAGCCGATGGTTTCCTGACGGCGGCGCATGGGACCAAGTCGCGCGATTTCGGCATTCTGCCGCATTCTGCAGATGGTGACCGCAGCGCGGCCGACGGACCGTCCCAGAAGGAATAGCGCCGAAGGAATAGTGCCGTTTCCGCCGCGGATCGCCCGCTCTGCGACCGTGCTTCGCGTCTCTCTTGCTTCGCGATGAGCTGTGAACGTCTGGTCTGCTGACGGCTGCGAAGTAGAAGAGATCCAAAGCTCTGTCTTGCCAGACGCTCCGTAATCAGGGAGTGCTTGATCGGCATAGTGCGGGCTCGGGAATATTGCCGATGACGCTGGAATTGACGGCCGGCGACCAGTCGATGCTGCATGGCGAGCAAGGCTCGGCAGCGGCTGCCGCCATGACGATCCTGGTTGCCTTTTCGAAGGCGGTCGGCGCGCGCAAGTTGCTGGACATTGCCGGTGCCCATATAGACGGCTGCCTCTATCACGGCCAGGCCAGCCTCGATTTCGTCGAAAGGCTGATCGAGGGCGGCGGCCGCGTTCGGGTGCCGACGACGCTGAATGTCGGTTCGCTCGACCTCATCCATACCGGATTGGTGAAGATGCCGGTGTCGCAAGAAACGCCGGCGCGACGCCTGATGAAGGCGCATCTGGAACTCGGCTGCCAGGCGACCTTCACCTGCGCACCCTATCAGACCCGGTTCCGGCCAAGGTTCGGCGAGCAGATCGCCTGGGGTGAATCCAACGCCATCGTCTTTGCCAATTCGGTGATCGGCGCGCGGACCAACCGCTATGGCGATTTTATCGATTTGTGCTGCGCAATTACCGGGCGCGCGCCGGCATGGGGGCTGCATCTGAGTGAAAATCGACGAGGCCAGGTCCTGTTCGAGCTGACTGACGCTGCTTTCGAGCCAAGCGACGCTCTGTTTGTCGGCGTCGGGCTGATCATCGGGCAAAGGGCTGGCGACCGTATCCCTGTCATATCGGGCCTGCCGCAGCCGCGCGACGAGGACCAATTGAAGGCGCTGGGGGCGGCGGCGGCAACGACGGGTGCCGTGGCGCTGTTTCATGCCGTCGGCATCACGCCGGAGGCGAAGACGCCGGATGAGGCGTTGCACGGCCTGGCGCCGGAGGAAAAAATCCGGATCTCTCGCGCTGACATCCACCATGCGCTGGCCAGGCTGTCGAGCGTTCCCGACGGCGTGCAGCTCGCAGCCGTGTCGTTAGGCACGCCGCATTTCTCCCATGAAGAGTGGATGCGCCTGTTGCCGCTGCTGCGCGAAGTCGGTCCAGGCAAGGGTGTCCCGATCTATGTCAACACAGGGCGCGCGACGCTGACGCGGTTGCAGGACGAAGGCGCACTGGCCGGCATGGAAGCCTTCGGCCTTGTCCCGGTCACCGACACCTGCACCTATGTCACGTCGATCCTCGAGCGTCTCGATGGCGTGGTGATGACCAATTCGGGCAAATGGGCGCATTACGCACCTGGCAATATCGGTGTCTCGGTGGCCTTCGGTGACATGGAAGACTGCGTCCGCTCGGCTGCGGCCGGCCGCGTCGTGCGAGGCGCGCCATGAAGACGCCGGCCAGAACCGGTACATTCCACCTTTCCGGCTCGGCACAAGGCCCAGCGCTGGTGCTTTCGCAGGCGCTCAGCTTCTGGGGCGGGATCGACGTCGAAACGGGCGACATCATCGACCATTCGCATCCGGACCTGGGCGGCAATATCGCCGGCAAGATCCTGGTGATGCCGAGCGGGCGAGGGTCGTCGTCCTCGTCTTCGGTTCTGGCCGAAGCGATCCGCAGAGGCACCGCGCCGGCCGGCATTATCCTGGAGCGGCCGGACCCGATCCTTGCCGTCGGCGCCATCGTTGCCGAATTCCTCTACGAAATCAGCATGCCGCTGGTTGTCTGCGACGTGTCAGGCATTGTCTCCGGCGACCGGATCGCAATCGGTCTGGGCGAAGATGCGCAAGCGATGGTGAGCAAGCTCTAGCCGGCCATCAGTCCCGCCGCGCCCCGCCGCCAGTAGGCTGCCGCCAGTGTTTCGTTGCGGCCGAGCGCCAGCGTGCCGCGCCAGTGTTCGCGCACCGTCGTGGCGGCTGCCGCTTCGGCCGCAAACCAGCCGAATGCCGAACCGGTCGGCCATGCGACTGACCGGATGGCGCGCGCCAGCCTGTCGTCGAGCCCGGCTGGCACCCCATTTCTCGGCAGCCAGTGCACCTCTATTCCGGTTGCGTTGTCGACGACCTGCCGTTCGCCATCGTCGGCGATCTCTATGAAGGCCACGCCTTTGGTCTCGGCGGGCAGCGTCTCCAGCATGCGAGCCAGCGCCGGCAGGCCGGTTTCGTCGGCGCCCATGAGATACCAGGACGCCGGTCGCACCCGACGGCCGACCGGCCCCATCATGCCGATCTTCATGCCGGGCGCCGCCTGCATGGCCCAGCGGGCGCCGACGCTGTCGCCGGGGTGGATGAGGAAGTCGACCTCGATGATGCCCATTTCGACGTCGAGGGCCCGGATGGTGTAGACGCGCGCTGCCGGGCGCCTGTCGTCCGAGGGCCATGCCGGGAGGCCATTGCTGCCGAGCACGGGCCAGAGCGGATCGGGGACGTCCCTGGTCGGAAACAGCATGCGGATATGCATGCCGCCGAATTTCGCAAAACGAGAGAGATCCTCGCCGGCGAAGCGGATGCGGCGCATATGCCGCGTCAGGTCGCCGACTTGGGTGACGACCATCTCACGGAACTGCGCGAGGCGGGTTTCTTCGGCGAGATCGCCGGTCCAGACGATCTCGGGACTTTCTTCCTTGGCATATACCTCTACGGCAGTGGCCAGCAGGTCCTTGATGCGGGCCAGCCCATCGCGGTCGGCGGCGTTGGCCCGCATCACCAGCCGCTCCATGTCAAGGGACGCGTCGCCGAAGGCGAAGCGGAAGTCGAGCCGCTGCCCCTCCCGCGAGGCATCGGCATCGAAGCTCTGCAGCCTGTCGCTGATGCGGTCGATGTAATGCGGCAGGTTGCGCAGGTTCAAGCGCGCTTCGCAGGCCAGTCCGCTCACTGAAGCTTCCCTCATTCTCAACCTCCGATCCTGCCTGTGAGCGCCACCTTGAAGGTGCGGCCCTTGCCCTGTTCCGTCGCCGCCGTCGTCGACCAGGCGCTTTGCGGGTCGGTGTAGGCGGTGTTGAAGACGTTATCGACGCTGAAATCGAGCTTGGCGTAGTCGTTGATGCGCCAGTTGGCAAAGACGTTGACCAGGTCGAAGCCGTCATCGACCACGACCGGCGCGTCGGGATTGGTGCGGCTTGTCCGGGTGATCTTGCCGACGCTGAGATATTGCGCACCGACGGTGAGCTGGTCTTCCAGCATGCGGAAGCCGACGGTCGCCGAGAAGCGGTCGAGCGGCGTGTTGTTCAGCGTCTGGCCGGAATAGACGCCGCTGACGACCTCGGCGTCGATCAGGGCGCCGGCGAGGTTCGCGAACCCCCAGCCATAGTCGTAGACGGCTTCGGCCTCGATGCCCTTCAGCCGCGCGTCGCCGATGTTGATCGCCATCCGCGGCAAAACGGTGAGGTCGACGTCGATATAGTCTTCGACGGCGGTGTGGAAGACGTTGACCTTGGCACGAAACAGGTCGCCCGCGGCCAGCACATCGTCATATCTCAGATTGATCCCGGCTTCCCAGTTCTTCGCCGTTTCGGGCTGCAGAAGCAGGTTAGGCTGGTAACTGTCGCCGCCGCCATGCGCGCCGCCGCCGCGATAGACGTCCTGCAGGCCTGGTGCCCGGTAGCCTTCCGAATAGGTGCCGTAGAGCTGGAAGCCATCCAACGGCATCACGCCGACGGTGAGGCGAGGCGACCAGCGATCGCCCGAAATCGAGGCTTCCGCCGGCGGCACGGTCTTCGTTTTGCCGTCGAGCTGGTAGCCGTCATAGCGCATGGCGGCGATGAGCTGCAGCCAGTCGCTGTAGTCGCCCTGCCATTGCAGGAAGCCGCCATAACCCTGCTGCTCGCCCGAACCGAAATGCGCGGCCTCCGACGAGGCCTCCAGATAGTAGTAGTCGAGGCCGTAGGTGAGGGTATGTGCCAACTCCCAGGCGTCGAAACGCGAGGAGTTCTTCAGGTTGAAGCCGGTCGTGGCGACGTCGTAATAGCGGAAGTTGCCGATCGCCGTTGCCGGCCAGACCTGCGTCTGCTCGGCGCGCGTGCGGTTGTGGTATGCGTTGACACTGAGGTCGATCAGTTCGTTGTCGTCCGGCCTCCACATATAAGCAGCCGTGTAGGTCTGGTTGGTCGTGTCGGTGTCGTAGCGGCTCAGCGTTGGCGAGGTCGAGCCGCTCGATCCGGTGATCTGGTCATTGTAGCGCTGCAGGATCGCGCCGAGCTTGAGCTCGTGGCCGTCGGCCGGCCGCAGGGTCGCCTTCATATAGCCGCTGGTGATGCTCTCGCCGGTCCATGGCACGGCGTCGCCATTGCCATCGGTGTAGCTGTCGCGGTCGCGATAAATGAGGTTGCCGATGATGTCGGCGTCGTCGCTGAAACGGTAGGCGCCGGTGGTGCTGGTGGTGAAGCCGTCGCCATTATCCTCATTGCCCAGCTTCTCGCTCAGCGCCCAGCGCTCCTCCTGCTTGAGGAAATCGCCGGCATCCCTGGTTTCGAAGGAGACGACGCCGCCGATGCCGCCCGAGCCATAGGCGTTCGAGACCGGGCCGCGAATGACGGTCGCTTCCTTGATTAGTTCCGGCTCGACATAGAACGAGCCCGAGCCGTGGCCGACGCGCCAGTAATCCTGGCGGGCGCCGTCGAGCGTCACCACCACGCGGCCATATTGTTCGAGGCCGCGAATGTTGATGGCGGTTGCCGGATCGTCGCCGTTCATCGAAGCGGCAACGCCGGGCGTGGTGCGGAACATGTCGGCGGCGGTGTCAGGCTGGATGCGTTCGAGCTCTTCCTGATCGACGGCGCTGATGGCGGCCATCGATTCGATAATCGCCGTCTTGATCATCGTCGCCGAGATGGTGATCAGGTCGAGCACGGTCGGCTCGTTCTGCCCAGTTCTAGCCTGCTGGGCGACCTTGACCGGCCGATCGGCCTTGGCGGCGGCGCCGTTCTTCTCCGGCTCCTGCGCGGCGGCCAGCGGCGCGGCACACAGGCCGAGCGCGAAGGCGAGCGCGGTGCTCGCCATCAAGGTCTTGTTGCTTGTCTGTTTCATGCGTGCAGCCCCGGGAAAAGCAAAGATTGCTGGCGGCGGCCGTTGGCCCTGGCTGGCATGATGGAGAAGCCTCGACACACGGGCCGGGCAGGGATACTTATTAAAACATGATGATAATAGTCAATTTAATTTTGCAGGTCTGAGCCTGATCGAAGATTCTCGGTCGGACCCTTGATCTGGCCGCCAAAATCTCGCCCGAGCGATTATGAATTTGTGACGCACCCGTGCTTCTTCACCTGGTTCAGATCTCCGGGATGCTTTCCCTGAAGATCACTTGCAGCCGTGGCTGGTGCAGTTCGTAAGGCAAGCCCCTGACCGCATGGGTCAAGGTGTTGAGCGCCTCGCGGGCCTCTACGCGCGGGTTCTGGTCGATGACCGCGTCCAGCGTGCCGTCGAGCAGAAGCTCCTTGGTGCCTTCCGTCACCTCATGGCCGAGAAAGACCGTCGACAGCGCGCGCCCGCGCTCCTTGAGTGCGCGGGCGATGCCGGTGTTGCCGGCGCCGACATTGTAGATGGCGGCCAGGTCCGGGTGCCGGTCCAGCAGGGCGGAGGCCTCCGAATAGGCCTTCTCCCGGTCGTCGAGCATCTCGCGCATCTCGACGATCTGCAGATTGGGCGATTCTTCCGCCAGTATGTGGCGGAAGCCCATCTCGCGCTCTTCGTGGCCGCGGTAGGAGAGCGAACCGGCGAACAGCGCGACCTTGCCCGGACGCCCTGCGCCCATGAAGCGGTTGAGCAGGTAGCCGGCGAGCCGGCCGGCGGCGCGGTTGTCGATGCCGATATAGGCAACCCTCGGCACATGCAGGATGTCGGAAGCGATGGTGACGACCCTGACGCCGCTGGTCGAAAGCGAGCGGATCGCCTCGCGGACCGTCGGATGGTCGAGTGCGATCACACCGACGCCCTGCGTCTGCCCGTGCAGTTCCTGCAGCAGACGCGCAAGCCGGTCCGGATTGAAACCTTCGATAGTAGCGACACGGACGTCGAGGTCGGGCCGCGCCTGCGCCTGCGCCTCGATCTGGCGGTGCAGCATCTTGATGAAGGAATTGGTGCCGGCGGGCAGGGCGAAATCCAGCCGTATGACCTCGCCAGTAACCGCGTTGAGCGAGCTCGGATTATTCGAATTTTCAGCGATATAGCCAAGCCGCTGTGCCGTTTCGAGCACGACCTCACGGGTGCGCGCCCTGACCCCGGCGCGGTTGTTGAGCACACGGTCGACCGTGGCGGCCGAAACGCCGGCCTCCCGGGCTATGTCTGTCAGGGTGGACCGCACTGTCGATCACCTCATTCCAAAACGCGCCAGGGGCGCATCGAGATCACGCATTTCATGGGTCCACCGTCGGAGAGCGGCTTCATCGCCGTCCGCGATTCTGATGGGAAATGATGTAACCGGCCTTGGCCGATGCGCAAGCCGTTGCGCTACACCAGAGTGCCCAAGCAGACCAAAGCGGGGAGGTGGGCAGCCGGGCTCCCTCAAATTCAAGCACCGGCTTCAGTATGAGAGCCCTTACAAACGCCATTCTTCCCCTCCCGTGAGATGTTATGATGCATTTTGATTATTTATGATGTTGACAGGCTTCGTATAGTGCCGTCAATATCCATCATAAGGGCCGTGGAGGAAACAAGGCCCTGAGGGAGGAGTTCCAATGTCGAATTTGGTCCGCGTGTCGCGGCGCCGTTTGCTGGCGTCCGGTGGAAAGGCGGCAGTCCTTGTTGCCGCCGCAGGTATTGCACCGAAATTCATTCGCCCGAGCCGTGCCTATGCGGCCGATGCCCTGGCGCCCGGCATGATCGGTGGCCCGACGGGTTTCGACGGTTCGGAGCGCTATCAATATGGTGCCGATACGCCGGAGGGCCGCGCCATCGAGGCGGCCAAGGCGATGAAGGGCGCCGGCAAGGCGCCGGCCAAGATCGTACTTGGCCTGTCCGACGGCTCGATCGGCCAGTTGACCCAGCCGTTTCCGGCCGGCGCGCCGTCGATCAAGGATCTCTGGGAGAAGGAAACCGGCATTCCGTTGGAAATCGTCGGTGTGCCAAACGGCCAGGAATTCACCAAGACGATGCAGGACATCTCCACCAAGGGTGGGGCGTATGACATCTACGCGGTCGAATGGAACCGTCTTGGCGACCTCGCCGAAACCGGCGGCATCCTCAAGCTCGACGACTTCGTCGCGCAATACAAGCCGGAATGGGACGATCCCGAGCGCGGCTATGTCAACGGCGCCAAGGGCGTCTCGCTGCTCAACCAGTATCGCGGCTCGACCTACGGCGTGTCGCTGGATGGCGATTTCCAGACCTGGGTCTACCGCACCGATCTGTTCGGCGACGCAGCCGAGAAGAAGGCTTTCTCCGACAAATACGGCTATGAACTGGCGGCGCCGAAGACCTGGAAGCAGCATGACGAGATCGCGGCTTTCTTCCAGCGCCCGGACAAGGGCCTGTTCGGCTCGACCGATCTGCGCAACCAGGGCTGGGGCTACACCAACTGGTATCAGCGTTATGTCTCAATGGCTTCGCCCAATCAGTTCTTGTTCGACGACACCGGCAAGCCGCTGATCAATTCGGAGCAAGGTATCGCGGCGACCAGCGAGTACATCGCGTCGCTTTCGCACCATTCGCCGGATGCGATCTCCTGGGGCTGGCCGGAGCAGTACGGCAATTTCGCCAAGGGCGGCGCGGCCATGACCTGTGCCTTCTCCAATCTGCCGAAATTCCTCGACAATGCCGGCAATAAGGATTCAGCTGTCACCGGCAAGATCGGCTCGATGCTGCCGCCCGGCCGCGAAATCGACGGCAAGCTGGTCAGCCGGTCGGTGCTGTGGCTCAATCTGTCGGCGTCGGTGTCCTCGCAAGCCAAGAATCCGGAGGCCTGCTACCTGTTCCTGCAGTGGCTGGGCTCAAGCCGCATCTACGCCTGGATGACTGCCAATCCGGGCGGCTACTTCGATCCGTTCCGGCTATCGGATTTCTCGGATCCGCTGGTTCGCCAGACCTACCACGCCTACCACATGGACGTGGTGCGCGAGACGGTCGCCCGCACCGTGCCCACCATCAACTATCCCGGCGCCACCGCCTTCCACAACGCGCTCGACGAGAACCTCGTCGCCGCGCTGACCAAGGCCAAGACAGCCGAGCAGGCGATGGCCGACACCGAGGCCGAGTGGAAGAAGATTGCCCGCCGCACCGGCGAGGAGAAGCTTCTCGAAGCGATCAAGACCAACAAGGAGGCCTGGCCGACCGTCCTCGATCCGATCGCCTGATCCTTCCAAGGATCCTACCAAGAAGGGGAGGAGCGGTCGCTCTTCCCCTCGGCAACGAAGGACCCAGCAAAGCCGCAAGATGAAGCGTTCAGTTCCTTTCGAGATATTCCGCTATGCCGCGATCCTTGCGGCGATGGCGGTGACGCTGGTGCCGATCCTGTGGATGGTGTCGATGGCGTTCAAGCCGATCGCCGAATGGTCGGCGACCGGCGCCGACCTGACATGGTGGCCGAAGAACCCGACACTCAGCAATTTCCGCTTCGTCTTCGGTGAATCGACCAACAATCTGATCGTCGCCCTCGACCGCACAGCTTTGAAGCCGATCCTGTCGTCGCTGCTGTCGGCCACATTCGGTACGGCAATCGCCATGTCGGCGGGCACCGCGGCGGCCTACGGTCTGTCGCGCTTCGGCTCGGGCCAGAACCTGCCGCTGGCGCTGATCCAGCTTCGCCTGTTTCCGCCGATGGCGGTCATGACCCCGGTGATGATCATGTGGGCCTTCCTCAATTTCACCGACAGCTGGTGGGGGCTGTCGTTGATCTACGGCATCGTCACGCTGCCTTTCGCCTTCTGGCTGATGAAGACCTTCTTCGACGACATGCCGCGCGAGATCGAGGAGGCGGCACTGGTCGAGGGCTGTTCGCGGTGGCGCGTCTTCATCCGCATCACGCTGCCGATGATGCGCGCGCCGCTGGCCAGTGCCGCGCTGTTCGTCTTCATCCTCAACTGGTCGGACTATCTGATTGCGCTGCTTCTGACGACGCGCGAATGGGTGACGGTCCCTGTCTACATGGCCTCGCTGTCCTCCTCGATGACCGGCCAACTCTACGGCGCCAAGGCAGCCCTCGGCCTGATAGCCGCAGTGCCGCCTGTCATCATGGGCATCGCCATCCAGCGCCATCTGGTGCGCGGGCTGACCTTCGGGGCGCTCAAGCAATGAGCGCGGTGACTGCGACGATTTCGGAGGGCGACATGCAAGCCTCCAAAGCGGCGTCGGTGCTGCCGGACGAGGGCGCAAAGCTCGGCTTCCGGCTGACGCTGCCGGCGCAGATCCTGGTGCTGTTCATCGCCGTCTTCCCGCTCCTGATGCAGCTCTACATCAGCCTGACCGACTGGTCGCCGCTGTCGGGCACCGGCTGGTGGAACGCCTGGTCGATGTGGAACAGTTTCGCCAACTACACCGACCTTGCCGCCGATGCGCGCTTCTGGAGTGCGCTGAAGCGCACGGCCATCGTCATGATCGTCTGCGTGCCGGCGGAGTTCCTGCTCGGCTTGGCGCTCGCGACACTGTTTGCCGACGAGTTCCCCGGCAAGCGGATCTTCTACTCGATCCTCTTGATGCCGATGATGGTGGTGCCGGCGGTGGCCGGCTACATGTTCTTCATGCTGTTTCAGTCGGGCGGCCCGGTCAACGACATCCTGTCGGCGATCTCAGGCTTTCCCGTCACCATCGCCTGGCTGTCGGACCCGACGCTGGCGCTCATCGCCGTCATGGTCGCCGATATCTGGCAGTGGACGCCGCTGATGTTCCTGATCCTGCTTGCCGGCCTGGTCGGCGTGCCTGAGGACCAGATCAAGGCGGCGACGCTGCTCGGTGCCAACCCTTGGCAGCGATTCATCACCATCGTGCTGCCGAAGATGAAGACGATCATCATCATCGCGCTGGCGATCAGGGTGATCGAGAACTTCAAGATCTTCGACACGCTTTACATCATGACCGGCGGCGGTCCTGGCGTCGCTACCGAAACCATCTCCGTTTACATCTACAAGCTCACCACCCAGGACCTGATCTGGGGCTATGTGGCGGCAATCGCGCTGGCCATATTGATCGTGCTGTCCATCGCCGCGGTGTTTGCCATGAAACGCATGGCTCGGGTACGCGAGGTGGCGGCCTGATGAGCACCATCCATCTGCAGAACCTGGTCAAGAAATTTGGCGATTTCACCGCGCTGAAGACGATGGACCTGGCCATTGCCGACGGCGAGTTCATGGCGCTGCTGGGGCCGTCCGGCTGCGGCAAGTCGACGACGATGAACATGATCGCCGGCATGGAAGAGCCTACCAGCGGCAAGATCCTGTTCGGCGAGCGCGACATGGCCGGCGTGCCGATGGGGCGGCGCGGCGTCGGGTTCGTCTTCCAGAACTATGCGATCTTCACTCATATGAGCGTGCGGCAGAACCTCGCCTACGGGCCGAAAATGCGCGGCGCACCAAAGGCCGAGATCGGCCGCCGTGTCGGCGCCATTGCCGAGATGCTGCAACTGACGCCGCTGCTCGACCGCAAGGCGGACAGGCTGTCGGTCAACATATTGCAGCGAGTGGCGATCGGCCGTTCGGCGATCATGGAGCCGGCGATCTTCCTGCTCGACGAGCCGCTTTCCAATGTCGATGCCGCATTCCGGGCGGTGATGCGGACCGAACTGAAGCAGTTGCAGCGGCAGTTCCGGCAGACCATGGTCTACGTCACCCACGACCAGCTCGAAGCGATGACCATGGCCGACCGCATCGCGGTGATGGACCATGGCGTGCTGCAGCAAGTCGGCACGCCGCTGGAAGTCTACAACGATCCGGCCAATGTCTTCGTCGCCCGCTTCATCGGCGCGCCGGGCATGAACCTGCTCAAGGGCTGGCCGGCGGAAAGCGACCGTGGCCTGGTCGTCGATCTCGGCCCACTCGGCGTGACACCGCCGCTGCCGGTCGAGATCGCCAATGCCGTACGCAGGATGCGCGGCGAGGTGTTTTATGGCTTTCGACCGGAGCAGGTGACGCTGGCTGAAGACGGCCGTGGCCTGTCCATGCCGGTGAGTTTCGTCGAGCGGATCGGCGCGCGCACCATCATCCACCTTGGCGACGGCGAGACTGCGGTGAAGGCGGTGTTCGACAATGATGTCGGGCTGGCGATCGGGCAGACAACCGTCGTCGCACCTGCGGTGGAGGCGGTGCGCGTCTTCGACGCCGTCACCGGCCTCGCCTTGAGAGCGGGCTGAGACCATGGCCGATATCGCCTTCCGCAATGTGACCAAACGCTACGGCAACACGCTCGCCGTCGACGACGCCTCGTTCACTGTCAACGACAATGAGTTCTTCTGCTTCTTCGGGCCGCCGCTGTCGGGCAAGTCGACGATACTCCGTCTGGTGCTCGGGCTGGAAACCCCGGACGCGGGCGAGATCCTGATCGGCGGAAAGCCGGTGAACACAGTGTCGCCGGCCGACCGCAACGTCGCCATGGTGTTCCAGAATTTGGCGCTGTTTCCGCATATGAGCGCGCGCGACAACATCCGCTTTCCGCTGGTCGAACGCCGGGTCGCCGAAGCCGAGATCGAAAAGCGCGTCGCCGACGTCGCGGCCAAGCTGCATATCGGCCATATCCTGCACAAGCCGCCGGCACAGCTTTCAGGCGGCGAGCGGCAGCGCGTGGCGATCGCCCGTGCGCTGGTGCGCGACCCGGCCGCCTATCTGATGGACGACCCGATTTCGGCGCTCGACGCCCGGCTGCGCGAGGAAACGCGGGTCGAGCTGAAGCGCATCCAGCGCGAGCTCGGCAAGACGCTGATCTATGTCACGCACGACCAGGAAGAAGCGATGTCGGTCGCCGACCGAATGGCCATTCTGGAGAACGGCAAGATCAGGCAGATCGGCGCGCCGGCCGAGATCTATGACCGGCCAGCCAGCACCTATGTGGCGCGGCTGCTCGGGTCGCCGATGATGAACATATTGAAGTCGGTGCACGGCGCCGAAGGCGTGGAGGCGGCGGAAGGCACGATCCGCATCGCGGATACCGGCGCCCCGGCCGATGCCGTGGAAATTGGACTCAGGCCGGAAGACATCAAGGTCAAGGCCTGGTCGGAGGGGGGCGCGGGCCGCCCGGCGCGAGTGTTCGAGGTCGAGCCGCTCGGCGGCTACACCGTTGTGACGCTCGCCGCCGGGCAGGCGCGTCTGCGGGCGCTGTTGCGCGGCCAGCCAGACATCAGGCCGGACGCGATGGTGGCGATATCCTGCGAGCCGGGCAGGGTGCATTATTTCGGACAGAGCGGGGGAGCGCTGGCAAGATGACGGCGGCGGCAAGGAACGAGCTTCGGGAGGAACATATGGCAAGCCAAGAAATGGCGGGCAACGGCTTCGAGCCGGACGTTAAAGTCCGCACCAGGGAATACAGGATCGGCTGCGTCGGCGCCGGCATGATCATGGCCGAATGTCACCTTGCCGCCTATAAGGAAGCCGGTTTCCCGGTGGTGGCGATTGCCTCGCGGACCAAGGCCAGCGCCGAGAAGGTCGCCAAACGCTGGGATATCCCAACCGTCCACGACACGCCGGAACAGCTCATCGAGGACAAGAACGTCGAGATCATCGACCTTGCCTTTCCGCCCGACCAGCAGCCGGCGCTGATCCGCCATGCGCTGAAGCAAGCACATATCAAGGCGATCCTGGCGCAGAAGCCATTGGCGCTGTCCCTTGAAGAGGCCGTCAAACTCCGCGACGAGGCGGCCAAGGCCGACAAGATCCTCTCGGTCAACCAGAACATGCGTTACGACCAGTCGATGCGCGTCTTGAAGCAGATCATCGACAGCGGCGCGCTCGGCGACATCGTTTTCGCCCAGATCGACATGCATGCGATCCCGCACTGGCAGAGCTTCCTCGAGGACTATGACCGGCTGACGCTCGCCAATATGAGCGTCCACCATCTCGACGTATTGCGCTTCCTGTTCGGCGATCCCCTGGAGATCACCACCCTGACCCGCAAGGACCCGCGCACCCGCTTCGACCATTCGGACGGCATCACCGTGTCGACGATCAAGTTCCCGTCCGGCGTGCTCGCCGTATCGCTGGAGGATGTCTGGTCCGGGCCGCGCCAGGAGGGCTACAAGGACGACCAGCACATCAATTGGCGCGTCGACGGCACCAAGGGCGTCGCCAAGGGTACCATCGGCTGGCCGACTGGCGCTGCCTCGACGCTGACCTATGCCTCGACCGAGACCACCGGTGGTGAATGGGTGACACCCAGCTGGGACACGATGTGGTTCCCGCATGCTTTTATCGGCGTCATGGAGCAGCTCCAGCACGCGGTCAAGACGGGCGAGCCGCCGGCGCTGTCGGTCGCCGACAACGTCAAGACTATGGCGCTGGTCGAAGCCGGCTATCGTTCGATCGACAAGGGCCGGACAGTCAAACTTTCCGAAATATCAACTGACTGAATTACTTACAGGGAGGACTTCACACCATGATGCAGGCAGGTATTTTCACGGGTTATTTCCCGTATAGCCTCAAGGAAACCGCGCAGAAGATCCGTGCGCTCGATTTCAACACCGTGCAGCTCGACCTGCATTTCAAGGACATAGATCTGTCGGCCGGGCAGATCACCAGGGACAAGGCCAAGACCGTCCGCGATACGTTTCGCGATCACAATCTGCCGATCTGCTGCGTATCGGGCTACACCAACATCATCCATCCGGATATGGGCGAGCGCGAGAGGCGCGTCGGCTATTTGAAGGAGATCATCCGCAACGCACGCCATTTCGGCACCCCTTACGTGATCTCGGAAACCGGTACCTACAACACCGAGTCCGACTGGGTGCATCACCCGAAGAACAAGACCGAGGAAGGTTTTGAGGAATGCCGCAAGGTCATCGCCGACCTTGCCCAGACCGCCTATGACCACGGCGCGGTCTTCCTGCTCGAAACCTATGTCAACAATGTCGTCGGCTCGGTCGAAGAGACGGTGAGGATGTTCGCGCAGGTCGACCACCCAGGCCTCGGCCTGCTGATGGACCCGACCAACTATTTCGAAACGCACAACATCGACAGGATGGACCAGATCCTGAACCAGGTGTTCGACACGTTGACCGACAAGATCAAGATAGCCCACGCCAAGGACGTCAAGCGTTCCGGCGGCGACAAGTCGGAAAAGCACGCAGATATCGGCGACGACGACGCGCTGGAGAGCCACACTTTCCGCGGCGTCGGCGAGATCGAGCTGCCGGCGCCCGGTCTCGGTTCGCTGAACTACGACCTCTATCTCAAGCGGCTGGCCGAAAAGCACCCGAACATCCCGGTCATCATCGAACATCTTTCGGAAGACGACGTGCCGCGCGCCAAGAAATTCCTCGACGGGAAATTCCGCGCCAACGGACTGTGATGGCGCGGTTCGGCTACGAAACAAGGGAGGAAGAGAAATGTTGAAATTCGCGTTGAAAATCGCTGCCGCGGCGACCGTTCTCGCCGGTGTTGCGCTGGGTACGCCGGCGCTGGCGCAGGACGCCCAGAAGACGTTCTATCTGCTGTCGCATGGCGGCCCGTCGGATGCCTTCTGGATCGACTGGAATGCCGGCGCCACCAAGGCCTGCGACCAGCTCAAGGTGACCTGCAAGATCTCGTTCAGCGGTGGCGACATGGCGGCGCAGAAGGAGGCCTTCAACTCCGCACTTGCCGCCAAGCCGGACGGCATCGCCACGACCTCGGCGCAGCCCGGCCTGTGGACCGAGGAGGTCAAGGCAGCGAAGGCGGCCGGTATCCCGATCGTGTTCTTCAACACCGACGATCCGGCAACCGGCCGTCAGGCCTATGTCGGCGCCGACCTTAAGGAAGCCGGTGTCATCTGGGCGAAATATCTGGTCGACCACAAGATGGTGAAGCAGGGCGACAAAGTGTTCCTGCCGGTCGAAGTGCCGGGCGCCAGCTACCAGCAGCTCGAGACCGAAGGCATCGCCAGCGTCTTCGATCCGCTCGGCATCAAATATGATGTGGTCGATTGCGGCACCGATCCGGCCGGCATCATCGCCAAGATGACCGACTACATGGTCGCCAACAACCCGCCGGCAATCATCGCGCTCGGCGATTCCGTCGCGGCCAGCGTCAAGCGGGTGTTCGACGGCGCCGGCGTGCCGGCCGGCAAGATCCCGGTCGTCGGCTGGGGCAATTCGAAGGAAACGGCCGAGTCAGTGAAGTCTGGGTTCATCAACGCGGCTGCCTGGCAGTTCCCATCGGCGCAGGGCTTCATGCCGGTGGCGCTGCTCGGGTTGGCCGCCGCTGGCGAACCGATCGGCTACGACATCCACACGTTCAGTCTCTACGACGCCTCGAGCGTCGAACCGATCCTGAAACTCTACAACAAGTGATTGGAACTGACGCTCGCCGCGCAGGCGGCGGGCGTCACCTTGAGATATGGTCGAAACAGTCATGACAATTGCCGCAGAAGAGGAAATGCCGCGTGCCAAACGCAGGTCGAGCCTGATGCGCTCGCCGCAGTTCTCTTCGCTCGTCATCCTGATTGTCCTGCTGGCGGTGTTCGCGATCGCCGACGCCAATTTCCTGTCGCCGCTCAACATCTCCAACATGATGGCGTTCCTGCCCGAGCTCGGCATCATCGCGCTCGGCATGACGCTGCTTCTGACGGCGGGCGAGTTCGACCTTTCGGTCGGTGCCGTGTTCGGGCTGGCGCCGGTCGTCGTCATGCTGCTGGTGCAGAACGGCGGCTTTGATATTGGCGTCGCGCTGCTGGCCGGCCTGCTGCTCTGCATAGCGATCGGCGCGATCAACGGGCTGATCGTCACCAAGATCGGCATTTCGTCCTTCCTGGTGACGCTGTCGATGTTGCTCGTCGTGCGCGGGGCAGCGCTTTACATCACGCAAGGATTTCCGCTGAAATCCTGGGACCAGCCTGGCTTCTTCGTAACGCTGCTGGCCGGCAGCTTCAATATCGGAACGTTCCGTTTCTATACCTCGCTGTGGTGGTTCATCGGCCTGTCGCTACTGGCGATCTATGTGCTGCGCTACGCCAAGCTCGGCAACTGGATCAGTGCTATCGGCTCGAACCGTAACGCTGCCGTGGCGCGTGGTGTGCCGGCCGATGCGGTCAAGATCTGGCTGTTCATCCTGACCTCGGTGCTTGCCGGTCTCGCCGGCATGATCAGCGCCTTTCGCATCTCTGCCGCCTCGCCGGTGGCCGGCACCGGGTACGAGCTCGAAGTGATCGCCATGGTGGTGGTTGGCGGCACCGCGCTGACCGGTGGACGCGGCACCATTTTAGGCACCATCGTCGGCGCGCTGATGCTGCGCAGCATCCGCAACGGCATCGTGCTGATCGGCGTGCCTGGGCTCGCCTACAACATCTTCGTCGGCGTCATCATCCTTGCCATGCTCATCCTGCACGCTTTGCTGCAGAAGAACGCCGCCAGGAGCTGATCATGGAAGTGCTTCGGCTGCAGAATTTGCAAAAGTCCTTCGGCAGCGTCCGCGCCCTGAAGAGCGCCTCCTTCACGCTCAACGAGGGCGAAGTGGTGGCCTTGCTCGGCGACAACGGCGCCGGGAAATCGACGCTGATCAAGGCGATCTCGGGCGTGTTTCCGGTCGATCGCGGCGAGATCTATGTGCGCGGCCAGAAGGTCTCCATCCGCTCGACGCGCGACGCGATGGATCTCGGCATCGAGACCATCCACCAGGACACCTCGCTGGCGCCCGATCTCAGCATCGCGCGCAATCTTTTCCTCGGCCGCGAACCGGTCAATCTCAAATGGCTGGGCGTGTTCGCGCCGCTCGATCTCGCCAAATTGCGCGATGCCGCCTCGGCGCTTTTGAAGCGCGTCGGCATCTCGAAGAAACTCGACGCCGATGCACTGGTCAGCACGCTGTCGGGCGGCGAGCGCCAATCGATCGCCATTTCGCGTGCCATGCAATTTGCCGCCAAGGTCATCATCCTCGACGAGCCGACCAACAATCTCGGCGTCGAGGAAACGCACGGCGTGCTGCGCTTCGTCAAGGAAGTGCGCGACGCCGGTCACTCGGTGCTTTTGATCACCCACAACATCCATCACGTCTTCCAGGTCGCCGATCGCATCATCGTCATGCGCCGCGGCGAGATCGTCGCCGAGCAGACGGTCGCCGATACCGATCTGCTGACCGTGGAAAGCATCATCACCGGTGCCGACATGTCGGCCCTGCTCAAGGAGACGAGAGCGAAGTGAAGGACGGGAGCAAAGTGAAAGAACTGGCCGTCACATGGTAAAGCTTTACGGCAAGACGCTGTCGCGCCGGCAGGTCTCGGAACGCTCCGGCATGCTGTCGCAGTTCGCCGGCGTGCGGCTGATGACGCTTGGCGACGGCGTCGAGCGCGGCATCCGCATGCTCGAATTCCGCACCGGCTCCGGCCTGCGCTTCACCGCGCTGGTCGACCGGGCGCTCGATATCGCCGATTGCGACTTCAGGGGCCAGGCGATCGGCTGGCACTCGCCGAGCGGTTTTCGCCATCCCGGCCTGCACGAATATGAAGGCGAGGAGGGATTGGCGTGGGCGCGGTCGTTTTCCGGCCTTCTGCTGACCTGCGGCCTCGACCATATATTGTTCATGAACGAAGTACCCGCCGACACCTATAACTACCCGCCGAAGAAGACGGTGCGCCATTCGCTGCACGGCCGTGTCAGCACCATTCCGGCGCGGCTGACCGGCTATGGCGAGACCTGGGACGGCGACCGCTGCGTGTTGTGGGCCGAAGGCATCGTCCAGCAATCGACTGTATTCGGCGAGGATCTGCACCTGCTGCGGCGGATCGAGGCCGATGTCGGCGGCAACGAGATCCGGCTTTCGGACCGTGTCGTCAATCACGGTTTCAACCGTACGCCGCATATGTATTTCTACCACATCAATGTCAGCCATCCGGTACTCGACGAGGGCGCGCGCTACCTGGCGCCGATCCGCGACGTCGTCTGGGCAGGCCATGCCGGCGAGCGCTATGAAGCGCAGAAGGTCGGCTACCGCACGGTGCCGGCGCCGCAACCGGGGTTCAAGGAACAGGTCTGGCAGCACGAACTCGGCGCCGACAGCGCCGGCGAAGTGCCGGTGGCGGTGGTCAACGACAGGCTCGGCCTCGGCTTCGAGGTGGTCACGCGCAAGGACCAATTGCCCTGCGCCTATCAATGGCAGAATTTCCAGGCCGGGCAGTACGCGCTTGGGATCGAGCCGTCGACGCATCATGTGCTGGGAAATCTGGCGGCGCGCGAACGCGGCGAGATGATCTGGCTGGAGCATGGCGAGAGCCGCTCCTACAATGCCGTTTTCCGGGTTCTCGACGGCGCCGGCGAGATCGCCGTCGCCGAGAGCCGGATCGCGGCAATCGCCACGCAGCCGCAGCAGGATTATCCCCAGCCGTCGGGCCATTTTCCTGTTCTTGGAGGCAGGTCGTGATAATGGCGACGACGATACGGGACACCAGTTGGGAGGCTGGTTCCGGCTGGAGCGGGGAGGGCTCGCGGCCGATCGGGAATTGGAGGTCACAATGGCTGGCACGGTAAAGCGCGATTACAGCCTGGTCGGCGAAAGCACGCGCAGGGCGATCGAAACCGGGCTTGCCTCGGCGGAGTGGTACCACACGGATGTTCCCCGCAAGGCGATCAAGGAGTTGATGCAGCGCTCAGACGGCCCGGCGATCCGCGACACGATCATCTGGATCGTCGCCATCCTCGGCTCGGCCGCCGGCGCCATCTATTTCTGGGGTACCTGGTGGTGCGTGCCGTTCTTCTTCGTCTACGGCGTGCTCTACGGCTCGTCCAGCGACTCGCGCTGGCACGAATGCGGCCATGGCACTGCCTTCCGCACGCGCTGGATGAACGATGTCGTCTACCAGATCGCCAGCTTCATGCTGATGCGCAACCCGGTGACCTGGCGCTGGAGCCATGCCCGCCACCACACCGACACCATCATCGTCGGCCGCGACGCCGAGATCGCCGTGATGCGCCCGCCGGACCTTTTGCGTGCGGCGCTGGCTTTCACCGGCATCCTCGATTTTCGCTATTCGCTTCCGGCACTGGTACGCCAGGCGTTCGGCAAGCTGACGCCCGACGAGAAAAGCTACGTTCCCGAGATGGAACAGCACAAGGCCGTCATCGCGGCGCGCTGGCACATCGCCGTCTACATCGCCACGATAGCACTCGCCCTCACCATGCAGTCGTGGGTGCCGGTGGTGCTCATCGGCGTGCCGCGCCTCTACGGCACCTGGCACATGGTGATGACCGGCCTGCTGCAACACATCGGTCTGGCCGACAACGTCGTCGATCACCGGCTCAACACCCGTACCGTGTACATGAACCCGATCAGCCGGTTCATCTACTGGAACATGAACTACCACGTCGAGCACCACATGTTTCCGATGGTGCCCTATCACGCGCTGCCCAGGCTGCATGAATTGATCAAGCACGATCTGCCGGAACCGAACCCGTCGATATGGCATGCCTATCGCGAGGTCTGGCCTGTCCTGCTCAGGCAGCTCAAATACGAGGATTATTTCCTCAAGCGCGAACTGCCGCCAACCGCACGGCCCTATCGTGGCGAATTCCACGAAGTGAACATGTCGGCAGCGGCTGAGTAGGTACTGCGCACCAGCGCAACGCAGAAATTTCGGGAGAAGCAGAGATGGCCGATTGGGTCGAAGCGTGCGCCGTGGACGATGTCGAAGAGGAAGATGTCATCCGCTTCGACCATGGCGGTCGCACCTTCGCGATCTACCGTTCGCCGGACGATGAATTCTTCGCCACCGACGGGTTTTGTACGCATGAGAAGGCGCATCTGGCCGATGGGCTTGTCATGGACGACATCATCGAATGCCCAAAGCACAATGGCCGCTTCAATTACAAGACCGGCCAGGCCAAAGGGGCTCCCGTCTGTGTCAATCTGCAGACCTATGCGGTCAAGGTGGAAGCTGGCAAGGTGATGATCCAGATCGCCTGACCGGCCTTCTGTCACGTAGCAAAGGGAACCAAAATCCATGAGCCGGAAAAGACCGACCGTCGCAGACCTGCGTGCCATGAAGGGCAAGCGGCAGCTGACGATGCTGCGCGTGCTGACGATGGACGAGGCCGAGGCCGCCGAACGCGCCGGCGTCGATATCGTCTCGGTGCCGCCGGAGCTGGTGCTCAATCCGCAATACCGCGATGCGGCACCCAGCCTGTTCACCATGCCGGGCGAGAATTTCTTCGAAATCGGCACCGCCGATGATTTCGTCCGCTGGGCGTTCCGGCTCTACAAGGCCAGCGCCGATGCGGTCTATTGCAGCGCCGGGTACGCCACCATCAAGCGGATGGCCGACGATGCCATTCCGGTGATCGGCCATGTCGGCCTCATCCCGTCACGCGCCACCTGGACGGGCGGCTTCAAGGCTGTCGGCAAGACCGCCGATACCGCCATGCAGGTGTTCGAGGCGGTGAAGCAACTGGAGGCCGCCGGCGCGATCGGCGCCGAGATCGAGGTGGTGCCGGTCGAGGTGGCCAAGGCGATTTCGGAACGCACGTCGCTGATCATGCTGTCGATGGGAGCGGGCACCGGCTGTGACGCGCAGTATCTGTTCGCCGACGACATTCTTGGCCAGAACCGTGGCCACATGCCGCGCCATTCCAAGGTCTATCGCAATTTCGCCGCCGAATACGATCGCCTGCAGGCCGAACGCATCGCCGCCTTTTCCGAATATGTCGCCGATGTGAACAGCCTGGCGTATCCCGAAGACAGGCACGTCGTGCACATGGACCCGGACCAGCTCAGCCTGTTCCTGGAGAAGATCGAAGCCGCATGAGATACGCCGGCTGCGGCACGAAGCATCATCGCGGATCGTAAAAGGCCGGTTCGGCGCCAGGGCCAGGTCATCGCATGGCGGCTGCGATGCCACACGAAAGTTTGTTGGTCCAGGTCTGGACGGCACCGGCCGGATGCTGTTGAAACCGGTGGGTCATCGGTTTGCCGGACAATTGTGCGGTTGCCGATGGAGCGGGTGAAAATTCCCCTTCGGACAGTTCTTTGCATGACCGCCATTCCCGAAAACAAAGCCTTGCCCGAAACCGCGCCGGCGGCGCGGCAAGCCCGGCGGGTGGCGCTGATCGTCGCCGTCGCCTTCTTCATGCAGCTTCTGGATTCGACCATCATCTCGACATCGCTGCCGCAGATGGGAGAATCCTTCGGCGTGCCGGCGGTGGCGATGAGCATCGGCATCACCGTCTATATGCTGACCATGGCGGTGTTCGTGCCGCTGTCCGGCTGGCTTGCCGACCGTTTTGGCGCGCGCAACATCTTCCTCGTGGCCATCGCCCTGTTCACGCTGGCCTCGCTCGTTTGCGGCATCTCACAGAACCTGGCCGAGTTCGTCGCCGCACGCGCGGTTCAGGGCCTGGGCAGCGCGCTGATGACGCCGGTCGGCCGCATCCTGGTGCTGCGCAACGCGCCGAAATCCGAGCTTCTCAACGCCACGGCGCTGATCACCTGGCCGGCGCTGTTTGCGCCGGTGGTCGGGCCGGTGCTTGGCGGCTTCATCACCACTTATCTCTCCTGGCACTGGAATCTCTTCATCAACATCCCGCTTGGCGTTGCCGGTTTGGCACTGGTCGCCCGCTTCATTCCCGGCGACCGCGAAGCCGGAGCCAAGCCGCTCGACTGGCCGGGCTTCCTGCTGACCTCGGTGGGGCTCGCCGCGATGCTCTATGGCCTCGAGCGCATCGCGCATCCGGAAGAGGGTGTGTTGACGACCGTGGCACTGCTCGGCACGGGCATTTTGGTCGGCTGGCTGGCGGTGCGGCATCTGCAACGCGCCAACCATCCGCTGCTCGACCTCACAGCTTTCAAGGTGCAGACCTTTGCCATCTCGACGCTGTCGGCCGGCACGATCTTCCGCATCGCCATCAACGCCACGCCGTTCCTGCTGCCGCTTTTGTTCCAGGTCGGCTTTGGCCTGAGCCCGGTCGATGCCGGCATGATGATCCTGGCCTATTTCCTCGGCAATCTCGGCATGAAGGCGGTGACGACGCCGACACTGAGGCGCTTCGGCTTCCGTCCGGTGCTGATCGTCAACGGGGTGATCGCCTCTCTGTCGATCATGGCCTGCGCGGTGCTTTCGCCGCAGACGCCGCAAGCGTTGGTGGTGGCGCTGATGCTGATCGCCGGCCTTTCGCGATCGATGCAGTTCACCGCGCTCAACACACTGGCCTTCGCCGATGTGGCCTCACCGCAGCGCAGCTCGGCGGCGACGTTGTCCAGCATGCTGCAGCAGGTGGCGATGCTGTTCGGCGTAGCGGTCGCCGCGGCACTGCTCAACCTGTCGCAGATCGCCAGGGGCGCTGCGGCGCTCGATCTCGTCGACTTCCGACTTGCCTTCGTGGCGATCGGCGCAATCGGGCTCGTCGCCTCGTGTCGCTTCCTGGCGTTGCCGAAGGCTGCCGGCGCCGAGGTCTCGGGCCATGTTTTGCGGATTTGACGCAGGAATCCAGCGGCAATCGCGGACATAAATTATGCCTGCTTCGATCGTTCCGGAGCAAACCTTTGCCGGCGCTTCGATCGGCGCGATCAATTGCAAAACAGCTTGAGTTCCCGGCATTGCGCCAGCCTCGCCAATCGGTGCATCCAAGCGCGGAATTTCCTCGCAAGCCGGCCTGCAATGCACGGATTCATTTGACGAATTGGTCTTGAGCCGATTAGCTTTCGTTCCGATGGCCGCAGAGGGAGCAGGGCGTAGCCATCGCGGGTGAAAGCGGGCAATGAACGCGACCGGCTGGCTAAACTGGAGAAGCCTGAATCAGGAGGGCATTGTCTTTGCCATCGCGGTTGTGCTGTTCATTGCCGCCGCGATCGGACTGCCCGGGTTTATCAATTCGAACAATCTCGTTGCCATCGTGCGCTCGGTCTCGGTGCTGGGCATATTGGCGCTCGGCATGGCGGTCGTCATCATCGGCAGGGGCATCGACCTGTCGGCGGTGGCGATCATGGCGATGTCGGTCGCGTGGTATCTGCAATTGCTGAATTCGGGGACATCCGACGGGCTGGCCTTCGCCTATGTGCTCGCCGGTGTTCTCGCCATCGGGCTGTTGAACGGAATCCTGGTCGCCTACGCCGAGGTCCCGGCGATCTTCGTGACGCTGGCGACCGCGTCCTTCGTCTTCGGCTATGTGCGTTCACAATTGATCACGCAGGACGCCGTGCCGGTGCCGCCCGGCCATTGGGTCGAGCTTCTGGGCGGGCTGCGTTTCCTCGACATCCCCGTCGAGGTGTTTGTCTTCGCCGGGCTGGCTTTCGCCTTCTTCCTGTTCCTGCGCTACACCAAATGGGGCCGCTACGTCTATTTCGCCGGCGACAACCCGGTCGCGGCGCGCAATATCGGCATTCCAGTGCGCCCGATGCTGGTGCTGCGCTACGTGCTGTCGGCCCTGGTCTCGCTGGTTGCCGGCCTGCTCACTGCGGCCAGCCTGCATTCGATCAACACCCGCATCGTCAATTCCACGCTGCTCTACGACATCGTGCTGGTTGCGGTGATCGGCGGCATCGGTCTGTCTGGCGGGCGGGGCGGGGTGCGCAACGTGCTGGTGGGTGCCGCGCTGATCGGCATCCTGCTCAACGCCATGACCATCATCGACATTCCGCTGCTCTATCAGAACCTGATCAAGGCCGCGATCCTGCTGGCGGCGATCATCGTTGATGGGTTCATCAATCCGCGCGATGAGCAGACCGCGCAGCAAGGCGACATTTAGATTGACGCGAACGGTTGGGGCCGGCCGCGAACGACATACCAAACCAGAGGATGTGACATGAAAATCATCAGGACATTTATGGCTGCCGCGGCAGCGCTTGCCGTCTCCGCCTTCGTGGCGCCAGGCTTCGCCGCCGAAGATCCGGGTCCGGCCGCCTATTCGCAAGCACTCAAGGGCAAGCGTGTGATGCTGGTGCCGATGGCGATGGGCTTCGACCTGGCACAGGGCTGGGCGCATTACCTGAAGACGGAGGTCGAGGCCTGGGGCGGCGTGTTCGAGACGCGTGATCCGAACTGGGTGGTCGATGCCGGCGCGCAGGCGATAACCGACGCAATCTCGTCGGACGCCAGGCCGGACGTGCTGATCATCCATTCGCCGGACCTCAATTCCTATGCCAAGCTGATGAAGAAGGCGCAGGCGGCCGGCACCTATGTGCTTTTGGTCGACAATCCGGCGAACTTCCCGGCCGATGCCTTTGTCGGCAGCGACTGGGATCGGCTCGGCCAGCTGGAAGCCGAAGCGGCGATCAAGGGTTGTGGGCCGAACTCCTCCAAGAAGATCGGGCTGGTGCAGGGCGACCAGGCCAACTCATCGAGCCTCTACCAGTATGCCGGCATCATGAAGGTGCTGGACAAGAACCCCGACTTCAAGGTCGTGGCCAAGCCGGACTCCAACTGGGATGCGACGACCTCGCGCAACGTGACGACGACAATGCTGCAGCAGAACCCCGACATCTGCGCCATCATCGATTTCTGGGACGGTGACGCGACCGGCGCATCGGCTGCGATCCGCGATGCCAAGCTCGAGGGCAAGGTGTTCCTGGTCACCACCGGTGGCGGCGAGAAAACCGCCGACTGCGACAAGCTGCAGGACGGCACCTATGGCGCGGTGGTGATGACCGACCTTGCCCGCCAGTCGGGTGACATGAACGCCGTCATAAAATTCCTGTTGCAGAGCGGCCAGCCGGCCGGCACCTCGCACACCTACATCTACACGCTGGAGAAGGCGACGACCAAGGCCGACCTCAAGCCGGACAGCTGCTGGGATTTGAAAGCACTGCAAGCCGAAGCTGCGGCCAAGTAGGCCGGCTTTCCTGAGCTTCGCGCTGCCCCTCATCCGCCTGCCGGCACCTTCTCCCCGTATAGTGACGGAGAGAAGGGATACGCTCCAACGCTGGCGACCCCCTCTCCCCGTCTCTATACGGGGAGAGGGTAAGGGTGAGGGGCAGCGCAAACCTGAGGCGATTGTTCTGCGGATAGCCCGGCCCCTTTTTCCCTTTTCTCTCGAATAGCAGCAACCGATGTCCTTTCGCGAACGCCTCCAGTCCTGGCGCTACAATCTCGTGCCCGACCATCTCGTCGGCGAGATATTGAGCAAACGCTGGACCGACAACGCCATTCCGTTCCTGGCGCTGGTGGCGACGCTCGGTGTGTTCGGTTCAATCATTCCCGGCTTCTTCAAGCCGATGTCGCTGCAGGAATCGACCCGCCAGCTCGGCGAGTTCTCGCTGGTCGTCACCGGCATGACGGTGGTCATGCTTGGCGGCGGCATCGACCTTTCGGTCGGCTCGATCTTCGCGCTGTCCTGCTTTTCCGCCGTCTTCGTCTTCTTCATCCTCGAACAATCGGTGTGGCTGGCGCTGGCCGCCTCGATCGCCACCGGCCTGCTGTTCGGCGCGATCAACGGTTACCTGATCGGCTATTTCAGGCTGCGCGCTTTCCTGACGACACTGGTCACCTTCATCTTCGGGCGGGCGCTGTTCGACATACTGGTCACCACCTATGCGGCCGACGTCCAGCTTTCCGATGCCACATCGGATGTGCTGGACTTCATCGGCGACGATACCTTCTGGGGCCTGTCGGTTGCGGTGTGGGCGGCGATTATCCTGGCGATTATTACGCATGTCGCGCTGACGCGCTCGCGGCCCGGCTGGCATGTGCAGGCGGTGGGCGGGTCGCGGCGATCGGCTCACAATGCCGGCATCCGCGTACGCCGCACCGTGTTCATGACTTATGTGTTCTCCGGCTTCTGCGCCTCGCTAGGCGGCTTCCTCATCGCCTGCCGGCTGAGCGGGGCAGGGCCGGGCACAGGCCTCAACCTCGAGGTCATGGCACTGACAGCGGCGGTCGTCGGCGGCGTCAGCCTGGGCGGCGGTCGCGGTTCGGTGATCAAGGGGCTGATGGGCGCGATCATCGTGCTGACGATGACCAACGGCCTGATCCGGCTGGGCTATGGCACCGGCACCAACCAGATGGTGCTGGGCATCATGCTGGCCGTCGCCGTCACCATCGACATTCGCTGGCTGAAGAACCGCCACAAGGTTCTGGACGAGGTCTATGTCGCACCGGTCTATCTGAAAATGGGCGCAACGCAGTCGGCCGCACCGGGCTCCGGCACGCCTTACGAGCTCGACAACCGGCTGTCTGGGGCTGACCATATCGGGCTCGGCGAGCTGGAAGGGCCGGAAGACGTCATCCTCGACCGCGACGACAATCTCTATTGCGGCACCAGGCATGGCGAGATCGTCCGCTTCTTCGCGCCGGACTACAAACGCTCGGAGGTCTTTGCCCATATTGGCGGCTTTCCACTCGGCCTGGCCTTCGACAAGACAGGCAATCTGATCAGCTGTGTTGGCGCGATGGGCCTCTATTCGGTCTCGCCGCAGCGCGAGGTGAAGCGGCTTTCGGCGGAAACGTCGCGCTCCTGGACCTCGATCGTCGACGATGCGCGGCTGCGCGACCCCAATGATTGCGACATCGCGCCGGACGGCCGCATCTACTTCACCGATTCCACCAAGCGCTATGACGCGCACGACTGGGCGCTGGACTCGATCGAGAACCGCGCCACCGGGCGGCTGCTCGTCTATGACCCGAAGGACGGTTCGACCAAGACATTGCTCGACGGCTACCGTTACACCAACGGCGTCTGCATGGCGCATGACGGCAAGTCGCTGTTCTTCGCCGAGAGCTGGGCCTGCCGCGTGCATCGATATTGGCTGGAAGGGCCGAAGGCGGGCGTTGCCGAATGCGTCATCCGCGACATGCCTGGCTACCCCGACAACATCAACCGTGCCTCCGACGGCAATTACTGGATGGCCTGGCTCGGCATGCGCACGCCGAGCTTCGACCTGTCGCTGCGCCATCCCGACATGCGCAAGCGCATGACGCGCCGGCTGCCGCAGGACGAATGGCTGTTCCCCAACATCAACACCGGTGGCGTGGTGAAATTCAACGAGAAGGGCGGCATCGTCGAGGCGATGGGCGACCTGTCGGGCGCCGCGCATCCGATGGTGACTTCGATGCGCGAGCACAAGGGTTTTCTGTTCGTCGGCGGCATCCTCAACAACCGCATCGGCCGCTACCGGATTGCCGGCGCCGACCCGAACTGGACCAGCCCCGCTTCCTACTGGGGTGCCAAGCCATGATGCTGGACCCGATCCTCGACATCTTCCGCGGCAAGGCAGTGACCATCCCGCCGCTCGACGGTGCCTTCAGGCCGAACACGCTGCTGGACGATGTTGCGGCCTTCGCCGAACTGCCCGAGCCCGACAATCTGCTGGTCGCCGACGGCCGGCTGCTGGCGTCCAGCGGCAATGCCCTCTACGCGCTCGCCGCCGGTGGCGCGCCTGTTCTGGTCGAGACATTTCCGGCCGCCGTCACCGCGCTCGCGCGCTCGCCCGCCGGCGAACTGACGGTCGGGCTCGAAAGCGGCAGGCTGCTGATTGCAGGCAAGGAGGCCGCCCTGCCGGCCGAGATCCGCTGCATAACAGCACTCGCCTACGCGGAAGACGGCACGCTTTGGCTGGCCAATGGCTCGGCCGAACACGCGCCGTCGGAATGGGCCGCCGATCTGATGAAGAAGGGTGCGTCGGGTTCGCTGTGGAAGCGCGATCCGGCAGGCAGCGAATTCCGCAAGCTCGCCGGTGACATCGCCTTTCCCTATGGGCTGCATCCAACCGGCAAGGACGTGTTGGTCGGCGAGAGCTGGCGGCACCAACTCGTCCGCTTCGACGGCGCGACTGGCAGCCGCTCGACGGTGCTGGCGCATCTGCCCGGCTATCCCGCGCGGCTGTCGCCCGCCGCCGATGGCGGTGCCTGGCTGGCGCTGTTTGCGCCCCGCAACCGTCTGATCGAATTCGTGCTGCAGGAAACGCACTATCGGAACGACATGCTGGCGCAAGTGTCGCCGCAACACTGGATCGCGCCGGCGCTCGCCTCCAACCGCAGCTTCCTCGAGCCGCTGCAATGCGGCGGCATCCGCACTATGGGCATCCACAAGCCGTGGTCGCCGAGCCGCTCTTACGGGCTGGTGGTCAGGCTCGATCGGGAGATGCGGCCGCAATTCAGCCTGCACAGCCGTGCCAACGGCACGCGCCACGGCATCTGCAGCGTGGCGGAGACAGACGGTCGCCTGTTCATTGCCTCGAAAGGCGGCGATTGCCTGCTGGCCATCGACCTGACTTCAGGAGGGCATCGCTGATGGAACCGATCGTCCGCCTGGAGAACGTGACCAAGACCTATCGCGGCGTGCCCGCGGTGAAGAATGTCAGCTTCGAACTGCGCAATGGCGAGATCCACGCGCTGCTCGGCGAGAACGGTGCCGGAAAATCGACGCTGACCAAGATCATCGCCGGCGTTGTCGACGCGACATCGGGAAAGATGTTCCACAAGGGTCAGGAGATCGCCTACGCCTCGCCGCATGCGGCACTTGAAGCCGGCATCGCCATGGTGTTCCAGGAAACCAGCCTGGTGCCGTCGATGACGGTGGCGCAGAACCTCTATCTCGGCACGGAGAGCTTTCTCAACCGGCTGCGCGGCACCTACATCTCGGCGCAGCAGTTCCTGCAGTCGCTGAATTTTCCCGTCGACCCCAATGCCATGGTGGCGACGCTGGGCGCGGCCAAGCGGCAGATGGTCGAGATCGCGCGCGCCGTCCACCACAATGCCGAGATCATCATCTTCGACGAGCCGACGGCGACGCTGACGCCGGAGGAAAAGCGGCACTTCTTCGCGCTGATCCGCCGGCTCAAGGCAAGGGGCGTGTCGATCGTCTTCATCAGCCATGCGCTCGAAGAGGCACTTGATATCGCCGACCGCATCACCATCCTGCGCGACGGCGAGCTGGTGATCACCGACGATACCGCCGCTTTCGATCGCGACAGAATCGTCGCCGCCATGGTCGGGCGGACGCTTTCGGGACAGCTCTACAGCCAGCGCGACGAGGCCAAGCTGCGCAGGGCCGGCAGGAAGGTGCTGTCGGTACAGGACATCTCGATGAGCAATGTCGTGCGCAACAATTCCTTCTCGATCTTCGAGGGCCAGATTACAGGGGTGTTCGGGCTGATCGGCTCGGGCCGCACCGAGACATTCAAGATCGTCTCCGGCATCTACAAGCGCGATTTCCTGCGCGGCGGCACCATCGAGCTGGACGACCGGCCGGTGCGCTATCTCGTGCCGAGCGAGGCGGTGGCGGACGGCATCGTCTACGTCACCGAAGACCGCAAGAGCGAGGGGATATTCGAAACGATGGACGTCGCCGAGAACCTGTTCGGCGGCTTTTTGGCGGCGGGGCGGGAAAAGGGCTGGGTAATCAACGCGCAGGAGATGCGGGCGCTGTCGGCCGAATGGACCAGGACGCTGAACGTCAAGGCGATCAACGACAATGCCCGCGTGGTCGAGCTTTCCGGAGGCAACCAGCAGAAGGTGGTGATCGGCAAGGGGCTGGTGCAAAAGCCGCGCATCGTCATCTTCGACGAGCCGACGCGCGGCGTCGATGTCGGCGCCATCGCCGAGATCCACCAGATCATCAACCGGCTGGCCGACGAGGGCCTGGCCGTCGTCGTCATCTCGTCCTACCTGCCGGAGATCATGAACCTGTCCGACCGCATCCTGGTCTGCCGGCAAGGCCGCATCGTCGAGGAGTTCTCGCCTGCCGAGGCGACGGAGGAGAAGATCATGTACGCTGCGGTGCATTAGGTTCCCGGGCGCGGAAGGTTGACATTTGGACGGTTTTTGCGCCGGCGGATCGTACACTTTGGAGATTGGCCGAGGCGCCCGTCGTTTCGTCATCCTGGGGCGAAGCAAGGAGCGAAGCGACGCGGCGCAGATCCCAGGATCCATGCCGCTACATCAGAGCGCTGCAGCGGTGCAACATCCTGCTCCGCTGCACCCTTCGGCTAAGGTCACGGCATGATGGGGTGGACGGCGCCCGACGGCATCGGATGTGCCAGAATGAGTTCGTTGAGATCTCAAACAAGGGAGCCGTCCGTGGAACACCTTATCCG
>NZ_JAMYVL010000010.1:0-223820 GCF_040323955.1 Mesorhizobium sp. M0018 | reverse complement strand
CCGTCGTGGCCACAATACCGGCCGGCGTGGCAACCAACGCCAGCGTCGATCCGAACGAGCCCTCGACCAGCACCGACAATACCGTCACCTACAATCTGCCGCCACCACCGCCGCTGACAGTGACCGTCAACCAGGCTGCCGGCCAGAGCGATCCGACCGGTTCGTCACCAATCCTCTTCGACGTGGTCTTCAGCGAGCCGGTGACCGGCTTCAGCGGCAGCGACGTTGTGCTTTCCGGCGCCGCCGGCGCCACCATCGCTGTCGTTACGGGCTCCGGCAGCACTTTCAGCGTCGCGGTCAGCGGCATGACGGGTTCAGGGTCCGTCGTGGCCACAATACCGGCCGGCGTGGCAACCAACGCCGCCGTCGATGCGAACGAAGCCTCGACCAGCACCGACAACACGGTCACCTTTACACCGCCCGTGATCACGGTCTCGCCGCCGTCATTGCCCAGTCCGGTCTACAACCAGGCCTATTCGCAGCAGCTGACGGCCAGCGGCGGTATGACGCCCTACACTTTCGCGCTGACGTCCGGAACCCTCCCGTCGGGCATCAGCTTCGACGCGGCCGGTCTGCTCTCCGGAACCCCGACTAATACCGGCACGTTCAACCTGGTCGTGGCGGCAACCGACGCAAACGGTTTCATCGGTTCGAAATCCTACACGCTGATCATTGCCGAGCCGACCGTCGAGCTGACGCCGGCATCCTTGCCAAACCCCATATACAACCAGGCCTATTCGCAACAGCTTGCGGCCAGCGGCGGCGCGGTGCCTTATACTTTCGCGCTGACGTCCGGAACCCTCCCGTCGGGCATCAGCTTCGACGCGACCGGTCTGCTCTCCGGTACCCCGACCAATACCGGCACATTCGACTTCACCGCAGTTGCAACCGATCAGAATGGGAAATCCGGTTCCAAGGCCTATTCGGTGACCATCGACAAGCTTGGCACCACCACCTTGGTCGTTTCCAGCCTCAACCCTTCCAATCAGGGCGATCAGGTCACTTTCACGGCAACGGTTTCGGCTCCCGGCAACCCGCCGCCGGCCGGAACGGTCACCTTCAGTGTCGACGGCTCGCCCGCCGCTACGGTCGCGCTCGCCGGCGGTACCGCCGCCCTGACGACGTCCGCCCTCCCGGTCGGCACCCGTCAGGTCGTCGCGACCTACAATGGCGACGCGAACAACGCGACAAGCACCTCCAGCGCGCTCGCCCAGGAAGTCCACGCCCTGGGCTCCATCACCATCCGCCAGACCACCGACAGCGGCGACGGCTCCTTCGGCTTCTCCTCGCCGGCGCCCGGCCTCAACTTCACCATCGCCACCAGCAGCGGCTCCGGCGACGGACCGGCCGTTTCGCTGCCGACCGGCTCCTACAGCATCACCGCCGCCGACATGACCGCCGCCGGCTTCGCCTTGACCTCGATCAGTTGCAACGATGGCGATTCCGTCGGCAATGTGGCGAACCGCACGGCTGTGATCAACATGGCGCCCGGCGAAAGCGTCGTCTGCACGTTCGCCAGCACCAATTCACGCGAAAATACCACGGCGCTCATCAAGGAATTCATGGAGACACGCGCCAGCCTCATCCTGGAGAACCAGCCCGACATCCAGCGCCGCATCGACCGGCTCGACGGCGTCGCCGGCAGCGGCAGCCCAGTGGCCACCCTGCTCGCGTACCTGCCCGGCATGGCCGACACCAACTCGGTCAATGTCAGCGCAAGCCTTGCCTCCATGCGGCGGCTTGGCGGGGAAGATGCCAACAGCCTGTTCGACATCTGGTTCGAAGGCACTTACAGCCGCTTCGACATCAATGACCAAGACGGCAAATTCGCCCTCGCAACCTTCGGCGCCGACTATCTGGTCAGCCGCAATCTGCTTGTTGGCGCCTTCGTCCAGATCGATCGTACCGACGGCTTCACCGGCAGCGGCGGCGGAACCGCCGAGGGCACCGGCTGGATCGCCGGGCCTTATTTGACCGCTCGGCTGACGGACAATCTGTATTTCGATTTGCTCGCCGGAGCTGGAACATCCTCGAACAGCGTCAGCCCCATGGATACCTACACCGACGGCTTCGACGCCAGCCGTTGGCTGGTCAGCGCCACGCTGCAAGGGGAATGGCAATATGACGCCTGGACCTTCTCGCCGCGGGCGCGCTTCTCCTATTTCGAGGAAAAATCGGGAGCCTATGTCGACGGCCTGAACGTCCCCATTCCCTCCGTCACCGCCGGCCTCGGCCAGATCGCCTTCGGCCCCGGCGTTTCCTATCGCCATGTCACGGATGACGACGTTACCCTCGACTTTAACCTGCGGCTCGACGGCGTCTTCGACATAAGCGACACAGCGACCGAAAGCGGCGCCGACAATTTCCATGGCCGCGTCGGAGCCGGCATCGATACCCGCATGCCGGGCGGCATGCGTCTCGGCCTCTCCACCAGCTATGGCGGCATCGGCTCCGATTCGGCGAAGTATTTCAGCGGAACCGTGAAACTTTCGGCCGCGCTGAATTAGGATCAAGATGGACCAATGAAAAAAGGCGGCCTTGGCGGGCCGCCTCTCTTTCATTGACCAGCGCCGTGCCGGTCAGACGTTCCGCGGTCACTGCGTGGCGATGGCGCCGAAGATCAAGCCGGAAAGAACGCTGACCAGCAGATAGTCATTGCCAACCCGGATCCATTCCTGCCCGGGACCCGGACGGCGCAGGCCATAGTGGCGATAGTCGCGGATCGGCTGGTGACGCTTCCAGCTGGAATATCTCTGGCCGTTGCGCCAATGGCTGCGCTTCACAACGATCTTCTTCTTCACTAGGACGCGCTTGTTCACGTCGACATGCTTGTTCACGTCGACATGCCTGCCAGGCTTCTGCCAGTCGACCTGGCTGTAGTTCGACTGCGGCGCGTTTGGTGTGTTCAGAGGTGCGGCCTGGCCCTGCCAGGTGGTTGCAGCCAGCATCGAGAAGGCAATGGCGGAAAGAACGATGCGTTTCATGGCGGGTACTCCTTGGTTGTCGATGCCTACGGAATAGAGCCGGAAGGATGAACCGAAACTGAACACCGAGATTACGTTTTCGTAATGATTTCTTACATTTAGAACGACTAATTCAGCGCTACCTTTAAAGCGGGCGCCCGAGAATGGACGCATGACCCGCCGCAACTCCGCAGGCTATGCAACCATTTTGTCAGCCATCCATTTCCGACACGCCCCGTCGCGTGGCAACACGCGTCCGAACCGGGCAAAATTTATTATTCGGCTAAAATAAATCGGAGTAATATCAACCTCTGCAATGTCCACGATTCGCGCCCACTTTTGCCTCTTTGACTTCACCGCGCCCGCGTCGCTGGCACCTGTCGCGTTGCGGGGCCTGGCATGAGTGGCTCGGTCGTCTTGCTGCACCTGGCCGGTGCGGTCGCACTGATGCTGTTTGCCACCCGTCTGGTGAAGACCGGCGTCGAGCGCGCCTATGGCGATGTGCTGCGCCACAAACTGCGCGCCACAATGCGCAATCCGTTCATGGCGGTTCTGGCCGGCTGCGGCCTGGCTGTCGCGCTGCAAAGCTCGACCGCCGTCACCTTGCTGGTCGGCTCGTTCGCCGGCTCCGGTATTGTCAGCGGCATGTCGGGCCAGCTTGCGGTGCGCGGCGCCGAGATCGGCTCGGCACTCGTGGTCAAGCTGCTCACCTTCGATCTGTCGCTGCTGGTGCCGATCTGCCTGGTCGCCGGCACCGTCATGTTCATGGCCACCGAGCGGCGCGACTGGCGCCAGTTCGGCCGCATCCTGGTCGGCATCGGCCTGCTGCTTCTGTCGCTGGAGATGATCGGCCAGGCGTCGGAGCCGCTGCGCCAGAGCACGCTGATGCCGCTCATCGTCGATTACTTCTCCGGCGATCCGGTTACCGCCTATCTTCTGGCGGCGTTGGTCACCTGGCTGTTCCATTCCTCGATCGCCGCGGTGCTGCTGATGGTGACGCTGGCCGGCCGCGGCTTCATCCCGCCCGAACTCGGTATCGTGCTGGTGCTGGGTGTCAATCTCGGCTCTTCGATCATCGCGCCGCTTCTAACCCGCAACGCAGAACCCGGCGTTCGTATCGTGCCGATCGGCAATCTCCTGATGCGCGGCATGGGTTCGCTGATCATGCTGATCCTGTTCCTGACGTTCAAACCGCCGGTCGCCTTCTTGGGCAACACGGTGCCCGAGCAGATCGTCAATGCCCACATTGTCTTCAACATCCTGATCCTGATCGCCGGCCTACCGCTGGCGAGCCTGGTCTATCGCGCCTCGGAAAGGATCGTGGCGTTGGGCACCAAGCCCCAGGCCGCCAACGCGCTCGACGTCGTCGAGCTTTCGGCGCTCAACGAAAGTGCGCTCGACGTGCCGAGCCAGGCATTGGCCAACGCCACCCGCGAGGTGGTGCGGGTCTGCGAAACGGTCGAGATCATGCTGAAACGGATCATCGAGCTCTATGAGAGCGCCGATGCCGACAAGATCGGCGCGCTGGCCGCACTCGACGACCGTGTCGACAGGAAGCACGCTGCGATCAAGCTCTATCTGGCCAGGGTCACCAAGAACCCGCTGAGCGAGGACGAGGCGCTGCGTTGCCAGGAACTGATCGGCGCCTGCGTCAAGCTGGAGCAGGTCGGCGACATCATCGTGCGCAACATGCTGGTCCACGTGAAGAAGAAATTCGAGCGTGGGCTGGAGTTCACGCCGGAAGGCTGGCGTGAGCTTTGCGCCTTCCATGCCTTGGTGCTTGCCAATGCCAGGCTTGCCTTCAACGTGCTGGTGTCCCGCGATCCGGAGACCGCTCGCCAGTTGGTGCTGGAAAAGGACCGGCTGCGCGACCGCGAGAAGGAAACCAGCCAGAGCCATTTCGTGCGGCTGCGCGACGGCACCGCCAAGAGTGTCGAGACCAGTTCCATCCATCTCGACACCATTCGCGACCTCAAGCAGATCAACTCGCTGCTCGCCTCGATGGCCTATCCCGTTCTTGAAGAACGTGGCCTGCTCACCGGTTCGCGGCTGAAGGCCGGATAGATTGCATCCACAGGCCGGGAAGCTTCACAACATCGCCTATGAAAATTGCTGTGGGCCAATGCGCAGAAATTATCTTTGCGCCACCTCCTGTCTGTCGGCTAAAGATCGCCGCATCTACCGGAAGGAAAGTCGATGGACACCCATTCTCGCAGCTTCGCCAAAGCGCTTTCCTGGCGCATCACCGGCACCATCGATACGATGATCATTTCGCTCGTCGTGACCGGAAGCATTAAGCTCGCCGCTGCCATCGGCCTGACCGAGGTCGTCACCAAGTCGCTGCTCTACTATTTTCACGAACGTGCGTGGCTGAAAATTCCTTACGGGAGGAAGGCAGCCGCCTAGCTCTTGCCTCCGCGCGGACGCCTGACCGGCGATCAAGAAAAGCTAAAGCGGCGTCGACAATTTCTGGATTGCCCGCTGCCCTCATCCGTGGTTTGAGGCGACCTTATCTGAGGATCGCCTTTCCGCCATGCTCCCCCTCATTGCCCTGTTCATTGCCGCCTTCGCCTTCGGCACTACCGAATTCGTCATCGCCGGCGTGCTGCCGCAGGTGGCGGAGGGCCTTGGTGTCGCGATCCCGACCGCCGGCTATCTCGTTTCCGGCTATGCCGGCGGCATTGCAGTCGGCGGCCCGCTGCTGGCGCTCGCCACCAAAAGCTTCTCCCGCAAGGCCCTGCTGCTTGGACTGACTGCAGCCTTCACCATCGGCCAGGCCGCCTGTGCGCTGGCGCCCGACTTCGCCTCGATGCTGCTGTTGCGGATAGCGGTGGCCGTCGCGCATGGCGCCTATTTCGGCGTTGCCATGGTGGTGGCCGTCGGCCTCGTGCGCGAAGACCAGCGCGGCATGGCGGTGGCGCTGATCCTGTCCGGCCTCACCGTATCGAACGTAATCGGCGTTCCGGCCGGCACGGCAATCGGCAACATCTGGGGATGGCGTGCGACATTCTGGGTGATGTGCGCGCTCGGTGTGGTGGCCTTCACGGCAGTCGGCGCCCTGCTGCCGCGCAAGACGGGATCGTCGAGCCCGTCGGCGAGCCTTGGAAGCGAGGTCCGTGTGCTCGCACGCCAGCAGGTCTGGACCTCGCTCATTATTATGCTGATGCTGATGATCGGCCAGTTCGGCCTGTTCACCTACATCACGCCGACGCTGCTTGAGGTCACCGGCCTCGACGAGAAATGGATACCTTGGGTGCTCTTGCTCAACGGCGTCGGCGCAACGATCGGCGTCTTTGTCGGCGGGCGGCTCGCCGACTGGAAGCTGATGCCGTCGCTTATCGCCATGCTTTTCCTACAGGCGGCAATGCTCGCCTTGATCTACGCTGTCGGCCCTTACCCGCTGCCGATGGTGATAGCGATCTTCGTCTGGGGCGGCCTCAACTTTGCCATCGGCACGCCGATCCAGACCCGCATCCTGACCTGGACCGCGGACGCCTCCAACCTTGCCTCGTCGCTCATCCCGTCGGGCTTCAATGTCGGCATCGCGCTCGCCGCATCGCTCGGCGCGGCGATGCTCAATGCCGGCTATGGCTATCGCAGCCTGCCGGTGGTTGGCGCGATCGCCATGCTGGTCGCCGTCGCGGTTGCGCTTGCCTCGCATGTCTGGGAATGGCGAAGCCGGGCTGCGCCGCCGCTGCCGGCTGCCGCCGAATAGGGCTACAGATCGATCCGGTAGCGCAGGCTTTCCGCGCCGCCATAGGCGGCGTCCTCGAAGAAACGCCCGACCAGCCGGCCGCCATTGGCCAGAACGACCTTCTGCGAGGGCACATTGTGAGGCTTGCAGGTGATTTCGACGAAGGGCAGGCCAACCGCCCTCGCCTCCACCAGCATCAGCCGCAGCGCCTCGGTCGCATAGCCGCGTCCCCGTTTCCACGGCACCACCGCATAGCCGATGTGGCCGAGCACATGCGACGGCAGCGACGCGGTGCCGTGCTGCCAGCGCAGGCCGATTGAGCCTGCGACTTCCCCGTCCCAGATCCAGCGCCGGAATCCGGGCAGCCGCGGCACCGTCGAACCGTCGGGCAAGGTGATCGGCGGTCCCTTGCCATCGGAATCGTCGAGATCGCCAAGGAAAGTCGCTGGATCCTTTTCGATAGCCGCAAGCTGCTCGCGCGTCGCGTCGAGCAGCCGCACATTGTCCGGCGACCAGCCGCGCTCGAGGGCCGCCTTGTAGGACGGCAGGTGTTCAAACGCCGGTTTGACGAGTTCGATCACGGGCGCGAGCTTTTGGCTGCCGGATTGCGGGCGCGACGGCAAGGGCCTTCGGCGGCTTACTGCAGCAGGCTCTTGACGATGCCGCTCGCCTTGGAGAAATCCATCTGGCCGGCGTATTTTTCCTTGAGCGCCGCCATCACCTTGCCCATGTCCTTGACGCCGCTGGCACCAGTCTCGGCGATGGCGGAACGGACGGCGCTTTCCGTCTCGGCCTGGCCCAGCTGCGTCGGCAGGAAGTCGCGGATGATGGCCATCTCGTCGCGCTCCTGCGCTGCAAGCTCCGGCCGCTTGCCGTCATCGAACGCCTTGGCCGATTCTTCGCGCTGCTTCACCATCTTGGCCAGGATCTGCAGGATCTCGTCATCGCTCGCCGGCTCCTTGCCGGCGCCGCGATTGGCGATGTCGCGATCATGGATGGCCGCCTGGATCAGCCGCAATGTCGGCAGCCGGCGCTTGTCCTGCGACTTCATCGCGCTCTTCAGGGATTCGGCGATTTTGCCTCGCATGGTGCTTTCTCCTTCGAATGCGGCGGACAATAGTCGTGCCGATAGCTCAAGGCAAACTCGATAGCGTCCGGCAAACCGCTGATATTATTCGACGAAATAAATCTAGGCTCGCACGGCGCGGCATCATTGACCGCCTTGGCGCCTTCCCCTATGTACTGGGCCTTGCATGAAATTGAATTCTAGTGCACGTCGCCCAAAAATGCGCAGCGGTTTTGGGCAACGACAGGCACAAATGAAAACCTAGCGCGCCGAGGCTGTGAGATCGCCGCTTCGCGCCTTTTGTTGCGCCGACTGAGGGCGCAACCTTTAGGAGTGCCGCCATGGCTACGATGACAGCCGCGTCGACCCCCCCTTGGGCCAGCGAGAGGCCGACAGCCCTGCTGGTGCTGGCCGACGGCACTGTCATAGAGGGCCGTGGTCTGGGCGCCGCCGGCTCCGCCGTCGCCGAGGTCTGCTTCAACACCGCGCTGACCGGCTACCAGGAGATACTCACCGATCCATCCTATGCCGGCCAGATCGTCACTTTCACCTTTCCGCATATCGGCAATATCGGCACCAATGACGAAGACACCGAAGACCTCAACCCGCTGGCCCGCGCCGGCGCCGTCGGCGCCGTGTTCAAGGCCGATGTCACCAACCCCTCGAATTACCGGGCCGGAACCGGTCTCGACCAGTGGCTGAAGAAGCGCGGCATCGTCGCACTTTCAGGCATCGACACGCGGGCGCTGACCGCGCTGATCCGCGAAAAGGGCATGCCCAATGCCGTCATCGCGCACGCGCCCGACGGTATCTTCGACATCGATGACCTCAAGCGCCGCGCCGCCGCATGGTCAGGGCTTATCGGGCTTGATCTCGCCAAGGAGGTGACCTCCGGCCAGTCATCAGTCTGGCGCGAGACGCCTTGGGTCTGGAACGAGGGCTTTGGCGAACAGGCTGATCCGTCGATGCACGTCGTTGCCGTCGACTACGGCGTCAAGCGCAACATATTGCGCCTGCTGGCCGGCCTCGGCGCCAAGGTCACTGTGGTGCCGGCAAAAACCGGCGCCGAGGAGATCCTGGCGATGCGGCCGGACGGCATTTTTCTATCCAACGGCCCTGGCGATCCGGAAGCCACCGGCGACTACGCCGTTCCGGTTATCCAGGATCTGTTGAAGACCGAAATCCCGCTTTTCGGCATCTGCCTCGGCCACCAGATGCTGGCGCTGGCGCTGGGCGGCAAGACCGCAAAAATGCATCAGGGCCACCACGGCGCCAATCATCCCGTCAAGGACCACACCACCGGCAAGGTCGAGATCGTCTCGATGAACCATGGCTTTGCCGTCGACGCCGACTCATTGCCGAGCGGCGTCGAGGAAACCCATGTCTCGCTGTTCGACGGTTCGAATTGCGGCATTGCGCTCACCGGCAGGCCGGTCTTCTCGGTCCAGCATCATCCCGAAGCCTCGCCCGGCCCGCAGGATTCGCACTATCTGTTTCGCCGCTTCGTCAATCTCATCCGCGAAAAGCGCGGCGAGCCGGCACTGGCCGAGCGTGTTTAGCGCATTGCGTAAAAACGGATTTGATTGACGGCGCCGGCCGGGCTCCCGGCGCCGATCAAGCCCCGTCCGTCACGGCTTCCTGCGTGTGCACGCGTTTGACTTCCTTCGGCGTCGGCTTGGCCACCCTGGTGACGAAGACGACGAGCGCCAGCGTGAGGAAAATCGCGCCGAGCAGATAGGGGGCACCGCCGAAAACCACGGGCGCGTTCGGGCCCGTGAACCAGGAAAAGATCGCCGTATAAAGCAGCGGTGTGATGATCGACGTAATCGAGAAGATCGAGGTCATTGCGCCTTGGAGTTCGCCCTGGGCGGAAGGTGGCACCTTGGCGGCCGCCAGGCTTCTGAGCGGCGGGTCGGCCAACGCCTCGAGACATCCGACGACGATCACTGCATAGATCATCCAGCCTTGTGACGCGAAGGCGTAGCCGAAGGCGCTGAGTGCGGTAAATGCCAGACCGATTACCGCCGTCTTCCACTCGCCGAGCTTAGGGATCACGCGCGGCAGGACTGTCGCCATGACGATCGCCCCGCACAGGCCGAAAGCGCCGAGCGAGAAGCCGATCTGTTGTTCGCTCCAGCCATAGCGATAACTGGAGACGAACGACCAGACCGCAGGATACATCATGTGCCCCAGCGTCATCAGAAAGAAGACAAGTCCGATCCAGCCGATACCTTCGTAGTTGCGCATCTGGACGAGCGTGCCGACCGGGTTCGCGCGTTTCCACTCGAAGCGGCGACGGTGCTTGTTATCAAGTGTTTCCGGCAACAGAAACAGCGCGATCAGAAAGTTTGCGAAAGCAAGCCCGGCAGCGAAATAGAACGGCACACGCGGCCCGAACGTGCCGAGCAACCCGCCCAGAACCGGCCCGATGACGAAGCCGACGCCGAAAGCAATGCCGAGCAGCCCGAAATTCTTCGCACGATTTTCGTCGGTCGAGATATCGGCAATGAATGCCGATGTCGTGGAATAACTGGCGCCGGAAATGCCGGCCAGCACGCGGCCGATGAACAGCATCGGATAGGACCAGGCGATAGCGCAGATCAGATTGTCGATAGCGAACGTCAGCACCGAGGCAAGCAGGATAGGCCGCCGCCCGAACCGGTCGCTCAACCCGCCCATCACTGGTGCGAAAACGAACTGCATCGCCGCATAGACGAAGAACAGCCAGCCGCCCTCGATAGCCGCCTCGCTGATGCCGACGCCGGTCAATTCCCTGAGATAGGCCGGCAGCACCGGCATAATGATGCCGAAGCCAATGATGTCGAGCAGCAGGGTGGTGAAAACAAGCGCAAGGCCCCGCCTGGCGGTTTTGGGGTCTATCATGATGGTATCTCCTCGGGCCGCCCAAGCTAACGGGAACACACCTTATAGGCGAGCACATCGCTGGGAACAATGAGGGAACGGGCAGAGTGCTTTCATCCTGACATCCCCTGACTGCGATCCAGTCTCTCGGATTAGGAGAAAACCGTCGGCTCAGATCGGGTTGTTGAACGTGTCGCAGTCCGAAAGCTTGCCGTTCTGGAAGCCTCGCGCCAGCCAGGTCTGCCGCTGCTGCGACGTGCCGTGGTTGAAGCTTTCCGGCACGACGTAGCCCTGCATCTTCTTCTGCAGCGTGTCGTCGCCGATCTGCTTGGCGGCGTTCAGTGCCTCCGCCATGTCGCCCTGTTCCAAGATGCCTTTCTGACCGGTGAAATGCGCCCAGATGCCGGCAAAGCAGTCGGCCTGCAACTCGACCTGCACCGACATGTGGTTGGCGTCCGCTTCGCCCATGCTCTGCCGCATCTGGTTGAATTTGGGCAGGATGCCGACGAGGTTCTGCACATGGTGGCCGACCTCATGCGCGATCACATAGGCCTGTGCGAAATCGCCCGAGGCACCGAACTGCTGATCGAGCTGCTGGAAGAAGGTGGTGTCGAGATAGACTTTGCGATCGTTGGGACAGTAGAATGGTCCGGCCGCTGACGAGGCAGAGCCGCAAGCAGAGCCGATCCGTCCGCTGAACAGGACCAGTTTTGGATCTTGATAGGTCAGGCCCTCGGACTGAAAAATACCGGTCCATGTGTCCTCGGTCTCGGCCAGCACAGTCGACACGAACTGCTTCATCTCGTCGGAGGCGGGCGCACCGGTGCCGCCGCCTTGCGCACCGCTATTGTCGGTGATCTGACCGCCGCCGGGCTGCAAGCCGCTGTTATCGAGGATCTGACTCGGGTCGAAGCCGAAATACCACCCTGCCAGGAAAATCAACCCTACGATGATAATGCCCGACATGCCGCCGCCGCCCGCGCGACCGCCGATCGGGATGCGAAACTGCCCCGGCCCGCCGCCAAGCCCGCCGCTCTGGCCGCGCTCGTCCTCGACATTGTCACTCTGACGACGGCCCTTCCAGAGCATGGCAACCCCCGTGATGCAATTTTCCGGCCGATCGGGCCGTGTCCCGGTTCGATCGGACACGACAACAATTATCTCAACGGTTACGCCAAGTCACAGTATTTTTCGTGCGAACAAGCAATGCTTGCTGACGCTTGCCTGCTCTGGCCGAGACATCGCAAGGTCTGTGCCGTTCACCCTGCTCGTGGGAAGCGAGTCGCGCGAAGAGATACGCTGGCCGTGCTTTTCAGCGGGCGGCGATTATTGCCTTGCGAAAGGCTTCGAGCGTCTCGGCGCTGACATGATGCTCGATGCCCTCGGCGTCGATGCGCGCCGTCTCGGCGCTGACCCCGAGCGAGCGCAGGAAGGCCTCGACCGTCTGGTGGCGAATGCGGCTCTCTTCCGCAACCTTGCGGCCGGCATCGGTCAGGAACACGCCGCGATAAGGCTTCCGGGAGACCAGCCCGTCGGCGCACAGCCGCGTCAGCATTTTCGCGACCGTCGGCTGAGCGACGCCGAGCCGTGCCGCGATATCGACCTGGCGCGCCTCGTTGCCATCCTCGATCAGGTCGGCGATGAGCTCGACATAATCCTCGACCAGCGCGCTGCGGCGCGCTTCACGCGTCTGCCTGAAGCCTTCCGAGTGGATTTCTGCGTCAGGCAGCGGCTTTTCGCGAGGAACCGGTCTTTTCTTCAGCGCCAATACGCGCTCCTCCCGGCAGTTTGAATCGACATTGCGGTCATAACACGGAACCCTATTGGTTCTGGCCGTTTATTTCCATTCGGTGGCCGGCGCAACCGGCGTTCACTGCCGTTCAGGCCGCACGCCAAGCGGCCACAAGAAAAAGCTCAGACAATGAAATATAGCATATTGCATAATGTTCAGCCGTGGCATAGATAAGGAGACAACATCGATCGTTCCAGTGGAAAGCCATTTCATGTCGGAAGCCGAAGCCACCTCAGCCCCCCGGTCCATGTGGCGATTTGCCCGCCCGGAGGACGACGAGCAGCCCAGCCTTCGCGAAGTCAACGCAACGATCGCGGTGCCGCACTCGGGGATCTGGCTTCGCCGGCTGTTCGCCTTCATGGGGCCGGGCTACATGGTTTCGGTCGGCTATATGGATCCGGGCAATTGGGCGACCGACCTCGCCGGCGGGGCCCAATTCGGCTACACGCTGCTTTTCATCATCATGTTGTCGAACCTGATGGCGATCCTGCTGCAGGCACTCGCCGCCCGGCTCGGCATCGCCACCGGCCGCGACCTTGCGCAGGCGTGCCGCGCCTATTATCCGCGACCAGTCAATTTCATGCTTTGGGTCGCTTGCGAACTGGCCATCATCGCCTGCGACCTGGCCGAGGTCATTGGCACGGCGATCGCCTTGCAACTGCTGTTCGGCATTCCGCTGATAGGCGGCGCCATCATCACCGCGCTTGATGCCTTCCTGCTGCTGCTGCTGATGAACAAGGGCTTCCGTTTCCTCGAGGCCTTCATCATAGCGCTTTTGATTATCATCTTCGGCTGCTTCGCCATCCAGATCTTTGCCGCCGCCCCGCCGGTCGGCTCCATCCTGCATGCGATGTTCGTGCCGTCGTCCGAGATCGTCACCAATCCGGCCATGCTCTACATCGCCATCGGCATCATCGGCGCCACGGTGATGCCGCACAATCTCTATCTGCATTCCTCGATCGTGCAGACCCGCGCCTATGAGCGCACCGATCGCGGCAAGCGCGACGCCATCAAATGGGCGACGACCGACTCGACCATCGCGCTGATACTGGCGTTGTTCGTCAATGCTTCCATCCTGATCGTGTCGGCGGTGGCGTTCCACGGCACCGGTCATCATGACGTTGCCGAGATCGGCCAGGCCTTCGAGCTTCTGTCGCCGCTGCTTGGCCTCGGCATCGCTTCCATCCTGTTTGCCGTAGCGCTGCTCGCCTCCGGCCTGAACTCGACGGTGACGGCGACGCTCGCCGGCCAGATCGTGATGGAAGGGTTCTTGCGGCTGCGCATCCCGCAATGGGCGCGCCGCCTGCTGACGCGCGGCATCGCCATCATTCCGGTGGTGGTGGTCACCGCGCTCTATGGCGAGAAGGGAACCGGTCAGTTGCTGGTCTTCAGCCAGGTAATCCTGTCGATGCAGCTCCCCTTCGCTGTCGTACCGCTGGTGCAGTTCGTCTCGGACAAGCGCAAGATGGGCAATTTTGCCATTTCCCGCGCCGTCGCCGTGCTGGCCTGGGTGGTTGCCGCGCTCATCCTGGTGCTCAACTTCAAGCTGCTCTACGATACGGTCGTTGGCTTGGGCTGAGCGTTCTCGGCTCCAAGCTGAGACGATAAGGTCGGCAGTCACCTGCCCCCGGTCCTAGACTAGAAATTTGCCGGCCGCTGTCGGACAAATGTCCGTTCGCGCGTCCTTGGCTCGAACTCCGGCCATGACGGCACGGACTAGGGAAAGGGAGCTCCAATGAAGAAGATCATCGCCGCAACATTCGTCAGCCTCGACGGCGTCATGCAGGCGCCCGGCGGCCCACAAGAGGACCCTGTCGGCGGCTTCAAATTCGGCGGCTGGACGTTTCACTACTGGGACGATGTGATGGGCGCCGCGATGGGCGAGACGTTTTCAAAACCGTTCGCGCTGCTTCTCGGCCGCAAGACTTACGACATCTTCGCCGCCCACTGGCCTTATCAGAAGAATGATCCGATCGCCGACATCTTCAACGCCGTCACCAAATATGTGGCGACGCACAGGCCGGATTCGCTGTCCTGGCAAAACAGCCAGCCGCTCGGCAGCGACGTCGTGGCGACGTTGCGCCGGATGAAGCAGGAGGACGGCCCCGACCTGCTCATTCAGGGATCGAGCGAGCTGATCCAGACCTTGCTCGCCAATGACTTGATCGACGAGATCAGCTTGCTGATCTTCCCGCTGGTGCTGGGCAAGGGCAAAAAACTGTTCGGCAGCGGCACGATACCTGCCGCCTTGAAGCTGACCCGTTCGCAGGCATCGACCACCGGCGTCCTCATGGCGAGCTATGAACGCTCCGGCGAGATCAAGACCGGGTCATTTGCCACGGAGCAGCCGTCCGAAGCCGAGATCGAGCGGCGCAGGAACTGGAAGTAGATGCCGCGGGGCGATCAAGGACGGCTGAACACTGGCCGTCCTTTTTGCTGTTTTTAAGCCGCCTCTCGTCGCCCTGCCAACCCATCGCGGAGGTGGCCCGCGAATGCCAGTGCAGCCGGCGCGACGGCGTGCTTCGGCAAATGCAGATTGATCGAAAAATTCGGCAATGACGGCAGCTCCGGATCGTTGGCCAAAATGTCGAGGTCGACAGGCACGGTCGACGCCAACCAGGTGGTGACGGCCAAGTCCGAACGCACTGTCGCCGTCGTCGCGTCGATGCTGCCGTTTTCGAATACGGTGCGCCATTCCAGCCCATGCTCGTTAAGCGCCTCCAGCACCACCGGGCGGAACGCACAGGTCTCGGCGACCATCGAAACCGGCAAGGGGCGTTTGCTGCGGGCGGCGCCGCCTTTGGCGCCGACCCAGACCAGCCGGTCGACAACAAGGCATTCGCCGGCCGACCGACCGATCGGCTCCTCGATCACCGCGAGCTCTATCGTGCCGGTCGCCAAGGCTGCAGCCAGCTCCGGCGACGAAGCACAGACAAGCGAGATCTCGACCTGCGGATAAGCTTCCGCATAGGCCTTCAGCACCGGCGCAAGCAAGGTGCCGACAAGATCGTACGGCACGCCAAGCCGCACCTGACCGGCAACTGCATCGCCCGCCATCTCCGCCAGGATCTCGTCATTGAGGGAAAGCAGGCGCTTGCCCTTGCCGAATAATCGCTCGCCGGAGCGGGTCAGCCGCAATCCACGCCGATCGCGATCGAACAGGCTGCAGCCGAGAACCTCTTCCAAACGCTTGATCTGCTGGCTGACGGCACCTTGCGTCAAATGCAGCGCGTTGGCCGCCGCCGTCATGCTGGCCTTGTCGGCAACGGTGACGAAGGTTCGAACCAGGGCAGTATCGAGGTTGCGGAGCATCCGGCTATTATATTTGCTAATGCATGTCATAGCAAACATTGCATTTACTGATGAGCCGAACAGCCTACCGTGCAGGCTTCAAAGGAAGCAGCATGTTTGAACCTGTCCTTCCCCTCGTCCTGTTCGCGCTGGTCTCAACCTCAACGCCCGGCATGGCCACGACCTTGTCGACGGCGTCCGGCGCGCAGTTCGGCTTTCGCCGCTCTATCCCGCTGATGGCCGGGAGTGCGGCCGGCCTGGCCACGGTGGCTGCGGCAGGTGCTGCCGGGCTCGCCGGTCTGCTGGCCGCCGCTCCTTCGCTGCAACTGGCAATGAAAATGGCCGGTACCCTCTATCTGACGTGGCTTTCCCTCAAGATCGGCCGCAGCGGTCCGCCCAATCTGGACGTGGCCATGGCAAAGCCGAACAGCTTTTTGGGCGGCGCCGGCCTGCAATGGATGAACCCAAAGGGCTGGGCCATGGGGCTGGGAGCGGCGGCATCCTTTGCCGGGCTCGCCAACGGGCCGCTGCAGCTCGCCTTGCTGCTCGGCACGGTCTTCGGCCTTGCAGCGGCCCTATCGCTGGCAGCATGGTGCGTGGCGGGCACGCTGCTCGCCGGGTTGCTGCGAACCGAGCGGCAGTGGCGCATGCTCAACGCCGTGCTTGGCCTGCTGCTGGCCGCCTCGATCATCCCGATGTGGCGGACAGCGTAAGATCAGTCTTTAGCCATGTCAGGCAGCGTAACGCGCCGCCGGCTTGCCCGCCAGAAGACTGCCGAAGAAGCCTTGCCGCGCACCAAGATAGGTTTCCAACCCAGCCGGATCGGAGAGCCCGGGCGCGGTGACGGTTTCGCCCTTGGCCAGGCCGACAAGCGCTGCATCGACCAGATCGTCGGCAGTCATAACGATCTCTGCCGGCAGGTCGGCAATATCGCTTCCGGCAACTTCCCAGAATTCTGTCCGCGTAGCCCCCGGCAAGACCACCTGCACGGCGACCTTCGTGCCCGCGACTTCCCGCTGCAAGGCCTCCGTGAAGTTGACGACATAAGCCTTTGTGCCGCTGTAGATGCCGCCGAACGAGGTGTCGAAGGCCAGCACCGACGCGATGTTGACGATTGCGCCGCGGTTGCGCGCCAGCAGCTCCGGCAGAACCGCGCGGGTCAAACGAGTCAAAGCCACGACATTGACCTTGATCATGCGCTCGGCCACATCAGCGTCGGCCGTTGCCACCATCTGCGCGCCGCCAAGGCCGGCATTGTTGACCAGCAGCGTCACGCTGTCGTCGGTTGATATCGCCTGCTCGACCCGCCGCAGATCGCCGTCGTCGGCCAGGTCGGCGCTGATCACACTGATTTTGATGCCATACGCGTAGCGGAGCCTCTCCGCCAATTCCTTCAGCCGGTCGGCGCGCCGCGCCACCAGCACCAGATCGTAATCTTGGCCGGCGAGCCGGTTGGCATAGACCGCGCCGATGCCGGAGGAGGCGCCGGTGACGACCGCCGTGCCTTTGTCCTGATTGCTCATTGTCTTGTTCCTTCTGGTTCGATTCCAAATGCCAGTGCCGCAGGGCAACACCTCTGCTTCGACTGGCACACGATTTATTGGTATATGCCACTATTTGAAAGTAGGCATATGCCACCATCTTGTCAATCCGGGGAGCAAGGACTATTTCTGGTTTGCATCGAGGGGTCCCTTCCGGCCCCTGATTGGAAATCCGCCAATGTCCCAAACCACCCTGCCCGGCCTGGCGCTTTGCAACAACGCCATGCTGCGCCGCGCGACGCGGAAACTCGGCCAGTTCTATGACGATGTGCTCGCGCCCTCCGGCATTAAGGCCACGCAACAGGGCCTGCTTTATCAAATCCACGTCGGCAACGAACCGACGATGGGTGCCATCGCCGCGGCCCTCGTCATGGACCTGTCGGCCCTCGGTCATACGCTGAAGCCGCTGATCCGGGACGGCTATGTCAAGACCTTCGCCGACCCTGTCGACCGCCGCATCAGGCGCGTCAGGCTGACATCGCAGGGCCGGATCAAGCTCGAAGAAGCTCTGAAGCTGTGGCAGGTCGCTCAGCAGCGCTTCGAGGAGATGTTTGGAAAAGAGCAGGCGGCAAGCCTGCGAGCGGCACTGGACGAAATCGCCGCGCTGGATTTTGACGCACCGCCGCCGCGACTTCAACTATCGGCGGCCGGCAGCCAAGCTTTGCCCACAAGCCTTACTCGGCCGGCATCGCCACCGGACGCGCCGCCAGATGGCCCGCCAGCACTACGCCCAGACCGATGATCGGGAACGCCGCCGCGACCACGCCGAGGTCGGCCGGTGCGCCATAGCGCAGCACAGCGGCGCCGACCACGGCACCCAGTGCCACGCCGAGATAGAGCGCCGAAGCGTTCAGCGACAGCACGATGGGCGCGGCATCGGGCGCCAGCTTGATAATGCGGCTGGCCTGCGCCGGCGGGAATGCCCAGCCGACGATGCCCCACGGCACCATCATGGCCATGAGCGCCGGCCCGGCGATCTCGCGCGGCAGGAACATCGGGATCAGCGAAAACGTGACCAGCATGGCGGCACTCAGCGCCAGCGACCAGCAGACGGTGCGCGTCGCGCCGAAACGGTCGGCGGCCTGACCGCCGCCGATATTGCCAATGACCGCGCCAACGCCAAAGGCGAGCAGCATTCCGGGAAGCGCGATCGGGTTCAGTCCGCCGCCTTCGATCGCCAGCGGCGCGACAAAGGCAAAGACGGTGAAGGCGCCGATCAGCGCCAGGATCGTCGTCACCAGGATAGGCATGACGCCGGGGCGAAGTGCCGCTGCAAGCCGCATCCGGAGCGGCAGCCTGGTGCCGACGATGCCGCGCGGCAGCCGGTACCACAGGATCGCGCCGGCGAGCGCACCGAGGCCGGCGATGGCAAAGAAGGTGCCGCGCCAGCCGGCAACCGTTGCAACGAGCGCGCCGAGCGGTGCTCCGACCGCGACCGCAACCGTAGTGCCGCCGACGACCACGGCAATGGCGCGGGCGCGGTGATGATCGTCGACAAGCGCAACGGCCGTTCCCTGTGCGGTCGCCGCGAACAAGCCTGACGACAGCGCCATGACGATGCGCGCGATCAACAGCAATTCGAAGGAGGAGCTTAGCGCCGCGGCGACGTTGCCCAACACGAAGAACACCAGCGTCCACAGGATGACGCGGCGCCGGTCCCATTCGCCGGTCAGCGTTGCCAGGATCGGCGTGCCGATCGCATAGGCGAGCGCAAACGCGGTGATCAGCGTGCCGGCGAGCGGAACGGAGATGGCGGCATCCTTTGCAATGTCGGGCAAAAGGCTGGAGATGACGAAACCTTCGGTCGAAATCGTGAACGATCCGAGCGCAAGCCAGATTAGGCGCTTATCCATGGCAATTTCCTTAGTTCAAAGGTTATTGAACAATTGGACATAACAGGGCATGATGTCAATAAAGCCGCTGCAAAATAGCCGAACCATCCTGACAGCCCGGTGTCAGGACCGGGCGACGGGACGAAACTATGTGTCCATTGGCCACGAGAGGAGATGCGTTGAAATCGGCTCCGAATGTGCTTAATTCCTGGGCATGACCTTGCCCCATCCCACCGCCGACCAGATCAGCCTGCCGAACGTGCTTGCCGTGCTCGGCGACCCGACGCGACTGGCCATCGTGCGCTATCTCGCCAGCAAAGAGGGCGTGCCGCTGAATTGCAGCCGGTTCCTCGATCTCTGCTCGAAGACCAATCTGAGCTACCATTTGGCCAAGTTGCGTGAGGCCGGCGTCACCCGCACCGAGGCGGTTGGAACCAGCCGGCTGATCACGCTGCGCCGTGACGATCTCGACCGCCGCTTCCCGGGCCTGCTCGACAGTGTTATTGCCGCGGCCGGCGACGCATCGTTGCCGGCGGTCGGCGGCCAAGAGATCGAAGTCCGCGCCTGAACGAACCCAAAGCTAGGTTCCGCTCTCGCCCGCTTCGCGAGACGAGCAAAGTAGCTTCACCCGCCCTCCAGCCATTCCAATTAACGGAGCCTGCCATGCGCATTGCCGTCCTCGCCGACATCCACGGCAATGTCCTGGCGCTCGACGCCGTGCTCGATGATCTGCGGCAGCGCGGCGGCGCCGACCTCATCGTCAATCTCGGCGATTGCGTTTCCGGCCCGCTCTGGCCGCGCGAGACCATGGAGCGGCTCGAGACGCTCGACCTGCCGACGGTGCGCGGCAACCACGACCGCCGCGTTGCCCACGACACCGCCGACGAGACCATGTGGCCGTCCGACCGCTACGCGCAGGAACGGCTGACCGCAGGCCAGCGCGAGGCGCTATTTGCGCTGCCCGTCACGCTGGAGGTGGCGCCCGGCATACTCGCCTTCCATGCCCGGCCCGACCACGACGAAAAATACCTGACTGACGCGATCGTCGACGGCCGGCTGGTGCGCGCGCCGCTGGTCGCAATCGAGCGGCGCCTCGGCGCGATCGATCCCGCCTGCCGCATCATGCTTTGCGGCCACAGCCATCGCAGCGAGCTGGTCCGCATTCCCGGCGGTCCGGTCATCTTCAACCCGGGCAGCATCGGCTGCCCGGCCTATCACGATGATACGCCGCCGGCGCATGTCTCCGAGCAGGGCTCGCCGCACGCCCGCTACGGCATCGTCGACTTGCACCGCGACAGTTTCGAAGCCATCGCCGTCGATTATGACCACGAGGCGGCGGCGCGCCAGGCCGAGCAGGCGGGACGGCCCGAATGGGCTCACGCGCTGCGCACCGGCTTCATGCCGGGCTGAGCTTGCTCATCCCAGGCTGAGCTTGCTCATGCCTAGCTGAACGGATGACCGCCTTCGAGCGGCAGAAGTCGCGACCGGTCCAATCTTCAGTCGTCAGACGCCGATCGCTTCGATCGCTTGGCAGGACGTCGGGCGCTGGCCGCCGAAGTCTTGGACGCCGAAGTCTTGGACGTCGAAGTCTTGGTCGCCGAAGCCTTTGGCCGTGACGTCTTGGGCGCCAGTTGCGTTGGGTTGAAAGTCTGTGCTGGGGCGGATTCGGAACCGGCCCGAATGTCGGCGTCGCGCACCTGCTGGCCAAAGTTCAGGCCGGTCAGCTCTTCAATCTCGGCCACCGTCGAAAGGAACTCCGATACCCTGGCAATTTCAAGCGGGTCATCGAATGCCTCGGCACGCTCGCCGAACGCTTCGGGCATCACTTCCAAAACCGGCTTCTGGTCCGCCAGCAGCGCGATGGCGCGCAGGCCAGCTTGATCGGACCACAGCGCGATCTTCCAGAACTTCAGCGGAACATGGCTGTCGAAGCGGTAGGGAGGATCGTCCTCGCCGAACACTGGCCCGGCAAACACCGTGACACGGCCTCGCGTCGTATAGGCGTTGCGCAGCACATAGGTTTCTACCGCGCGCCATCTCAACTTCCCTTTGGAGCCGGGATGGTTAAGCGAGCTTCCTTGATTGAAGAAGCCGACTTGCGGCGCAGCATTGGTATAAAAGAACGTGTCGCGTTCTGCCGCGACCGCCTCCTGATCGACGCCCCATGCGGGGTCGCCGCGAAGTGTAATATGGCCCTTCTGGAACATTCGAGCGATTCGTTCCTTGGATTTTGCGACGGGAAATCCAGGGACATTCTGGCTCGAATAGAATTCCTGGTTCATCTGCTCGCCAAGGTCGATGCGCCGATCGGGCCGGAAAGCATCGCTGGCTTCCGAACCGGAAATCGACTCCACCCCCAATTCGACAAGCGACGGGTTGTCGATGACCGTCTTGTCCTCACGATTGACCGCCTTGGTGCGGGATCCATCGATATTGCAGGCCGTGACGAAGGCAAGCCTGCGATCGGCGTTCATCAAGATCGAAAAATGATGGTAGCGCAATTCGTGCGGGTCCTCTCCCGGTTTGGCAAGAAGGTTTTTGGCCAACCGGTAGGGTGAATTGGCAACCGTCGGCATTGCCAGGACAAAGCCCGGTATGAAGCCGGGCTCATACCCTCCACGATCGTCGAAATCCTCTGTTTTCCAACCCGCGGCCTCGGCGATGGCCACCTTCCCGGGTTCGCTTGCCGGGCCTTTGCCGTCGTTTCGTCTCGCATCGCCTCCGTCGCGGTTGATCAGCGGCGCCCGGACATTTATCTCGACGGGAAAAGTCCAGGTGACCGAGCCATCGGCATTGTGTCTCGTCGCCGGCCGATTGCGATCCGGTTCCGGCCGCTGCACCGGCTTGTCCGGCACATCTTCGCGAATATCGGCGTTCAGCCGAACTGTCTCGTCCATCATGCGCGGCATGCCGGCCCAAATCGCCAGAGCTTGCGAAACCGCCGATGCCGAGGAGCCCGGCAGCTTGGACTTTCTAGCACCCAGATGGTCAACGATGGCGCTGATCCGTATGCCTTCGTTGATCTCGCGCGCAAGCGCATAGCCACCTATGCCCGTCACCTCGTGGAACGGGCCGGCCCAATGGTGCAGGGCGATAGGTTCCCATTCATTGTTGAAGACCGGGGAGCCGGAAGAACCCTGTTCGGTGTCGGCGACATAGTGCAGCACTTGCACCGTTTCGTCGCGGGCCACCAGCCGGTTTTCACGCAACACCAGTTCCTTGAAGCGGCCATCGGGATGCTGGACGATGTTGGCGATTTCGCCGAGCATATGCTTGTCGCGCGCATCCGACAGCGAGATAAAACCGAACTCCCCCAGTTCCTTTGGGCCGGAACGCCGCTCGCCGACTCCGATCAGCGTATAGTCCAGACCCTCTATGCTATCGCTCACGAAACAGGATTCAGGATCGAACAGGAACGTCGTCGGCGTACGCACGGCATTCGCACCGTCCTGCTCATAATCGAACTGGACCTGGAAGCGCCGGGAATCCGCCTGCGACGAAATCACATGGTTGTTTGTGAGGAACAACCTTGGCCCGACCAGAAAACCCGATCCTTGCGGATTGCCGTTGAGAAAGGCAACGCGGCCAACCGCATCGGCAGCACGGCGCCCACGCTCGAGGAATGCGACCCCGATGAAATCGAGCGTTGGGCCGAGAATAGCCTCCGGCCCTTGCTGCTTGGCGGCGGCCTTTCTTTCCCCGGCAGACCTCATGTCAATTGCTGCCGATATCATCTCCGCTTCGGTGCGGCTGAGCGACGCCTTTACCTGCAACCTGTCGAGGCGCCTGGAGAGGGTCTGTTCGGCGGCCAGCGGATTGCCGTTGGCGATGTGACCAAGTGAAGCCTCAATCTCGGCGCGCGTTTTCTTGATACGCTGGCGAACTATGTTTTCCACCTGCGCAAATATTTCAAGGTCGACCATATTGCCCTCCTCAACCTTACTTGAGAGAGTGCATATTTACATGAAATGTGCAATATTTTGCCGGCTGTTAGTTCACGGAAGTGGCTTGGTCGCGATTCAACACGCGGCACCTTTTCGGGCTTACACAGCGCCGTCTCGTCGCCTATAAAAGCCGGCTGGCGTGCGATGGCGCTTTCGTGCCTGGCCGCGCCTTCGGCAATTGAACCTACCGCCCATGGCAGATGATTAGGCGCACAGTAACACTCCCGACGACGCTGCTTGCGGTGATTGCCGCTCCGCTGATCCTGGCGGAGTTGCCGGCCAACGGCCAGGAGCCGGAGCCCATCGTCTCGATTGTGACGGGTCTCGCTCCGGATGACCTCCTGAACGTGCGCGCCACGGCGTCGGCCATGGGCAAGATCGAGGCGCGGCTGCCGAGTGGTTCGAGCGTGAAAAATCTCGGCTGCGGCGACGTCAGCGGCTACAAATGGTGCAAGGTTGAAGACATTGATGACCCGAAGATGAGCGGATGGGCGCCCGCACGCTACCTCGACCCTATCAATCCCCGGCAAGTGACACCGCAGGTGGCGGCCAGTGCGGAGAACCCTGCGCCTCAGCCGCTGCCCGACCTGACAACGCGCCTCGGCGCGACCGCTCCCGAAACGCCGCTGAATTCCCCTGACGCGATCGGCAGGGTGGCGATCGAGGATGCTTACCGCCTGGCCCTGGCCGGTGGAAACCCCACGACTGGACAGGTTGATGGATCGCCGCCCGCGGCAGTGGGTCCCGTCCAGAATTTCGGCGCGGCCAACGCGGCGCCCCCGGCCGACGCACAGACCGTTGCGCGGCTTCAGCCGCCGGGGACACCGGTACCCGGTGCCGGCAACGCCATCCCCTGTGCGCGCTATCTCGGCCAGCCGATGACCAGCTGCAAGGCAGGCGTGGTGCGCACCGGCGACAAGACCGACGTGACCGTGACCTGGCCCGATGGCGGCACGCGCATCATCAGCTTCAAGGCCGGCAAGCCGGCCGGTGCGGACGCACCCGGCGAATTCCGCTTCACCCGCGAAGGCAGCCTGAACATGATCCGCGTCGGTGCTTCCGAACGCTTCGAGATTACGGACGCTTTGGCGTTGGGGGATAGTGGTAAGGGAGTAGGGCAGTAGGGCAATAGGTTCAAAGGGGGCTCGAACCTCTGCCCTACTCCCCTACTCCCCTACTCCCCTACTCCCCTACTGCCATTTTAGGGGGTTACATCCGGCAAAACTCTTCCCTATAAGGCCCTCCTAGCCTGATACCAGAATCGCGAGCACAACCGGCCGGGTCATCCCGTCCGGCTTTTTGTGCAAGCCGCCCGCCGAACGGACCCTCGACATGCCAAGACGCACCGACATCAAGTCGATCCTGATCATCGGGGCCGGCCCCATCGTCATCGGCCAGGCCTGCGAATTCGACTATTCCGGCACCCAGGCCTGCAAGGCGCTGAAGGAAGAGGGTTTTCGCGTCATCCTGGTCAACTCCAATCCGGCCACCATCATGACCGATCCGGAGCTGGCCGACGCCACGTACATCGAGCCGATCACGCCCGAAGTGGTGGCCAAGATCATCGCCAAGGAGCGGCCGGACGCGCTGCTGCCGACCATGGGCGGCCAGACCGCGCTCAACACGGCTCTGTCGCTGCGCCGCATGGGCGTGCTCGACCGCTATCAGGTCGAGATGATCGGTGCCGACGCCACCGCAATCGACAAGGCCGAGGACCGCGCGCTGTTTCGCGAGGCGATGAACAAGATCGGCCTGGAAACGCCGAAGTCGATGCTGGCCAACGCCACCGACGTCAAGAATGCCGACCGCAAGACGCATGAGGCCGAGCGCGCCGAGTTGAAGGCGGAAAAGCCCGAAAATCTCGACGCCGCGCTCGATGCTCTGGAAACGCGCTGGAACCTCGGCGAAGGCGACCGCAAGCAGCGCTATATCAGCCATGCCATGGCGATTGCAGCACAAGCGCTCGACCATGTCGGCCTGCCCGCCATCATCCGCCCGTCCTTCACCATGGGCGGCACCGGCGGCGGCATCGCCTACAACCGCGCCGAATTCTTCGAGATCGTCCAGTCCGGCCTCGATGCCTCGCCGACCACCGAAGTGCTGATCGAGGAGAGCGTGCTCGGCTGGAAGGAGTATGAGATGGAGGTTGTCCGTGACAAGGCCGACAATTGCATCATCGTCTGCTCGATCGAGAACATCGACCCGATGGGCGTGCATACCGGCGATTCGATCACCGTCGCCCCTGCGCTGACGCTGACCGACAAGGAATACCAGATGATGCGCAACGCCTCGATCGCGGTGCTGCGCGAGATCGGCGTCGAGACCGGCGGCTCCAACGTGCAGTTCGCCGTCAACCCGGCCGACGGCCGCCTGGTGGTGATCGAGATGAACCCGCGCGTCTCGCGCTCGTCGGCGCTCGCCTCCAAGGCGACAGGCTTCCCGATCGCCAAGATCGCCGCCAAGCTCGCCGTCGGCTACACGCTGGACGAGCTTGAGAACGACATCACCGGCGGAGCAACGCCGGCCTCGTTCGAGCCGAGCATCGACTATGTCGTGACAAAAATCCCGCGCTTTGCCTTCGAGAAGTTTCCCGGCGCCGAGCCGGTGCTGACCACCTCGATGAAGTCGGTCGGCGAGGTCATGGCCATCGGCCGCACTTTCCAGGAATCGCTGCAGAAGGCCTTGCGTGGACTGGAGACCGGCCTGACCGGTCTGGACGAAATCGAAATCCCCGGCATCGGCCATGGGACGACAGCTGCCAGCCACGTCGACGACCGCAACGCCATTCGCGCCGCACTCGGCACGCCGACGCCGGACCGGCTGCGCATGGTGGCGCAAGCGATCCGCATGGGCACCTCGCTGGAAGACGTGCACGCCATGTGCAAGATCGACCCGTGGTTCCTCGAACAGATCGCCGGCATTCTCGACATGGAAGCCCGCATCCGCGAGCACGGCATCCCCGAGGACGCCGCCAATCTACGCATGCTGAAGGCGATGGGTTTTTCGGACGCCCGCCTCGCGTCGCTGGTCAGGAAGGATGTCGAAGAGATCCAGAAGATTCGCGACAAGCTCGACGTTCATCCGGTCTACAAGCGCATCGACACCTGCGCCGCCGAGTTCGCTTCGCCCACCGCCTACATGTACTCGACCTACGAGGTGCCGTTCGCAGGCGCGCTGGCCAACGAGGCGCAGGTCTCGTCGCGCAAAAAGGTCGTCATCCTCGGCGGCGGCCCCAACCGCATCGGCCAGGGCATCGAGTTCGACTATTGCTGCTGCCATGCCGCCTTTGCGCTGCGCGACGCCGGCTTCGAGGCGATCATGATCAACTGCAATCCCGAAACCGTCTCGACCGACTACGACACCTCCGACCGGCTCTATTTCGAGCCGCTCACGCCGGAGGACGTGTTGGAGATCCTGCGCGCCGAGCAGGCGTCGGGCGAACTGGTCGGCGTCATCGTCCAGTTCGGCGGCCAGACGCCGCTGAAGCTCGCCGATGCGCTGGAGAAGGCCGGCATCCCGATCCTCGGCACCTCGCCCGACATGATCGATCTCGCCGAGGACCGCGACCGCTTCCAGAAGCTCTTGCACAAGCTCGGCCTCAGCCAGCCGAAGAACGGCATCGCCTATTCGGTCGAGCAGGCCCGCCTCGTCGCTGGCGAGCTCGGCTTCCCGCTGGTGGTGCGCCCGTCTTATGTGCTCGGCGGCCGCGCCATGCAGATCATCCACGACGAGAGCATGCTGCAATCCTATTTGCTCGACACCGTGCCCGGCCTGGTGCCGGAGGACATCAAGCAGAAATACCCCAACGACAAGACCGGCCAGATCAACACGCTGCTCGGCAAGAACCCGCTGCTGTTCGACACCTATCTCTCAGGCGCCATCGAAGTCGATGTCGATTGCCTCTGCGACAGCAAGTCGACCTACGTCTCCGGTATATTGGAGCACATCGAGGAGGCCGGCATCCATTCGGGCGACTCGGCCTGCTCGCTGCCGGTGCATTCGCTGCCTTCCGAACTCGTCGACGAGCTGGAGCGCCAGACAGCAGCACTTGCCCGGGCGCTCAATGTCGGCGGCCTGATGAACGTGCAATATGCGATCAAGGACGGCACGGTCTATGTGCTGGAGGTCAACCCGCGTGCGTCGCGCACCGTGCCTTTCGTCGCCAAGACCATCGGGCGGCCTATCGCGAAGATTGCTGCCCGCATCATGGCCGGCGAAAGCCTGGAAGACGCCTTCGCCCATTACGGCGCCATGCCCGACCCGCGCAATCCCGGCCACATCGCGGTCAAGGAAGCGGTGTTCCCGTTCGCCCGTTTCCCCGGCGTCGACATTTTGCTCGGCCCGGAAATGCGCTCGACCGGCGAGGTCATGGGCCTCGACCGCGACTTCGCGCTGGCCTTCGCCAAGAGCCAGCTCGGGGCGGGTGTTGATCTCCCCCGCGCGGGCACGCTGTTCGTCTCGGTGCGCGACGAGGACAAGAAAGGCATCCTGCCGGCGGTCAAGCGTCTCGCCGGCCAGGGATTCAAAGTGCTGGCCACCTCCGGCACCGCCCGCTTCCTCGCCGAAAACGGCGTCGCCGCGGAGAAAATAAACAAGGTGCTGGAAGGCCGCCCTCACATCGAGGACGCCATCCGCAACCGCCAGGTGCAGATCGTCTTCAACACGACGGACGGCCAAAAGGCGGTGTCGGACTCGAAATCGCTGCGCCGGGCGACGCTGATGCAGAAGGTGCCGTATTACACCACGCTTTCGGGCGCGGCTGCGGTGGCGGAGGCGATTGCGGCGTTGAGGGCGGGGAGCCTGGAGGTTCGGCCGCTGCAGGAATATTTTGCCTGATGAGCGCTTTTTTCCCTTCTTCCCTTGTTGGAGAAGGTGGCCGAGCGAAGCTCGGTCGGATGAGGGGTGTTTCAGCTTGACGGTCACGTAATCTGGCGTCCACCGCCATCGCGGGAAAATTTGCTCGGAACCGACAAATCAGCTATCTACTCGGGCATCTGGAAAAATTCAGATTGGTGGAGGCCGCTGGTCTTAGGTATGGACCCTATTACCAGCGGCCCCGGTGTCTCGGCTAAACCGAGAAAGATTCTCCGTTTGGACGGGAGAATCAATCAGATGCTGCCATAGCTCGCACGACATTTGCAATCTTATTTGCTTCAGCGGGCGTCAAATCAAATGGCAAGCCTTGGATTTGAATTATCAAATTTTCCCGAATCGGGATTGGAAGCACCGACACGCTGGTCGGCGGGGCCATCATCGCTGATGTAACCTGTCGAGCAGCTGGCCTTTCCCCCTGAATTTGCGCGACCTTCTGGCGCTCGCTTGTCTTCCGAAATCCAGCAGCCCCCCCTACTTTAAACGTCATTGGGTTGTCTTGGTAGTTTAAGAAATCCTCCACCGACGACTTTACGCGGCTTTTGTAAGTGTTCAGGCTCCCGGGAGTATAATTTCCTCCGGAAATGTTTGAAAACCTATGCATCAAACGATCGAGATCCACTTCGGCCAAATCAGAAGCCTCTACTTCGTCGAGTAGAGCAAGGACTTTGCCTGCCGCCGCTTTTCTGGCGTTGGCAGTGGTCTTGTTCAGGAGCCCCTTCCTGGCTAGGTAGTCCAAAAACTCTAGCAGAGCTTCTCGTGATCTAGGCTTCACATCCATAGCAATCTCCGTTGGCACCACAAATGACGGAGTCGGATGTCAATGTCAAACGAATTTTGTCCAGTTTGATCGTTTTTTTAAAACGACGGCGTTTGATTGAACAAATGGACTATGTGGCGGGCAAGCATGGCTCGACTAAGTCGCCAGGATGGCGCACGGTCATATCCTCCACGTTGTCAATGAACGTATCGCAGACGGAATCCAGGCCGGCGGCTCGAAGCTGCACGCCAGCGGGTTTGCCGCGAAGTATCTGGTATAGACGCTGGTGATGGCGTTGTACTGCGCCGGAATTGACGGCGTAGATGCGCACCATCACCACATCGTCGAGCGAGGATCCCCGCTTCCAGGCAATGTTTCAGCGCCTTCAGCGACGCCTCGGTCCGCGTTTCTATGTCGCCGCGCACCATCTCGCCTGTCACCATGTCCACCGGTGGCGTCGCGAACAGGAAATCATTGGCCCTGACGCGGTCGAGCACGGCACGCCGAGCGATCGCACTTGGCCGATATCACCGGCACCTCGATGATTTCCTTCTTCATGGCAAGCTCGTTCCAGATGCATTTTGCAGGGAGCTTATCTGCCCGCCTCGGCCGGACCATCGCCGACGCTCGGTTTAGTTGAGAAACCCAATAAACCGTCCGGCGAAAAGCACGGACGTCCACAGCATCAGCGAAAGCACCGCCAGCATGGTCGTGGCTCCGCCGGCCGGCTCGTCACCGCCTTTTACGCGGCGCACGAAGACAAGGAAGTTGGCGCCGGCGAGGAGGATGAGTGTCATCTTGGCAAGGAAGATCGGCATCGCCGCATATTCGCTCGCCCTGACCGAAAACAGCAGCGAGCCCGTGACCAGCGCACCGCCAAACGCGGCCAATGCGGTGCGGCGCAGCAGCGCGACGAACGCCGCCTGCGGCAGCGAGCGGAAGGCGCCCAGGATCCTGAGGTCCATGAGCCAGACGCAGGTCAGCAGCACGCCGATCGACATGATGTGCAGCGCATTGACGATGGGGTAGGCGACGAACGAGGCCTTCAGTCCCCGCACCAAAGCGAGTTGCTCGATGCCGGCGAAAAACCCGTCCATTCAGGCCGGCGGCACGCGGTCAGGATAGACGTCATAGGTCTTGCCGCCGACGATGACGCGGACTGCCTTCACGCGTTTTTCGCTCTCGTCGCGCGAGCGGTTGCCGATCGCGGTCACCTCGTCGCCGACCTTGGCGACCTCCTCGGTGAAGCCGGCGGCAATCGTGCGGGACGGCGTCGCCATCTCCACCCGCCAGGCCTCTCCCTTCGCGTCGACATCCAGCGTGGCGTGCGGGTTGCCGATATAGATGGCCGTGATCTTGCCCCGGAGTTCGAAAAACCCGTCCTGCGTCCACGACCAGCCGTGATGGGCATAGGCCGGACTGACGGCGGCAAGGATCACCGCCGCTGCCAGCGTGATGCTCCGGTTGAAAGGTGACCGCATCGCTCGTCTCCTCGGTTCATTTCGATTGGAGGGTAGCTCACGGCGCGGCAGCGTCAAATCACATAAGGGCCTTTTGGGTCGCTGCGCTCCACAGCCATGGTAACGGCATGGATCCTAGGGTCTGCGCTCCGCTTCGCGTTCGCTCCGCCCTAGGATGACGAAGCGAGGGGAGGTTTCCAGCCAATCTCCAACGTCCGCGATTGGCCTTATGCCACTGTACCTTCGTCATCCTAGGGCGGAGCAGGAGCGAAGCGACGTTGCGGAGACCCTAGGATCCATGCCGTTACCTTCGAGCGTCGCAGCCTGCTTGAATATCAACGCACTTACCCGAAGCCAGCTTTGCCCTGCCTTCACCCCGCCCAGTCGACTTCGACCATCCCCAGCCGTTCGTAGAGCCGGACGGCGGCGGCGTTCTCGACCGTGTTGGTCTTGAGGTCGACATGCACAGCACCCCTTGCGTGAAACACGGCGAAAGCGTGGCGCATCAGCGCCTCGGCGATGCCGTTGCCGCGCGCCTCCGGGTGGACGGCAAGATCCTTGACGAAAGCCCGCGTCCAGCAGAGCGCCGCGCCCGCCAGCCGGCCCTTGTCGTCGATGACCAGGAAACACAAAGCTGGGTCGAATTCCGCGCCGGCCGAAATGCGCGGCCACCATTCGTCGAACGGCCCGTCGGCGCCGTCGTCGAACACCGCGGTCAACAGCGTATGCAAAGCGAGTGCATCGGCGGCTTCGAAGCCGCGCATGAAAAAGCCTTCGGGCCAGCGCGGCGCCAGAAGCGTGTCGTCGAGGATCTTGCGCAGGCGGATGTCGTTTGGCGCCGGCGGGCGCGGCTCAGGCATCGGGTTGCATGCGGCGGCGCAGGCTGTCGCTGCCGAGGCCGGTTTCGCCCAGCATCCCCTTACGCTTGGCGTCATAATAATAGCCGCTCTGGTAGAGCCGGTCGGCGCGCTTGGGGTTGCCGCCTGAGACCAGCCAGGCGCCGCGCAGATATTTCACCGCATATTTCAAATTGGTCTCGGCATCGAACAGGCCGCTTGCCGGCCCGTCATAGCCCATGCCGCGCGCCGTCGCGTGCTTGATCTGCATCAGCCCCCAATGGCCGTGATTGTAGGCTTTCGGGTTGAACGTGCTCTCGCGGTTGACGACGCTGCGCACCAGATCGACCGGCACCTGATAAAGCGCGGAATATTTCTCGATCAGCCGCTCGATCTCGCTGCGGCCGCCGGCGTTGGACTGACCCTCGGTGGGGTCGGTCGCGGCCAGAGCGGCCGGGTCCTGCGGCAGCGTGTAGGAAACCGGCTGAACGCCGGGCATGGCCTCGGTCTGTTGGCTGACCGGCATGGCGACGGCTGGCGTCGCGGTAACAGGCAGCGCGTTGGCGGTCATGACGGCGGGGGTACTTGCCGCCAGCGGCGTCGGCCCGGCAAAGGCGGCGGCCGGCTCGATCGGCAGCGCCGCTGTCTGGGCGACGCCGGACGGCTCCGGCAGCACCGAAACCGTGTCAGGCAGCGCCAGCGTAAAGCCGGCATCGGTATTGGCCGTATTTTCGGTGAAGGCCGGCGTCGGGGTCACCGGCGAAGTCGAGGTGCAACCGCTGAGAGCGGCCACGGCCAACACCGCCGCAAGGACGGGAAAGAGGAATTTTGCTGGCAAGCGGCGCTCGGGTCCGGTTCGTCGGGTGTTAAGAAGTCCTTACACCAGCATCTTTCCTCGGGCAATCCGCGGTAGCTGGTGGTTTTCGGGTGGCGAGCCGGGCCGCGAAATGCGATATTGTTCTGGATTTGTACTTCGAAGGATTCCGGAAAGGAGCACGCCATGCACGCCTCTCATGCCACCGCCGGCCACGCGGTCTTCGAAACCGTGCTCGGCTTCATGGGCATCGCCTGGAGCGATGCCGGACTGACCCGGCTCTGCCTGCCGCAGCGCAATCGCGACGCGGTCGAGCGCCGGCTGCTGCGCCATGCCGCCGCCGACCAGCCTGCGAAGCCCGAGCCGCAATGGGTTGCCGAGCTGATCGCGTCGATCAAGGCCTATGCCGCCGGCGAGGATATAGATTTCTCCAACGTGCCGGTCGATCTCAGCGGCGTCGACGAGTTCCGCCTGGCGATCTATGACGCGGCACGAAAACTCGCCTTCGGCGAAACCACCACCTATGGCGAACTGGCCAAACGCGCCGGCCATGCCGGGCTGGCGCGTGAGACGGGCGCCGCACTCGGCGCCAACCCGGTGCCGCTGGTCATCCCCTGTCACCGCATCCTTGCCGCCGGCGGCAAGATCGGCGGATTTTCCGCGGCCGGCGGCTCGGCCACCAAAGAAAAGATGCTGGCAATGGAAGGCGTACGCGTCGGCCCGCCGCCCCCGGCGCAGGTGTCGTTCGGGTTTTAGTGGTGCTGATATTCAGGCGAGGCCGGCACCCGGCGCACCATTTCGTCCCACTCTAATCCGGAAGCAGGCGCCGGCGAAAACGCCGGTCGATCTCCACCCGCTTGCATTTGTAGACGGTGCAGGAATTCGTGTCGGCGCTCGGCACCGAGGCCCGCGCCCTGACCTCGCCGATGTCGCAGAATTGCTGGCTCCGCACATAGCGGTCATAGAGCGCCAGCCCCGGCACGCGCGCCGATCTGTAGCGCAGGATGACCGCGCCCTCGCGCGCGATCGTCGCCTGCACCCTGCCGCAGCTCATGCGGGTCGGGTCGTAGCGTGAGACCGCCTGCGCCTCGGCGGCCACCAGGGTCAGGCAAGCGGCAAGCAGAACGATTTTCATGTCCCTCCCCCCAAAACCCGTGCCCGAAGCTGTCGCGATCCTCCCGCGTCAGGCGCGCAACGACGACGCTCTCACGTGATTGGGGCGGCCGTTGGGCAGCGTTGCCGTCGCGCCATTTTCCGCCCCGTCTTGTTTTTTGCGCGAAGGCATATTATATGCGGTCCATTGATATTTCGGCCGATCGATCCGGGCCTCGCGATCTTCGCGTTTGCTGACGTTCTATCTCCAAAATCTCGATACAAACCGGCTGGGTTTCGGCCCAGTCAAACTAAAGCAAACGTAAAGGACTATCGAAATGGCAATAGGTACGGTCAAGTGGTTTAATTCCACCAAGGGTTTCGGCTTCATTCAGCCTGACAGCGGCGGCGCGGACGTTTTCGTCCACATCTCCGCAGTCGAGCGTGCTGGACTGTCGACCCTGGTTGAAGGCCAGAAGATCAACTTCGAGATCGAGCAGGACCGCCGCACTGGCAAGTCGTCCGCTGGATCTCTGAGCAAGGCAGCCTGATTTTGCGAATGGCGCCCCCCGCGCGAAAAACCCGCGCGCGCGGGCAAACCAGGGGCTTCTAGCGGGAGCGCCCCGAGCCCCCCCGCGCGCAAGACCCCCCCCCCACCCACCACCAGAATGAGTACCGCCCCGCCCCACGGCAATGGCGGCCGGTGATTCTCGCACCCCGGCCGCTTTTTTTTCCTCCGGGCGCGCGCCGGGCCACCCCGGGGGGCGCGCGGCAAGTCACGGATGTACTGGCGGTCGCGCGAGAAGCGCGCCGGAGCGAAAGACCCCGACAAGCCGAAGCAGCAGATTGCTGCCGGCCCGGCCAAAACGCTCCCGATCAGGCTACCAAGCATGGGAAGGCGGGATTTTGTCCCGCCTTTTTGCTGTCTGGATTTTAAACGCCGACAATTGGCGAAACCGGCGATACAGCTCCTTCTCCCCGTATAGTGACGGGGAGAAGGACGCTTTCGCCAAAGCTTTCGCCAATTGTCAACGTTGCTCAGCAAAGTCGGCGAGCTGCGCTCAACCCACCCACTCCAGCGGCACATGCCCCGGATCGGCCTCGACCCTTTTCAGCCAGGCGGCAACCGCCGGATAGGCGTCGAGCTGAAACCCGCCCGTCTCGGCCGTATGCGTATAGGCATAGAGCGCGATGTCGGCGACGCTGAGCGCATTGCCGGCAAAGAACGTGCTCCCGGCCAGGTGCTTGTCCATGACGCCGAGCGCCTTGTTGCCGCGCTCCAGCGTCAGCGCCAGCCGCTCGGGCGTTGCGTCCTTGGCTCTTTCAGGGAAGGTCAGCAGCGCCCTGCGCACGGCGATATAAGGCTCGTGGCTGTATTGCTCGAAGAACAGCCACTGATAGGCCAGCGCGCGTTCGTATCTGTCCGCTGGCAGAAACCGCGTGCCTTCGGCGAGATAGAGCAGGATGGCATTGGATTCGGCCAGCCGCCGGCCGTCGTCGAGTTCGAGCAGCGGCACCATGGCGTTCGCGTTTTTCGCGACATAGTCGGGCTTGCGCGTGTCGCCGGTGTGCGAGCTGACCTCGACATTGGTGAAAGCGATGCCGAGCTTGGCCATCAACAGGCGCGGCTTGTAGCAATTGCCGCTGTCGATCATTCCATAGAGTATCATCGGTGCTCCCCCTTGCTCGCAACCACCCCTCTCAGGGCTTGATCCAGCCTCTATCGCGGCAGCGGCGGCTTCATCCAGTGATTTGTTTTGGCGTAAGCATCAGCGCCGCTGATGCATTTCAGGATATGTCGAGATTCAAGTCAGGCCGAGCCGAGAAGAGCGGGTTCCGAGAACCGGAGCGGAGCGTACTTTTTGGGTACGTGAGCACCGGAAGCGCAGGACCCCCCGTTCGCAGGCCGGCATCACTTGAATATCGGCATATCCTAGCCGAACAAGGGGATGACGTTGCTATCCCTGCCAAGCAGCCTGTCGATCGACAGAGGCTCCTCGTCGAACAGCGTACCGGCCAGCGCCGGCCGGGCAAGGTAAAAGCCCTGCAGCAGGTCGACGCCGCCATCCAGCGCGACGCGCAGATGCGTGGCGTTCTCGACGCCTTCGACCAGCACCTTGGCGCCACGGTCGTGCAGCGTCGAAACCAGCGGCCGGAAAAACCGCTCGGCGGCGGCATGGCGGCAGAATTCTGCGAACCAGGTGCCGTCGATCTTGACGATGTCGGGCTGCACCAGCGCTACCCTTTCTTCGGTCGAATGCCCGGTGCCGAAATCGTCGATGGCGATGCGGACGCCGTCGCGCCGCATCTCGCGCGCCAGGCTGACAAGCACCTTGTCGCCGGCCGCCTGTTCGGTGATCTCGCAGACCAGCATGCCGGGATGCAGGCCGAAATCCGCCAGATGCCTGGTCATCAGCCTGATTTCGGCCAGCGCCCGTGCGGGGTCATCGTTGATCAGCGGATTGTAGTTGAAGAAGAGGTCGAGCCCGTCGACGCCGATGTTGCGGAAGTTGCGCAAATGCAGCACCCGGCACATGGTTTCGACAAACAGCCGATCCGCTGCCGGCACGCCTTCGAAGAAGATTTGCGGCGCCACCGGCCTGCCTGCACGGTGCGGCTCGATCAGTCCCTCGACCGCAACGGCGGCGAGAAACCTGCCGCGCGGCGCGAAGACCGGCTGATAGGCGCTCCTCAGCCGGAATGCGCCGTAGACGCCATATTCGATGCCGACCTCGTCGGCAAAGATCGCTTCGCCGACCTTGCGCCGCATGTCGGCCCGCCCGGTCACGATGCCACCCTGCGCCCGAAAGCCCGCATCGGTCGCCGCGAGGTCGAAACGGCCGTGGGCACTTTGTCCTTATCGGGCGACACCGCTGATGCCTGCCCGGCCTTGTCGAAGACGTGAAAGCTGGTCGGTGCAAGCTCCGGGCGTGCCAGCACGAAGCCTTGCACCATCGAGGCGCCCGACTTTTCGGCGAGCTCGAGCTGCCAGCCCGTCTCGATGCCCTCGAATACCGTACGGATGCCTTGCTCTTCGAAGCTGGTCACCATAGCGGTCAGCAAGGCGAAGCCGGCACCGGATTCCATCAGCGTCATGATCCAGTCGGCGTCGAACTTGACGATGTCTGGCCTGAGTTCCTTGATGCGATTGATGTCGGATTCGTCCGCGCCGTAATCGTCGACGGCAATGCGCAAACCATTGCCCCTGAGCGCCTCGACGAAATTGTAGAGCGTTTCCTGCGACGCCGATTTCTGTTCGGTGACCTCGCAGACGACGCGGTGCGGATCGATGTCGGCCTCGTGCAGCACCAGCCGCATTTCGCGCAGCGCCTTGTCGGCGATGCTGCGGTCGGTGAACACCGATGGATCGAAATTAATGAAGATGGAGGCGTCTCGCGGCAGGCAGGCGCCGGCGTTCAGAAGGTGCAGCGTCCGTGTCAGCGCCTCGATATGCAGGCGGTCGACCGCCGGACAGCTGTTGAAGAAACTCATCGGCGGCTGCGGCTCGCCTTCGCGGAACGGCCGGATCAGCCCCTCGAACGCGACGACGGAAAGCTTGCCCTTGTTGAAGGCGAAGATCGGCTGGAACGCGCTTTGCAGCGTATAGACCCCCCAGACACCGCTGGCGGTGCCGTCATCATGGCGGATGATATGGGCAAGCCCGATGCTGCGCGTCACGGTTCCTCGCTGTGCGAGACTGGCGGACCGGCTACGGTCCTGCCGTTCTAGCTTTTACCGATCGTTGGTGAATTTATTGTTGCCAGCATTGCGCGCTGGCTCATTCGACAATGCCTGCGCTGGGCTTGCGCTTGACCAGATGATGCGACATGAGAGGCGCCGCGGCGCTTTCGCCCGCCGGTCTTTTCTGGAGATATCTGTCATGGCCTTTCTTGCCGACGTCCTTTCCCGCGTAAAGCCTTCCGCGACCATCGCGGTGACGCAGAAGGCGCGCGAGCTGAAAAACGCCGGCCGCGACGTGATCGGGCTGGGCGCCGGCGAGCCGGACTTCGACACCCCCGACAACATCAAGCACGCCGCGATCGAGGCGATCCGCCGCGGCGAGACGAAGTATCCGCCGGTATCCGGCATTGTGCCGCTGCGCGATGCGATCGCAAAAAAATTCAAGCGCGAGAACAATCTCGACTACCGGCCGGAGCAGACCATCGTCGGCACCGGCGGCAAGCAGATCCTGTTCAACGCCTTCATGGCGACGCTGAACCCCGGCGACGAAGTGATCATCCCGCGGCCCTACTGGGTCAGTTATCCCGAAATGGTGGCGATCTGCGGCGGCACCTCGGCCTTTGCCGACACCTCCATCGACAACGGCTTCAAGCTGACGGCGGCCGTGCTGGAAAAGGCGATCACGCCGCGCACCAAATGGCTGTTGATGAACTCGCCGTCCAACCCCTCGGGCGCCGCCTATACCGAAGCGGAGCTCAAGGGCCTGGCCGACGTGCTGTTGAAGCACCCGCATGTCTGGGTGCTGACCGACGACATGTACGAGCACCTGACTTATGGCGACTTCGTCTTCAAGACCATCGCCGAGGTCGAGCCGAAGCTCTATGAGCGCACGCTGACGATGAACGGCGTGTCAAAGGCCTATGCCATGACCGGCTGGCGCATCGGCTACGCGGCAGGCCCGGTGCCGCTGATCAAGGCGATGGACATGATCCAGGGCCAGCAGACCTCCGGCGCCTGCACCATCGCCCAATGGGCGGCGGTCGAAGCGCTGAACGGCCCGCAGGATTTCATCCCGAAGAACAAGGCGATCTTCCAGGGCCGGCGCGATCTCGTCGTCTCGATGCTCAACCAGGCGCGCGGCATCACCTGCCCGTCGCCGGAGGGTGCGTTCTACGTCTATCCCTCCTGTGCCCAGCTGATCGGCAGGAGGACCAAGAACGGCAAGGTGATCGACAGCGACGAAACCTTCTGCTCCGAACTGCTCGAGGCCGAGGGCGTGGCGGTTGTTTTCGGCTCGGCCTTTGGCCTCGGCCCGAACTTCCGCATCTCCTACGCCACGTCGGAGGCTCTGCTCGAAGAGGCCTGCACGCGCATCCAGCGCTTTACCGCCGCGCTGGTCTGAGACGTTTCAGCCGCCATACTGCTCGTCGTTCACCTTCTCCAGCCAGTCGACATGCACACCCTCAAGCGCCTCCTGCATGGCGATGTGGGTCATCGCCGATTTGGGCGCGGCGCCGTGCCAGTGCTTTTCGCCGGCCGCAAAGGAGATGACGTCGCCGGCCCTGATCTCCTGCAGCGGCCCGCCCCAGCTTTGCACGAGACCGGCACCGGATGTGACATAGAGCGTCTGGCCAAGCGGATGCGTGTGCCAGTGGGTGCGGGCGCCGGGCTCGAAGCTGACCAGCGTGGCTCTGAGCCGCGCCGGCGCCTCTTTCTCGATGATCGGCGTCTGCAAAACCCGGCCAGTGAAGTATTTTTCCGGCGCAACAATCGTCGGCACGCTGCCGCAGGCAATGATCTTCATCGTCGCAAATCCTCGATTCAATCCAGTGTCTTAGACCCTACCACTTTCGTCCGATGCCGGCTGCATCTCCTGCCGGCTGCGGGCAAAACGCGGCCAGAACAGACCGGTCCGCGTGCGGTAAGCGTCGTAGGCATCGGCCAACCTTGTCCGCGAAAATTTTCGCTCTTCGTCCAAGGCCGCGATCACGTAGATCGTAACGATGCCGGCGACCGGCACCACCGCCCAGACCGACCAGGTCGCGATACCCCATCCGACCCAGAAGATGATGTAGGACGTGTAGAACGGATGCCGGACATGGAGATAAGGGCCTTCGGTCACCAGGCTGTCAGGATTGTCAGGATCGAATGCGAACCGCAGCCCCGCCTTGCGGGAGACCGAGATCGCCCACCAGAACAGCGCCGAGCTTGCCAGTTCGATGGCGAGCCCGCCGATCTTCGCCGCCAATGGCTGCCGCTCGATCCACAGCAGCGCAAGAAAGAACAGCGCCGTGCCGACCACGACGGCCGAAATGATCATCGCGCCTGGAGACATGCTCGGCGACTGGAAATGCGCGCGCATCGACCAGGCATATTGGCCGAGCGTCGCGATGCTGCTGATCGAGACGAGAAGGTCGAGTGTGGACTCCATCATCAGGCTCCGGGGGTTAGCTGTGGTGGATTCGTTCATCATACCCGGCGCAAGCCGAGAAATCATTTCTTAACCACCGTTCTAAACAACATGGTGACCTCGGCATGCGATGTTGACCTGGAGACAATCCCAAGGTCCAAACCAGATATGGCCGTTTCCCACCGCACGATCCGTACGCCGCAAGCGGATTTGCGCCTCAGCCAGTCGTCGGGACCCGGCATCCCGCTTGTCCTGATCCACGGCTCAGGCAGTTCGCGCGCCGTATTCGCCCGCCAGTTCGACAGCCCGTTGGCCGCTGCCCATCGGTTGATTGCTTTCGACCTGCCCGGCCATGGCGAATCGTCGGACGCCCGCGATCCGGCGACGGACTACACAATCGCCGGCCTTGCCCAATCGGCGGCCCAGCTCCTCGATGCCTTGGGCATCGGCCGCGCGGTCGTCTTCGGCTGGTCGCTTGGCGGGCACGTGGCAATCGAACTCGCGAGTTTTCACCGCGCCGTCGGCGGGCTGATGCTGACCGGCGCGCCGCCGGTATCGAAGGGTCCTTTCGGCATGCTGCGCGGCTTCCACGCGCATTGGGACATGCTGCTGGCGTCCAAAAAGACGTATTCCGAACGCGATGCCGAGCGCTTCGAGACGCTGTGTTTCGGCGACACCGCCGATCCGTCCTTTCGCCAAGCCATCCTGCGCACCGACGGCCGGCTGCGCGCCGCGGTGACGCGCGGCATGCTCACCGGCAAGGGTGCCGACCAGAGACAGGTGGTCGAGCAAGCCGCGTTTCCGGTCGCTATCGTCAATGGCGAGAACGATCCGTTCGTCCGGCTCGGCTATTTTGAGACGCTCGCCTACGGCTCGCTGTGGGAGCATTGCCACATCGTCTCCGGCGCCGGGCATGCGCCTTTCTGGGAGCGTGCGGACCTGTTCAATCCGTTGCTCGCGCGCTTTGCCGAGACGGTGGCGGTGCAGCGCGTGGACGCACCCCCGCTGGCGTCGCGCCTGACCGGCACCGGCTGAACCGGCCCCAACTTCAAATCCCTTCAACTTCAAATCCCTTCAACTTCAAATCCCTTGCCCTCCCGGCCTGCCCGTGGGACGATGCCCTTTGGGTAGGTGGCAAATTGAAAAAAGCCTCGCCCGCGACGGCCGACAGGCCGGCCGCCGCTCACAGGGAAACGCCTGAGTGGAGGTCAGCCATGGGTACTCGCGCCGGAGGACGACGCACGGGACCGAAATGCATTGCCATAGTCGGTCCCTTCGCAAGCGGTAAGACGACACTTCTCGAAGCCATACTCGCCCGTACAGGCGCCATTCCCCGCCAGAATCCCGTTTCGTCCGGAAATACCGTTTCCGATCATTCGCCCGAGGCGCGCGCTCACGGCATGAGCGTCGAGGCGACCTTCGCCACCACCGATTTCATGGGCGAGCCGTTCACCTTCGTCGATTGTCCCGGCTCGATCGAATTCTCCTTCGAAGCCGAGCCGGTGCTGGCCGCCTGCGACGTCGCCGTGGTCGTTGCCGAGGCCGACAAGAAGAAGATCCCTGCCCTGCAGCTGATCATGCGCAAGCTCGACGAGCTCGGCGTGCCGCGCATGCTGTTCCTGAACAAGGTCGACAAGGCGATAGCAGGTGTGCGCGACACGCTGAAGATGCTGCAGCCGGCAAGCTCGGTGCCATTGCTGCTGCGCCAGATCCCGCTGCGCAAGGACGGCGTCGTCATCGGCTCGATCGACCTCGCTCTGGAGCGTGCCTACATCTACCGCGAATATGCCGAGAGCGAGGTCGCCCAGATCCCGAGCGACGACAAGGCGCGCGAGCTCGAGGCGCGCTTTTCCATGCTGGAGACACTCGCCGACCATGACGACCGGCTGATGGAGCAATTGCTTGACGAGATCGAACCGCCGAAGGACGCGATCTTCGACGACCTCGCCGCAGATCTGCGCGACGGCACGGTGACGCCGGTGCTGATCGGCACCGCCGAGAAGGGCAACGGCGTGCTGCGCCTGTTGAAGGCGATCCGTCACGACGCACCCGACATCGCGGCGACGCGCCAGCGTCTCGGCGCGCCCGATGGCAATGCCACCGTGGTCCAAGTGATGAAGACCATCCACACCGCGCATGGCGGCAAGCTGTCGGTGTCGCGCATCCTGTCCGGCCAGGTCGCCGACGCCGCCGAGCTGTTCCTTCCCAGCGGCGAGACGGCAAAGGTCTCCGGCATCTACAAGATGCTCGGCAAGGACCAGGTCAAGCTGACTTCGGCCAAGGCCGGCGACACTGTGGCGCTCGGCAAGCTGGACGCCGTCAGGACCGGCCAGACGCTGAGCTCGACCAAGGGCGGCATCAAGCCGCTGGTCACGCTGGCGCCGCCGCAACCGGTCTTCGCCTTCGCGCTGCGGCCGAAAGAGCGCAAGGACGAGGTCAAGATGTCGGCGGCCATCCAGCGCCTGGCCGAGGAAGATCCCTCGCTCAACCTGCATCACAACCAGGATTCCGCCGAAACCGTGCTGTCCGGTCATGGCGAGATGCATCTGCGCGTCGTGCGCGAGCGGCTGGAAGGCAAGAACCAGATCCCGGTCGAAGGCCATGTGCCGGCCGTGCCCTATCGCGAGACGATCCGCAAAGCGACGCAGCAGCGCGGCCGCCACAAGAAACAGTCGGGCGGCCACGGCCAGTTCGGCGATGTGGTGCTGGAGATCAAACCGCTGCCGCGCGGTTCAGGCTTCCAGTTCACCGATACGATCACCGGCGGCGTCGTGCCGAAGACCTACATCCAGTCGGTCGAGACCGGCGTGCGCGATTACCTGAAATCGGGCCCGCTCGGCTTCCCGGTCGTCGATGTTGCCGTCAACCTTTCCGACGGCTCCTACCATGCGGTCGATTCCTCCGACATGGCCTTCCAGATGGCGGCGAAGCTGGCGATGAAGGAAGGCATGGCCGCGTGCTCGCCGGTGCTGCTGGAGCCGGTGATGAAGGTCGAGATCGTCACGCCGTCGGATGCGACGTCGAAGATCATCGCTCTGATCCCGCAGCGGCGCGGCCAGATCCTCGGCTACGACGCGCGGCCCGACTGGCCGGGATGGGACGTGGTCGAGGCGACCATGCCGCAGGCCGAGATCGGCGACCTCATCATCGAGCTGCGCTCGGCCACTGCGGGTGTCGCCAGCTACCGGGCCGTCTTCGACCACATGGCCGAACTCACCGGCCGGTTGGCCGACGAAGCGCTGAACGCCAACGGCAAGGCCGCCTGAGCTGCCCTTGCGGCCCAACAGGAACCGGCCCCCGGAGCCCCCGGGCGCCGTTTCTTGCGGACCGTCTTCGTGGGAGGCGAAACGGCAGGTCCGCCGCATGCTTGCCGCCGGTGTTTGGCGGAGGAAGGTTCGGACGCGGTAGCTGCCTGAGCCCGGGTCGTCCGAGTGATGCCCCCATCCCCCGGACGAGCCACACCGCGTCCTATGCTCTGCTTAATCGATTTGGCGCGCCCGCGGCATGTTACCCGAGGTTACATGTCACTGTTACGCGACCGTTCCGGCCGATTTTCTGGCGATGTGTTGGTTTCGGGCAACAAAAAAGCCGGATCAATGAAGACCCGGCTGAGTTTGATTGGAAGTGCCTGTTAAGGCTAACCTCCAGAGGGGAACACTCGAGAGCGCTAATGGGAGGAGAACGCGCTCAGGAGATGATCTATATATGTGCTCTTCATGCCCAAGAAACAAGCATCTATTTTGCAACACTCACATGCAAAAAGGCGCCGGCTGTGGTCTAATCCGTCCCGAAGCGCAATAGGACCAGTTGAATCGCTGAAATGCAGCCTGCGGCAAGGCAAAAATCGATCCACGGCCGCGAATCAGCAGCGATTCCTGCTCGGAAAATCGAAAAACGCAGGATGACGTGGAATCGTGCAGCACGCGTTTGTTTTTTCGGCAGCCAGACCTTGCTGGTGCATGCCGCCCAAAAGCCCGCCATCGAGCTTGACCTGAGGTGCGGCGGCTTGGGTTACGTGCCGGACAAGACCTGAAGCGCGTTGCAGGAGACCGTTCAAGGCCGCGCCCGTAAGGAGAGCTATATGCGAGCCACTTCGGCGATCGCCGGCAGCGTCATCTTCCTTGCTGTAGCGCCCGGCGTGGTCGCCGGACTGTTGCCTTGGCTGCTGACCGATCGCTATCGCCTGCCTTGGTCGAGACTGCCCGGTTTCGTTCCTGTGGGCTGGCTGCTGGTTGTCGCCGGCACAGCCATACTGCTGCACGCCTTTGCCCGGTTTGCCCTGGAGGGTCGGGGTACGCCCGCCCCGGTCGCGCCGACCGAGAGGCTGGTCGTCGGCGGCATCTACCGCCATGTCCGCAATCCGATGTACGTCGCCGTGCTGTCGATCGTCCTCGGCCAGGCACTGCTGTTTTCGAGCTGGACGGTCGCCGCCTATCTAGTCATCGCCGCGGCCGCCATGATCTCCTTCGTGAGACTATATGAGGAACCGACGCTTGCCCGCCGCTACGGTGACGAATACGAGGCCTACCGCCGTGCCGTACCAGGCTGGCTGCCCCGCCTGACACCTTGGCGCGGCTGAAGCAGGCTCCAACGCAACGTCACCACGGCAGCGGGCCGTCCTCGTTCGAGAACGTGCCCGTCGGACCGTTCGCGTCGAGAAGCGCGAGGCGCACGGGCTCCCGCGCGGCCTGTTCGACTGTGCGCGGACCTTCGAAGTTGTTGAGCTCCGTCGCGGTGTAGCCCGGGCACGCAGCGTTGACCTTGATGCCGGTCTCCTCGAGCTCGATGGCGAAGGCGAGCGTCATCGCGTTGACGGCCGTCTTCGACGGGTTGTAGACGGCGCCAAACGACGTGCGGTACGGAAAGGCCGGATCCGCGTTCAATGTCAGCGAGCCGGCGCCGCTCGATACGTTGACGATACGCGCCGCCGGCGCCTCACGAAGGAGCCGCAGCATCGCTTGCGTGACGGCAACGATGCCAAACACGTTCGTCTCGAATACCGCGCGTACGTCGTCGAGGGAGGCAATGCTCGGGCGGCCCGAATTGATGATCTCCTCGAGCGGCCTGCCCGGCTTTCCCGCATGGGAGATGCCGGCATTGTTCACCAGCACGTCGAGGCGGCCGAGTTCGATGCGGATGCGCTCTGCCGCGGCGGCGATCGACGCCTGATCGGTGACGTCGAGCTGCAGGGCGTGGGCATCCTCTCCGATGCTATTTGCGGCTGCCTCGGCATGCTCGAGCCTGCGCGATCCTACGAGCACGGTAAGGCCGTTCGCCGCGAGGTCCTTGGCGATCTGAAGACCGATGCCCTTGTTGGCCCCGGTGACCAGGGCGACGGGTTTGTCCTGCATGGTAATCTCCTTTTGTGCACCGATGTGTGGCCAACACCGCCTTGCCGTGCTAGATATAAGTCAAACGGAACCACGTTCCATATATATCCGGAACAAGGTTCCGTTTGCAAGAGGTAATTTGATGGGCGAAAAAACGCCGAACGGCAAAACGGATCAAGGCGATCGTCTGGAACCCCGCGACCGCGCGGATCGGCACGTGCGCGCCGACGCACGGCGCAACATCGACGCGTTGCTCCGGGCGGCCATGGCGGTGTTCGCGACCTCCGGCGTGGAGGCTCCGGTGCGAGAGATCGCGGAAAAGGCTGGCGTCGGCGTCGGCACCGTCTACCGCCATTTTCCACAGCGCTCGGACCTGATCGTGGCCGTCTTCCGCAACGAGGTTGACGCCTGTGCGGACGCCGCGCCGATCCTGGCCAGAAAGCATGAGCCCGGTGAAGCGCTGGCCCTGTGGATGCAGCGCTACGTGGATTTCATCACGGCAAAACGCGGCCTCGCGGCAGCCTTGTACTCAGGCAATCCGGCATTCGACACTTTGCCTGCCTATTTCAACCAACGGCTCCGGCCCGCGCTTCAAACATTGCTGGAGGCGGCGGCCGCGGCCGGCGAGGTGCGAGCCGATATCGAGCCGGGCGATCTGTTAGGGGCGGCCGCCAGCCTTGCCATGCCGGCACATGGCGGCGGCCCTGCCCAGGCACGGCGCATGGTTGCCCTGCTGGTCGACGGTTTGCGCTACGGCGCCAGCACGCTGGCGGATATGCGTTCCTAGTCTATACGCCGACAATTGGCGAAACCGGCGATACGTCCCCTTCTCCCCGTCACTATACGGGGAGAAGTGCCCGGCAGGGCGATGAGGGGCGGCGCGGCATATCAGGACTGCCCATCGCAGGCCAAGTACGACCAAAGGCTGGTGCTGCCCCTCATCTGGCTACCGCCATCTTCTCCCCGTATAGTGACGGGGAGAAGGACGCTTTCGCCGAAGCTTTCGCCAATAGCGGACAGTGCTCGGAAGTCGGTAAGCAGCGCTGGCAAACTAGAACGACCAGCTGCGCGCCTTGGCTATGATGAAATCGCGGAAGACATGCAGCTTCGCCTGGTTCTTCATCGCATCGGGATAGGCGAAATAGGTATCGAAGGACGGCACTTCGGTCTCGGGCAGCAACTGCACCAGTCCGGAATCCTTGCTGACCACGTAATCCGGCAGCATGGCGATGCCGGCGCCGCCCTGCACCGCCCGCTTGATCGACAATATGTCGTTGATCTGCAGCGTCGGCACCCTTTGCCCGCCTTCGAAATCGCCGACCGTCTCCAGCCAGTTCAGTTCCGACAGATGCGCCGGCACCGGCACGCCGAAGGTGACGATGCGATGGGTTTTCAGCTCGGCGATCGAATTCGGCTTGCCGTATTTGTTTACATAGGATGGCGCCGCGTAGAGATGGAAATGCACGGTGAACAGGCGGCGCTGGATGAGGTCCGGCTGCTGCGGCTGGCGCAGCCGGATGGCGCAGTCGGCCTGGCGCATCGTGAGATCGAGCTCCTCATTGGCCAGGATGAGCTGCAGGCTGACCTCGGGATAGAGCTCGATGAATTCCTGCACGCGCTCTGTCAGCCAGCCAGCGCCGAGGCCGACCGTGGTCGTCACCCTGAGCACGCCGGAGGGCCGGTCCTTGGTTTCGGTCAGTCGCGACTTGATGGTTTCGAGCTTCATCAGCACGTCGTGCGCCGTGCGGAACAGCATCTCGCCCTGCTCGGTCAGCACCAGGCCGCGGGCATGGCGATTGAACAGCGGCACGCCGACGTCATGCTCGAGCGCGCTGACCTGCCGCGAGATCGCCGATTGCGACAAATGCAGTGTTTCCGCGGCATGGGTGAACGACCCCGCTTCCGCCGCGGCGTGAAACACGCGTAGCTTGTCCCAATCCAACGCCATGATTTCCCCTCGTCCTGTTTTCTGGCGTCCGCCTGTTTTCGGCGTCTGAATGAAAAATCAGGCTTTTGCGCGGCTTTTCTCAGCCGCTTATCGAACAATCACTCCGCCGCTTCGCGGTGAACCTCGATCCCCGCCAGATATTTTTCCGCCTCGAGCGCGGCCATGCAGCCGAGACCGGCCGCCGTCACCGCCTGGCGGTAGATGTCGTCGGTCACGTCGCCGGCGGCGAACACACCCGGCATATCGGTGCGGGTCGAATCCGGCGCCGTCCACAGATAGCCGTTCGGCTTCTGCTTCAGCTTGCCGGCAAACAGCTCGACCGCCGGCGCGTGGCCGATCGCCACGAACACGCCGTCGACCACCAGATGCATCTCCTGCCCGGTCACCACGTTGCGCAGCTTCAGCCCTTCGACCGACGGCGGCAGCGGCGCCTTGCCGTGCCTGCCGGTGATCTCGTCGACCACCGTGTCCCAGATGATGCGGACATTGTCTTTCCGCAGCAGCCGCTCGCGCAGGATGCGCTCGGCGCGGAAATCGCTGCGCCTGTGGATGACGGTGACGCTCTTGGCCAGGTTGGAGAGATAGAGCGCTTCCTCCACCGCCGAATTGCCGCCGCCGATCACCGCGACGTCCTTGCCGCGGTAGAAGAAGCCGTCGCAGGTGGCGCAGGCCGAGACGCCAAAACCCATGAAGGTGTGTTCGCTCGGGATGCCCAGCCATTTCGCCTGGGCTCCGGTGGCGATGATCAGCGCGTCGGCGGTATAGATCGTGCCGGAATCGCCCTTGGCGCGGAACGGCCGCACGTTGAGGTCGACCTCGGTGATGATGTCGTTGACGATGTCGGTGCCGACATGCTCGGCCTGCCTGAGCATCTCGCTCATCAGCCATGGACCCTGGATCGGTTCGGCGAAGCCCGGATAGTTTTCGACATCGGTGGTGATCATCAGTTGCCCGCCCTGCTGCAGGCCGGCGACCAGCATCGGCTTGAGCATGGCGCGGGCGGCATAGATCGCCGCCGTATAGCCGGCGGGGCCGGAGCCGATGATGAGAACAGGCGCGTGCTTGGTGATCATGAAAAACCTCTGCGGGGAGCAGCCATGGATTGTGGCATGAACTCTCGTCGATTGTTGCGCGTAATGTAAGTGTTGCCTGCGACGCCAGCAAGGCAAGTTGCCGTTCGTCCCCGGAAAGCTTCGGCGCCGGCGACAGCGACAAGCAACCCGCAGCAAGATGATGCGAAAATCCTCGATCCAGCGGATGGAATAGACAGCAAAGTCGTTTAATTACAAAGTCGCGAAAGATTCTTTCGCGTCACCACGGAAGCCACCATGCCGATCAAGGCCGATCTCGATGCCATCGACTGGAAGATCCTGCGCGAGCTTCAGCAGGACGGACGCATGACCAATGTCGAACTGTCGGGCCGCGTCGGCATTTCGGCGCCGCCGTGCCTGCGCCGCGTCAGGAGGCTGGAAGAGGCCGGCATCATCCGCGGTTACCGCGCTTTGCTCAACGCTCCGGCGCTCGGCCTCGACGTCGTCGCCTTCTGTCTGATCGGCCTGCATCACCAGGCCGACGCCGAACTCAAGACCTTCGCCGAGCGCACCCGCGGCTGGCCGATCGTGCGCGACGCCTGGATGGTGTCGGGCGAGTCCGATTTCCTGCTGCATTGCGTGGCGAGCGATCTCGGCACCTTCCAGACCTTCGTCATCGAGGAACTGGCCTCGGCCCCCAATGTCGATACGGTGCGAACCGCGCTGACCATCCGCCGGGTCAAAGACGAAGGGCTGGTGGCGTTTTCGGCTTAAGAGAGCAGGCAAAGCGGCTGCGAAACAAAAAACCGGAAACAAAAAACCCGCCTCGGCGGGCGGGATCGTCGGTGGAATCATCACCATACCGAAATTAGTAGCATAGCTGCCGGCACAAAGCAAGAACAAAATTGCCTTCAGCGTTGAAGATTGGCTTCATTCCAGCTTAGGTTCCTCGCCCCACGAAAGTGGGGAGAGGTGGCTCGGCGAAGCCGAGACGGAGAGGGAACCGCGCTCTACGAAGCCCCCTCTCCGGCCGCTTCGCGGCCACCTCTCCCCCGCTTCGCGGAGGGCGAGGAATCCAGGTCCTGAGAGTTCGACGATCACCCTGCGTCGCAGAGGCGCGTTTCGACCATTTCGCACAAATGGTGGTAGAGGCACAAATGCCCCTGCTGGATGATCGGCGTCGAGGTCGAGGGTACGTTGAGCAGGACGTCGGAGAGCGGCTTCAGCTTGCCGCCGGTGTCGCCGGTCAGGCTGATCACCGTCATGCCCATCATGCGCGCCTGCTCTGCGGCGGCGAGGATGCTTGGCGAATTGCCGCTGGTCGAGATGGCGAGCAGCACGGCGCCCGCCGAACCATGCGCCTCGACCTGGCGCGCAAACACCGTGTCGAAGCCGTAATCATTGCCCCAGGCGGTCAGCACCGCCGCGTTGGCCGGCAGCGCGATGACGTTATAGGCCTTGCGCTCCCTGAGGAAGCGGCCGACCAGCTCGCCGGCGATATGGATGGCGTCGCTGGCCGAACCGCCATTGCCTGCTATCAGCAGCGCCTTGCCCTGCGAAAGCGCGGCGACGACGGCGCTGACCGCCCGCTCCATCTCGCTGGTCAGGTCGCGCTCGACCATCGCCGAAATCGCGGCCGCCGAGCGCGCCAGGTAATCGTTCAGTTCGGACATGAAACCCTCAGTTCCCGGCGCGCAATCTGCCGATAGTGCCGGTCGTGCTCTTGCCGGCGACGAGGTCGACCAGCACGACGCGCCCGCCGGCCTTCTGCACGACATCGGCGCCAACCACCTGATCGACCGTATAGTCAGCACCTTTGACCAGTATGTCGGGGCTCAGCGCCTCGATCAGCGAAAGCGGCGTATCCTCTTCGAAGATGACGACGGCGTCGACCGAGGCAAGTGCTGCCAGCACGCAGGCCCGGTCATGCTGGTCGTTGACCGGGCGCCCCGGCCCTTTCAGCCGGCGCACCGAGGCATCGCTGTTGAGGCCGAGCACCAGCCGGTCGCACTGGCTGCGCGCCGCATGCAACAGGCTGACATGGCCGGCATGCAGGATATCGAAACAGCCATTGGTGAAGCCGACGCTCAAGCCCTCGTCTTTCCAGCCCGCCACCAGCCGCACGGCGGCGGCGGCATCGAGGATCGCATCCAGGTGGGCGACCGGACCATGCGAGCGAAACAGCGCACCGGTGAGTTCCTCGATCGTCAGCCGCGCCGTGCCGCGCTTGCCGACGACAACACCGCCGGCGGCGTTGGCGATCGATCCGGCCATGACACGATCAGCCCCTGCTGCAAGAGCCAGCGCGAAGGTCGCGATTACCGTGTCGCCGGCGCCCGAAACGTCGAACACTTCGCGCGCCTGCGTGGCGATATGGCGGGCATCGTCCGCACCGATGACGCTCATGCCCTTTTCGCTGCGCGTCGCGACGACGAAATCGAAACCGTGCGCCGAAATCAGCTGGCGTGCCGCCGCCTCGATTTCGTCGTCGGCAAACACTGCGCGGCCGACCGCCTCGCCGAGTTCCTTGCGGTTGGGCGTGATTGCCGTCGCGCCGGCATAACGCGCATAGTCGCGGCCCTTCGGGTCGACCAGCACCGGCTTGCCCGCTTCCCGACAGATCGAGATCAGCTCGCCGGCGACGCCGTCGAGCAGCACGCCCTTGCCATAGTCGGACAGAATGACGATGTCGGCGCGTGCCAGCGCTTCGCGAAAATGCCCGACCAATGTCGCGCGCTCGGCATCGCCCAGCGGCTTGATTTCCTCTTCGTCAAAACGCAGCACCTGCTGGTTGAGCGCGCTGAATCGGCTTTTGGACGACGTCATGCGATCGGCATCCTGCGCCAGCCCGCCGGTGTCGACGCGAAATTCGCCGAGCATGCGCATGAGGTTCTTGCCGGCCTCGTCAGCGCCGATCACCGAGACCGGTATGACGGCAGCGCCGAGCGAAACGATGTTGGCGACGACATTGCCGGCGCCGCCCATCGCCAGCGTTTCGCCGCGCCCGTGCAGCACGGGGATCGGCGCCTCCGGCGAAATGCGCTCGATCACGCCGTTGACGAAACGGTCGAGGATGAAATCGCCGACCACCAGCACGGTGGCGCCGCCGAAGCGCGAGATGGCGCGGTGAAGAGGTTCGGGAGAGGGCAGCTTGATCATGTCAACGCGCGGGAGGGCCGATTTTCAGTGACGGGAAATTCGATTGGCAGGGCCGGCCGTTCATGGCGATGCCGATATACCGCAATTTCAGCCGACGCAACGGCGGGCCTTCGACCGATCGCGGCGGCGAGACAATGCGTCAGCTTTTCTGCAACGCGACATGCACGCCCAGTCCGACAAGCACCGCACCGCCGGCGCGCCGCATCAGGCGCTGCGCGCGGCTCGACTGCCGCAGCCTGGCGATCACCGCGCCGGCCAGCACCACGCAAACAATGTCGGCCGACGAGAACATCAAATTGACGATTGTTCCAAGCACGACGAACTGCACCCAGACCGGAAACGCTGCCGAGGCATCGATGAATTGCGGCAGGAACGCCATGAAGAAAATCGCCGTTTTTGGGTTGAGCACCTCGACGGCAACGCTCTCGAAAAAGGCGCGGCGGGCGGATTTCGGCTGAATTCCCGGCAAGACAACGTCGCCTTGCGCCTTGGCGCGAAACAGCGAAACACCGAGCCAGACCAGATACAGCGCACCGACCAGCTTGACCGCCATGTAAAGCACCGGCACGGCATGGAAAAGCACCGACAGGCCGACAGCGGCGGCGAAGACATGAACGTAGCCGCCAAGATGGATGCCGAGCGCCGCCATCAGGCCGGACCACCGGCCGCGCGCCATGGTTTGCGCGGCGGCATAGAGCATGGCGGGGCCGGGGATATAGGCGAAGATCGCCGTGGTGGCGAAAAAGGCGACAAGCAGTTCGGTTGACGGCATTACCTTGCTCCTGTCGCCGGTCGGCCGGCAGGCCGACTGAAACGTGACGTTTGCGGCGCCACTATGGCGCTCATCCGCCGCCCCGCCACCTGCTTTGTCGACAGCCCGGCCCGCCTCCCCTATAAGGCCAGAATCCCACAAGGGCTACAACCGGCACAAGGTACCAGAGGCTTTCATGATCATCGTCACGGGCGGCGCCGGCATGATCGGTTCCAACATCGTCGCCGCGCTCAACGCCGAGGGTTTCAGCGACATCCTCGTCGTCGACGACCTCACCGACGGCCACAAGATCGCCAACCTCGCCGATCTCGAGATCGCCGATTATCTCGACAAGGACGATTTTCTGGCGCGGATGGAGGCCGGTGACCTCGGCCGCATCGAGGCGGTCTTCCACCAGGGCGCCTGCTCGACCACCACCGAATGGAACGGCAAGTTCATGATGGAGGTCAACTACGCCTATTCGAAGCGCCTGCTGCACGCCTGCCTGGCCCTGCGCGTGCCGTTCCTCTATGCCTCCTCCGCTTCGGTCTATGGCAGCGGCGCCGAGTTCCGCGAGGAGCCGCAATGCGAACGGCCGCTGAACGTCTATGCCTATTCGAAAAAACTGTTCGACGACTATGTCCGCCGCACCGTTTTCGATACCGATCACTCGCCGGTCGCGGGCCTGCGTTATTTCAACGTCTATGGACCGCGCGAGGCGCATAAGGGCGCCATGGCCTCTGTCGCCTTCCATCTGTTCAACCAGGTCGAGCAAGGCCAGAACCCGAAACTGTTCGGCGCCTATGGTGGTTTCGGGCCCGGCGAGCAGAGCCGCGACTTCATCCATGTCGGCGATGTCGCCGACGTCAATCTGTGGCTGTGGAAACGCGGCTCGAGCGGCATCTTCAACTGCGGCACCGGCAAGGCCCAGCCGTTCCGCGCCATTGCCGAAACGGTGATCGATACGCTCGGCCAAGGCCAGATCGAATTCATCGAGTTTCCCGACCACCTCAAGGGCAGCTACCAGAGCTTTACGCAAGCTGATATGTCCCGCTTGCGCGCAGCCGGTTACAATGGCCAGTTCCGCACAGTGGAAACCGGCGTCAGAGACTATGTCGAATGGCTGAAAGCCCAACGATCCTCGTGATCGGCCCACGCTGGGTGGGCGACATGGTGATGGCGCAGTGCCTGTTCCAGGCGCTGAGGGAGCTTCATCCGGATGCCGCCATCGACGTGCTGGCGCCGGCCTGGGCAGCACCGCTGGTCAAGCGCATGCCCGAAATCCGCCAGCAGATCGACCTGCCGCTGCAATCCGGCGCGTTCGAATTCCGCGTCCGAAGGCGCTTCGGCCGCCTGCTGCGCGGCCGCTACGACATGGCCTTTGTCCTGCCGGGAAGCTGGAAATCGGCGCTGATCCCGTTCTTTGCCGGCATTCCGCGCCGCGTCGGCCATCTCAGGGAAATGCGCTACGGGCTGCTGACCGACATCGTGCCCTTGCCCGATCGCCTGAAACGGCGCACCGCGCAGGCCTATTTCAGCCTTGCCCGCGGCGGCGCCTTCCAGACTCCAAAGCTTGCCGTCGATCAAGCCAGCCAGGCGGCGCTGCTCGGCCGTTTCGGGCTGACAGCGGGGAAATTCGTGGCACTCATGCCCGGGGCCGAATTCGGTCCGGCCAAGCGCTGGCCGAGCGAACACTATGCCGGGCTCGCCCGCGAGATGATGGCGAAAGGGTTTGGCGTGGCACTGTTCGGATCGAAGAACGACGCTGGGGTGACGGCGGAAATCGCCGCGCTGGCTCCGGGCGCCGTCGATCTTGCCGGCCAGACGCGGCTCGAGGATGCCATCGACCTGATCGCCGCGGCGAGGCTTGCCGTCTCCAACGACAGCGGGCTGATGCATGTCGCCGCCGCCGTCGGCACGCCGGTCGTCGCCGTCTACGGCTCGACCTCGCCTGAGAACACGCCGCCGCTCGCCGAGCGCCGCGAACTGGTCTGGCTCGGCCTGTCCTGTTCGCCCTGCCACAAGAAGACCTGCCCACTCGGTCATCTCAACTGCCTGAAGACGCTGGAGGTCGAACGCGTCGTGGCGGCGGCGGAGCGGCTGCTGCCGGCCGCCGCATGAAAGTGCTGATCATCAAGACATCGTCCATGGGCGACGTCATCCACACTTTCCCGGCGATCGAGGACGCGCGCCACGCTCGGCCGGATATCTCCTTCGACTGGTGTGTCGAAGAGGCATTTGCCGGCATTGTGGCGCTGCATCGAGCCATCCAAACCATCCACAGCGTGGCGATCCGGCGCTGGCGCAGGAAGCTGCTCGAGCCCGGCACATGGCGGGAAGTGATCGGCTTGCGCCGCGCCTTGCGCGATTGCCGCTACGACCTCGTTCTCGATGGGCAAGGCTTGCTGAAATCGGCGCTGGTGGCGCGGCTGGCGGCAGCGCCGATCGCCGGTTTCGATCGGTCGAGCGCTCGGGAGCCGTCGGCGACCTTGTTCTACGACCACCGGTATCCCGTGCCGCGCGGCCTGCATGCCATCGAGCGCACGAGACGCCTGTTCGGGCTGGCGCTCGGCTACGAGCCGGATTTTTCCCGGCTTGACTCCGGCATCGCGCCGCCGGCCGGAAGATCCATTCTTGTCGGTGAAAAGACCGCCTTCCTGCTGCATGGCACCAGCCGCGAGGACAAGAAATGGCCGGTCGCGGACTGGATCGAAACCGCCCGTCTGCTGGTGGACAAGGGGATGACACCGGTCACCACCTGGTCGAACGATCGGGAACAGGCGGCTGCCGAAGCGATCGCCGGCGCCGTTTCGCAAACCGTGGTGGTCGCCAGGTCGCCGCTTGCCGAGATCGCCGCTGTCATCGGCGGCTCGGCGCTGGTCATCGGCGCGGACACCGGCCTGACCCATCTCGCCAGCGCTTTCGGCCTGCCGACGGTGGCGATATTCCTCGCTACCGAGCCCGGCCTGACCGGCCCGCGCGGACCATTCTCATCGACGCTGCTGGCCAGGCCCGGTCACAGCGTCACCCCGCCGGAGGTGATGGCGGAAGCCGAAAGGCTTGTGGAGCGCCAGACGCTTGGTCAGGCCGGTGGCCGCTGATTTGCTCAATCAATTCAATCGGAAAGGTGCCCCTTCCCTTCTCCCCCTGTGGGAGAAGGTGGATCGGCGCGAAGCGCCGAGACGGATGAGGGGTGTTGGACGGAGTGCGGAGGGAGCCAGCTGGAACACCCCTCATCCGACCTCGCTTCGCGAGGCCACCTTCTCCCACAGGGGGAGAAGGCAGAGCAGCGCCAATCCCCTAGATAAATTGCACCTGGACGATCTCGTAGCCCCTGGCGCCGCCCGGTGCGTTGACCTCGATGGCGTCGCCGACTTCCTTGCCGATCAGGGCGCGGGCGATCGGCGAGGAGATCGAGATGCGGCCGGATTTCACGTCCGCTTCCTGGTCGCCGACAATCTGGTAGGTCTTTTTCTCCTCGGTATCCTCGTCGACCAGCACCACGGTGGCGCCGAACTTGACCTTGTCGCCGCTAAGCTTGGTGACGTCGATCACCTCGGCCCGCGCGATCAGGTCCTCGAGTTCGTTGACCCGGCCCTCATTGAGGCTCTGTGCCTCTTTTGCCGCGTGATATTCGGCATTTTCGGAGAGGTCGCCATGCGAGCGCGCTTCGGAAATCGCCTCGATGATACGCGGCCGCTCCTGTTGCTGGCGCCAGCGCAGTTCTTCCTTCAATGACGCGAACCCCTCGCCTGTCATCGGGACCTTGTTCATAATGCCTGACCTTTCCTGCCGCCGCCCCCGCAATCGGGAGCGACCTTGTCGATGGTACAAAAAGAAAACGGTCCGGCAGCCTCGGGCTAACGGAACCGTCTCACCACAATTTCGCAAGATATAGCAATCTTCGCGGGTTTTTCACGTCCAAAAAGTCGGTTTTTGAAAAATCATCCACCGATTGCACGGCTGACCCCATGTCAAGCGGGGGTTTCCAAGATCGTATCGTGTACCGTGATGCCAAATCTCGGTTGTGGCCAACATGTGCAGCACAGCAAAAAACCGGCTGCGATCGCTCACAGCCGGTTATGAGCAGCGTTCCGGAGGATCAGCTCCTCATGAAATGATCGATCTGCTCCGACAGCATACCGTATTCGCGAGATCCCTTGCCCGTGCGCTTCTCGATTTCGCGGAGCTGTTCCTGGGCGCCAGCAAGATCGCCGATCTGCAGGTGCGCCTCGCCGAGATATTCGCGCACCAGCGTGTAGTTCGGGTCGATGCGCAGCGCTTCCTCGTAATAGCCGAGGCCGACGGTGACGCGGCCGGAATGGCGGTGCGAATAGCCGAGATAGTTGAGGATGCGCGGGTCCTGCTTGTTGGCGGCGAGGCTGAGCACGGCGATCGCCTCGTCGTAGCGTCCATCCATCGCCAGCGCGCGACCGGCATCATAGATGCTGTCGTCATCCAACATGCCTTGCTTCGGCGAGACACATTTCTTCTGCTTCTTGTCCCAGGCCTGCCCCTTCTTGCACTGGCTCTGGCCGCCGCCGCCATTGCCGCCGCCGCCGCCACCACCTCCCCCGCCTTCACCAGCCGAAAACGCCGGAGCCGCAATCAGCGGCAGGGCGGCAATGGCCATGGCGTAAATCAGCAATCGTCTGCGCATTACACTCTCCTTTGAACCTGACAATGCAACACTAACGCCGGGCCGAAGCCGTTTCGTCCCCGGAAAATGCCATCCTATCTCAAAACCGCGATCTCTCCCAGCAAGGCCATCTTATCCCGGGAAGAGAGGGCATCGGAAATCATGCTCACGATCAACGCCGCCGCGCAAGATAACGTGACGAGCGCTGCAAATCCGCTATCATCGGGCCGACCGAGCACGAAGCAGGGAGACGGCCGGTGCAGCAACGCGTTGAACGAGACTGGGAGCTTTCGATCGGTCCCGACACCGTGCGCCTGTTCATCCTGAAGGCGAAGGCGCTCAGCGCCGCCGTCAACGAAGACTATGCCAACGGCGCCGAGCACGAGGTAGAGCTCGACGGCAACGCGCACGACAACCACCATCATGACGGCCTTGCCGAGGAAAGCTCCGAAGATCTCACCGAAGAAGAATTGCGCGAGCTGATCGACGATCTCAATGTCGACGAAGCGGCCGAACTGATTGCGTTGGCCTGGGTCGGCCGCGGCGACTATGACGCGACGGAATGGACGGACGCGCTGTCCGCCGCCCGCGAGCGCGCCAACAAGCGCACGGCAAAATATCTGCTCGGCATGCCGCTGCTGGCGGACTGGCTCGAGGAAGGCCTGGAAGCGATCGGCGCGTGACGGCGCGGTTACCGATTGTGATCGCCTCGAACCTTCGTCCAAGGCAACTTCCCTGCATCCTGGCCGTTGCGAGCTGATGGCGGCGTTCGGTTTTTCCAGATTGTGCAGACTGATGCTCGCCGTTGCGATGGCGTCGCTGCTGGCGGGACCTGCATTACCCAAGGCGCCCGAACTACCGCAAACCGCACCGGTTCCCCAGCTCAACCGGGAAGCCACATCGCCATCGCCAACCGAGATCCCGGTCCCCGAACCACGCCCCGCTCCGGAGGCTGAGCGGCCCAAAAACGGTCAGCCTCAAAACGATCAGCCCCAAAATGGCCAGTCCAAGACCGAGCAGCCGGAGCCACCGGCGATCGCACCGCAGCCGCCTGAAAAGCCGGCGCAGGCCGAGCCGCCGGCAAACCCATCGGTCGCGCCACCAAACCCGGCCGAGGCAGACGAGAAGGCCGAGCAAAAAATCCTTCCAGATCCTCGATCGGTCGCCATTGCCGGGAAAGAAATGCCGCCGGAGGAGTTGGCCTGCCGCAGGCGGCTGAAGTCGATGGGCGTCGATTTCGAGGAGCGCAAGCCCGAGCATGATACGGCGGTCGGTTGCTCGATCCCCTACCCGATCGTGCTGAAGACGCTCGGCAAATCCATCGCCATCGGCCCGGACCCAGAGCTCAATTGCCAGATGGCGGAAGCGGCCGCCCGCTTTGCTGCTTCGGTCATTCAGCCTGCCGCAAAGGCCGAGTTCGGCATGGATGTCAAATCGATCGGCCAGGCCTCCGCCTTCGTCTGCCGGCCGCGCCACGCCGGCGGCAAACTGTCGGAGCACGCCTTCGGCAACGCGCTCGACATCGCCAGCTTCACGCTTTCCGACGGCAAAGAGATCGATGTCGGGCCAACGCCGCCGGAAAAGGACGCGAAATTCCTGAACGCAGTGCGCAAGGCGGCCTGCGGACCGTTCAAGACCGTGCTTGGTCCCGGCAGCGATGCCGATCATTCGCTGCATCTCCATTTCGATCTCGAGCCGCGCCGCAATGGCGGCACGTTTTGCCAATGACGCCGGCCGCCGGTAATGGGCGCCGCAATTTGGCCGCAGGCGTGAACAGCGCCGCTGATTTTTCCTTTACTCTTCAGGTTTAGAGTCTGTGCCATCTGGGGACAGGAACCCTTCCGATGGCCGGGCTATTTCGCGCTGCGCTTGCCGCTGCGCGGCACACAGAATGCGCGCGCATAGCCGGCAGGCTTGCCGCCCTGCTTGCCGTGGCGGCGGTCTCGGCCTGCAATACCGGCAGCGTGCTGTCGCTGCAGCCGGCCGTCGATATCGGCAGCCAGACCGCTGCCGTCCCGCCCAATTCCGACCCGCAATATTCCGACCCGCAATATTCCGGCGCGCAAGATTCCGGGCCGCAATATTCGGGTATGCAGCGTCTCGTCCCGTCCAACCCCTATATGACCGCCGCCTATCCGCGCCTGGACAACCCGATGTCGCCGGCCGAACAGATGCCGGCCACAGAGATCGATTGCCGCAAGGAATTGAAACGCCTCGGCGTCGTCTACACCGATGTTGCGCCGATCCATGAAGGCCAGTGCGGCATCGACTATCCGGTCAAGGTCTCGGCCATCGGCAGCGTCGAGATGAAGCCGGCCGCGACGCTGACCTGCGACATGGCCGCCAGCTTTGCCGGCTGGACCAGGAACGAACTCGTGCCGTCGGCCCGCTGGCGCTATTTCTCAGGCGTCAAGACCATCCACCAGGGCTCGAGCTATTCCTGCCGCAGGATTGCCGGCGAAGGTGTTTTGTCGGAACACGGCAAGGGCAATGCGCTCGACGTAATGAGCATCGAGCTTAACAATGGCGACGACATCGACGTCCGCAAGCCCGGCCTGTTCGCCTTCCGCACGCGCGGCTTCCTCAACAATGTGCGCGCCGACGGCTGCCAGTATTTCACCACCGTGCTCGGCCCCGGCTATAACTACGACCACCGCAACCATTTCCATTTCGACATCAAGAACCGCAAGAACGGCTATCGCGCCTGCCGCTGATTGCAGCCCCTGCCCAAGACTTGCTGCGCCGGTTAAGATGGTGCGCAGACGCTTGGGTGGTGCCTCTTGAGCCAACGGAGCCTTCGACGACGTGCAACGACCTGGCTGGTGGCATGCTGTGCCGCCTATCTTTCGCTCGCCTATTTCGCCGCGCCTGAGTTCTGGACGTTACGGGACCGCAATTTTCGCAATCAGCAATTCGAGATGGTGACGCACACGCCGCAAGGCATTCCGGGCGATCCGATCAATGTCGGCCTTGTCGGCACCAAGAAGGAGGTTGTCCATGCTTTTGCCGTCGCCGGCTGGGATACGGCAGACGCCATCACGCTGAAGACCGCGATCGAGATCGGCGAAAGCGTGCTGTTCAACCGCCCCTATCCCGACGCGCCGGTCAGCCGGCTTTTGTTCGAAGGCCGCGCCCAGGACCTAGCCTTCGAAAAGCCGGTCGGCGACAGCGCCGACCGGCGCCACCACGTCCGCTTCTGGCAGACCCATGCGACCGGAGACGACGGCCGGCCGCTCTGGCTCGGCTCGGCAAGCTTCGACCGGGGCGTCGGCCTCAGCCATGACACCGGCGCGATCACCCATCATATCGGCCCCGACGTCGACGCCGAGCGCGACGGGCTGATGCACGACCTCTCCGCCGCCGGCATGCTGATCTCGACCAGCGAGATACCAGGCGTCGGCGCCACGAAGACCGGGCGCAACGGCGAAGGCGATCCCTATTTCACCGACGGCAGGGCCATCATCGGGGTCCTGTTGCAACTGCCGTAGGCGCGCAATCGGCCTTCCCGTCTGACAGCCATTTCGTCCCGACGGGCTCAGGGCACGGTGATCACGATCTTGCCGAACGGTCCTGTCTCCAGACGCTCAAATGCCTGCGGCACCTCGTCGAAGCCAAACACCTTGTCGATCACCGGCTTGATCGCGAGCGTCTCGATCGCCTGGTTCATTCGCTCGAAAGCGCGGCGGTGGCCGATCGATATGCCTTGTACGACGATCCGGTTGCGTATGAACGGCAGGACCGGAAAATTGAGTTCCATGCTGCCGAGAAGGCCGATCACCGAAAGCCGGCCGTCGGCGCCCAGCGCGTTGAGCGAGCGTCGCGCATTGTCGCCGCCGACCATTTCCAGCACGTGGCTGACGCCGGCGCCGTTTGTCAGCTCACGCGCGGCCTCGTCCCACGCCGGCCGGCTGCGATAGTTTATCCCTTGCCAGGCGCCGAGCGCCTTCGCCCGTTCGAGCTTCTCGTCGCTGCTCGAGGTGACGATGGCGCGCAGGCCGAAGGCGGCGGCAAATTGCAGCGCAAACAGCGACACGCCGCCGGTGCCCTGGATGAGAACGGTTTCGCCCGGGATCGGCTTGGCCGCCTCGACCAGCGCGAACCACGCCGTCAGCGCCGCAATCGGCAGCGTCGATGCCTCGACGTCGCTGAGCGACGGCGGCGCCGCCACGGCGGCATCCTCATCAAAAAGCACATGCTCGGACAGCATGCCGGGCAGTGACGAACCAAGCGTATGCTTGTGCAGCACCGGCGGGGCGTCGCCGTCCGGCCAGTCGGCGATCACCTGGCCGAGCACGCGCTGCCCAATGCCGAAGCGGCTGACTTCGCTGCCTATGGCGACTACTTCGCCTACCGCGTCCGATGTCGGCACGAACGGAAAGCTGAGGTCCGGTATCAGCACGCCATCGACGATCATCCTGTCCTTGTAATTCAGCGATACCGCAGTGACGCGTACCAGAAGATCATGCGGCCCGGCTTGGGGCAGCTTTCCATCAGCCGGCTTCAACCTGGACAGGCCGAAACCGTTCATCTGCCAGGATCTGTTTTCGGTGCTCATTTGGTTCGCGCTCCGTGGTTGATGATTGCGCGAGACATTTACGCCGTTTCACTATGGAGAAAAGTGCTTCCATGTGGCATGTTCTGCAACAGATTAAGGAGCAAAACTCTACAATAGGGGCGCTTCATTGGAATCAGCCAATTTGCAAGGCATCGTCGCATTCGTTCACGCGGTGGAGGCCGGCAGCTTCACCGGCGCCGGCGCGCGGCTGCATGTCACCAAATCGGCGGTCGGCAAGTCGATCGCGCAGCTGGAACAGCGATTGGGCGTTCGCCTGCTCAACCGCACCACCCGTAGCCTCAGCCCGACCAGCGAGGGCCTGAGCTATTACGAAGCCTGCGTCAGGGCATTGGCCGAGATCGATGCCGCCCAGTCGCTGCTCGCTTCCCGCAAGCAGGTGCCTTCCGGCCGGCTTCGTGTCGACCTGCCTCTGGCCTTCGGCCGCCGGTGCGTCGCCCCAGTGCTGTTCGAGATTTCCAAAAGATATCCGGATCTGACGATGGAAATCTCCTTCAACGACCGGCGCGTCGACCTGATCGAGGAAGGCATCGACCTGACGGTGCGTATGGGCGACCTCGACGACAGCTTGTCGCTCGCCGCGCGCCGCATCTATGCCCAGCGTTCGGGCGTCTGCGCCGCCCCCGCCTATCTCGACGCCCATGGCAGGCCGCAATCGATCGAGGACCTGGCCAGGCACAGCCTCATCGGCTACGGCCGCGATGGCACGGTCCATCCCTGGACCGTCAGGCACGCCGACGGCCGTCTCGAAAAATTCGCGCCCAAGGCGCGGCTGGTGCTCGGTCACGGCGAACCGATGCTCGATGCGGTACTGGCCGGCTGCGGCATCGTCTATCTGCCGACATGGCTGACGGCCGACAGCATCAGGCGCGGCGAGCTCGAAATGGTTCTGTCGGACAGTCTTGTCGAAAACACCGTGGTGCATGCCATCTGGCCGGTAACACGCAATCTCGCGCCAAAGGTGCGCGTCGTCGTCGACGCCCTGATCGAGCATTTTGCCGCGCCGCCCTGGGATGTGGCAGGAGTGCCGCCTGATTGCCCGGCTCGCTAAATTTAAAAAGCGCGACCGTCCTATTTTCGAAAACAGCGCGGCAATGCTATGGACCCGGCATGCTTTATGCTGAAATTGCCATCGTGGTCGTCCTCATCTGCATTAACGGCCTTCTGTCGATGTCCGAGCTCGCCATCGTCTCGTCGCGGCCGGCGCGCCTCAAGACGATGATCGACCGCAACGTCAAGGGCGCCGGCCGGGCCCTGGCGCTCGGCGCCAATCCGGGAAAATTCCTGTCCTCGGTGCAGATCGGCATCACTTTGGTCGGCGTCTTGTCCGGTGCCTTTTCCGGCGCCACGCTCGGCGAGCGGCTGGCCACCTCCCTGGCGTCGGCCGGCATCCGCGAAAGCCTCGCCGATCCGCTCGGCGTCGGCATCGTCGTCGCCCTCATCACCTATGGCTCGCTGATCATCGGCGAACTGGTGCCCAAGCAGATCGCATTGCGCGACCCCGAACGGGTCGCCGTCAGGGTTGCCCCGGCAATGACCATCCTCGCCGGCGTCTCGGCGCCGCTGGTCTTCCTGCTCGATTTTTCCGGCCGCGCCCTCCTGTGGCTGCTTGGCCAGCGCGGTCAGAGCGAGGATAAGGTCACCGACGAGGAGATCAAGATGCTGGTCGCCGAAGCCGAGCACCACGGCACCATTGAATCCGACGAACGGCGGATGATCGCCGGCGTCATGCGGCTCGGCGACCGTGCCGTGCGCGCGGTGATGACGCCGCGCACCGAAGTCGACTGGATCAATCTGCAATCCGACGAGGCGGCCATCAGGAAGCTGCTGATGGACACCCAGCATTCGCGCCTGCCGGCCGGCGACGGCGGCGTCGACGCCATGATCGGCGTCGTCCAGACCCGCGACGTGCTGGCCGCAATGCTCGGCGGCCGCGCTCTCGACCCGCGCCGGCACGTGCGGGCTGCGCCGATCGTGCACGACCAGGCCGACGCGCTGGACGTGCTTGCGACGCTGAAGGAATCCGACGTGCCGATGGCGCTGGTGCATGACGAGTACGGCCATTTCGAAGGCATCGTCACCCCGGCCGACATTCTGGAAGCGATCACCGGCGTCTTCCGTTCGGATCTCGACGCCGGCGAAGAGGAAAACGCCGTCAAGCGCGAGGACGGCTCATGGCTGCTCGCCGGCTACATGCAGGCCGACGAGATGGCAGAGGTCCTCGGCATCGACCTGCCTGAGAGCCGCGATTATGAAACCGTCGCCGGCTATGTGCTGTCGCATTTGCACCATCTGCCGGCGACCGGCGAATGTGTCGACGCGCAAGGCTGGCGCTTCGAGGTCGTCGACCTCGACGGCCGCCGCATCGACAAGCTCATCGCCACCCGCCTGCCCGGCGGCCACCGCGAGGTCGTGCGCTAAGGATCGACGCTACTTATGGGCTATATGCTCGCGGCGACACCGCTCGCACAGTCAAAGTTGATTGGGAATACCGCCTATGGTCGACCACCTTTTCGCCGACCCATATCTCGCTGCCGTCTACGATGCCTGGCACCCGAGATCTGCGCGCGACGACTATGATTTCTACCTGCCCCGCATTCTAACAGCAGACGCGGTGCTTGATGTCGGATGTGGAACGGGCACCCTCCTTCACGAGGCACGCCTGGCCGGACATTCAGGGCGGCTCTGCGGCATCGACCCAGCACCCGGCGTGTTGAAATCGCGCACGAACGCGCGCGGATATCGAATGGGTTCTCGGCGATCTCCAATCGGCCGGCTGGACAGCCGAATTTGATCTCATTGTGATGACGGGGCACGCATTCCAGGCCCTTGTCAGCGACGAAGACCTGAGGGATTTCATGGCGGCTGTCCGACACGCCCTTGTCCCAGGCGGATGCTTCGCGTTCGAAACGCGGAACCCTTCGGTGCGGGCGTGGGAGCACTGGACACCCGAAAATGCGGTCGTCGTTGAGCTGCCTGACGGGTCGCTGGTGCAGATCACAACAGAGGTGATCGTGCCGTTCGATGGACAGACGGTGACATTCACCCACAGGTTCGGCGGAAAGCATCCGAGCCTTCCGCAAGTTAGTCGCAGCACCTTGCGATTCCTCGAGACGGACGCCTTATCGAGCCTGCTGGGGAACGCGGGGCTACGGATCGAACAGCAATTCGGCGACTTTGACGGCAGCCCACTTGGCCCTTCGAGCCCAGAGATCATCACGTTCGCGGCCAGATGAAAAGGAGCATCCGCTCTCCAGCCCTGCAAGCAACGACAACTCGCGGCCCCATTGCGGACGTGGAGCCGTATTTTGCGGCGGCTGCGACGCAGAAATGAGACTGCCGACCGTCAGCCAGGTCAAGCTTGGCAATCGCAGGACTCAGCGATCAATCGATTGCCTCGATGCCTTGTGCCCTCAGCCGTTCGAGATGGTCCATCATCCAGAGTGCCGGTTAGATAGACCCAGGCTGCCTGCTTTCGCGCGCCGTAGTTGGCGCTGTGGCCGGCTTCGATCAGGTCTCCCGGTTTAAGGTCGGCCCGCGTGCCGTGGTAGAATTGGCGCGGCTGGTCGGAGGCTGTCATCGGCTCGCTACTCATCCTCGTCGTCCCAGGCATCATGGTGTCGTAGCGCGCACTATTTCATGCACGCCATCGAATCAAGCCTCCGGCCGCGCGGTTATCGGCCGTCCGCGCTCAGCGCTGCCGACACCCATTCCGGCCATACCGCCCGATGCGCGCTAGCGGTCGGCTGCCGGCGCGGTTATTATCGGCGCCTGCACCGTCGCTAAGGTGGAAAATGGATCTGCAAGCCTTCAGGGAATCGATTGCGAAACCACAGCCGCCAGCCGGCTTGAGCCCTGCCCTGCAGGCGCTGTGGTGGGATGCAAAGGGCGATTGGGCTAAGGCGCACGAGTGCGCGCAGCAGCGCGACGATACGGCGGGCATGCACGTGCACGCCTATCTCCACCGCAAGGAAGGCGACCAGTCGAATGCGGAATATTGGTATCGCCGCAGCAACGCGGCGCCGTCGACCTTAACGCTTGACGAGGAATGGCAAGAGTTGGCGCGTACACTTTTGCAGCAAAGCTGACGCTTGCTCAGTCATCGTAAAATAGCCGGTCCTGCATCCACTCTCCGGGGTTTCAGCTGGCGCCCTGTGGCTTGTCCCTGCCGTTCCATTCCGCATTGCGCGCCTGCGCCTCTTCGGCGATCAGCTTGAACTCCCGCATCTTCGCAGCTTCGATGGCGAATGCGCGGCTTGGCAGGACGCCAGGGTCCTCCTGACTGTTCTGAAACTGAAAACGGGCCTCCAGTTCGGCCCATATTCGCTCGGGTGCCGTATCCTTGCTGGCAAGCAGCGCAACAACCAGCGCCAGAGTCTCGCGCTGGGCGTTCAGCCGCCCTTCGATCTCTTCATTCGGCAATTCGGACATGCGGGTCGCTTCCAGTTTCTGGCTCAACGGCAAAATCGCACCCTTGTTCCGGAATCCAGCGACGGCACGTGAGCAATTCCGAAAACGCGAGCAACAGTTTTCCCGTTAACCGACAGGGTCCGACCGGGGCTGTGGTTCCGCATCGTCGACCCCTCCAGGTTGACAGCGCAGGCCCATCGATTTAAGTTCGCGTTAGTGGCCACTAACGCGAAACACTGGACAGCGCTTGGAGACTCGACGAGGCGCACGATATTCGAACTGTTGGTCGAACATCCTTGCTCGGTCAACGGACTTGCTCGTGTGCTGCCTGTAACCAGGCCGGCGGTCTCTCAGCACTTGAAAGTACTCAAGGATGCCGGGCTCGTGGCCGACGCGCGCTCAGGCAAGGAACGAATATACCGTATCGATCCGAACGGCCTGGCAAGTCTGCGCGCGGAAATCGATGAGTTCTGGAGCAAGACCCTGGCAGGTTACAAACTGGCCGTCGAGCATCCAAAGAAGGACCAGCCATGAGCAAGCATGCTGCAACCGCGCCCGTAAGGCATTTCGTCGTTGTCGAGGCACCTATCGCGCGTGCCTTCAAGGTCTTCACCGAGGATTTCGGGAAATTCAAACCTCGCGAGCACAATCTTCTTGCCGTGCCGATCACAGAGACCATCTTCGAACCCTGGGTCGGGGGCCACGTTTACGATCGCGGCGTGGACGGCAGCGAGTGCCACTGGGCTCGTGTGTTGGCTTACGATCCCCCCGGCCGGCTCGTTCTGAGCTGGGACATCAGTCCTCGGTGGCAGATTGAGAGCGACCTGAACAAAACCAGCGAATGGGAAGTCAGGTTCACGCCTGAGACGGAGAACCGGACCCGGGTCGAGATCGAGCACCGGAATCTCGAGCGCCATGGCGAAGGCTGGGAGGGCGTGCGCGTGGGGGTTGATAGCGATCAAGGCTGGCCGCTGTACCTGCGGCGGTTCCAGGGCCTTTTCCCCGGTGTGGCGGCCTGACCCGTCCGCGCCCTTGCGAGCATGACTCGCAAGCACCGTCTGGTCCACTGCGATTCCAGGGAGCGGAGACAACATGGAAGTCTATTGGTTAAGTCTTCTCGGCGTGCTCGCGCTCTGTTTGCTATCGGTAGTGTTGGCAGTCTACTCGGGTTCGTCCAGAGGTTTGCAGGAGCGCTGGCAGGACCGGTAGTCCCGGCAGACGACGACAACCGGCGCTATAGGATCGACCGGGTTCACATGAATTCGGTCGAGGCACTGGCGCCCTTGATCGTGCCCGCAGTGCCAGCGATGATGGTTGGTGTTGGAGCGGCCAGTTTGGCGACATTGGTCTAGACCCACCTGGCGATACGCCTCCTCCACCTGGGAATCTACCTGCGTGGTGGAAACGCCGCCAAGGGGGGTAGTGTCAGGACGATCTTGTACGTCTCTGGCGCGCTGCTCACGTTGGCCCTCATCGTTTTGACTGGATGGGCAGCACTCAACTGACGTTGGCGCCACTTCTTGAGGCTACAGTTCGCGAGACTCGGCGGCTGACGCTATGAAACCTTCTGATTTTTAACCCGTTATCGCCGGATGCCCGAGGCTAAATTTAAGCTGAAATCGGTTGACGGCGCCCGAACGCGCGATGCCGAGAAGTCGCGCCGCGAGAAACAATCGACTGTCGAAGTCGCGTCAGAGGTCGTCGGCGAGCCCGCGCCGCCGCCGGATGTCACCGAACCCGATCCTGAGCTGACACCTGAAGAGGCCGAGCGGGCGCGCAAGAGATACCTGCTTAAGCGCTTCTGGATCAGCGCGCGCGGTTACTGGAGCGGCAGTGGCGACAGGGTCGCCTGGCCGTTGACGATCGGGCTGTTGGTCCTGATCGTCGCCAATGTCGGCTTCCAGTATGGGATCAATGTCTGGAATCGCGCAATTTTCGACGCCATTGAGCAACGCAATGCCCACACCGTATATTGGCTGAGCGCCGTATTCCTGCCACTCGTGATCGGAAGCGCCAGCCTTGTGGTGGCACAAGTCTTCTTTCGCATGAGGATACAGCGCCGCTGGCGTTCCTGGCTCACCACCGCGGTCATCGCGCGCTGGCTCGCAAGCGGCCGCTACTATCAGCTGAACCTCGTCGGCGGCGATCACAGCAACCCCGAAGCCCGCATCGCCGAGGATTTGCGGATTGCCACCGAATCGCCCGTCGATTTCATCGCCGGTGTCATCGTCGCATTTCTGTCGGCCTCGACCTTCATCGTGGTGCTGTGGACGATCGGCGGCGCCCTGACCCTGACGATTGCAGGTTCGACCGTCACCATTCCCGGCTTCCTGGTCATCACCGCGGTGCTCTATTCCGCGATCACGTCCACTTCGATGGCGGTCATTGGCCGTCATTTCGTCCACCTCTCCGAGGAAAAAAATCAGGCGGAAGCCGAGTTCCGCTACACGCTGACGCGCGTGCGGGAAAACGGCGAGAGCATCGCATTGCTCGGCGGCGAGGAGGAGGAGCGCAGCGGCATGGACAAGACATTTGCCCATGTGCTCAGGCAATGGGCGCTCCTTGCAGGCCAGCACATGCGCACGGCGCTGGTGTCTCAGGGGTCGAGCCTGTTTGCGCCTGTCGTGCCGGTCTTGCTTTGCGCTCCAAAGTTCCTCGAAGGCAGCATGACACTTGGACAGGTCATGCAGGCTGCCTCGGCCTTTGCCATCGTGCAGGGCGCGTTCGGATGGCTGGTCGACAACTATCCCCGTCTCGCCGATTGGAACGCCTGTGCTCGACGCATCGCTTCGCTGATGATGTCGCTCGACGGGCTCGAGCGGGCGGAACAGAGCAACACGCTGGGACGCATAAAGCGCGGCGAGACCGGCGGCAATGCGATGCTCAGCCTGAACAATCTCTCCGTGTCGCTCGACGACGGCACCGCCGTGGTCAAGGAAACCGAGGTCGTGATCGAACCAGGCGAGCGGGTGCTCGTCGCCGGCGAATCCGGCTCGGGCAAGAGTACGCTGGTGCGGGCCGTCGCGGGTCTGTGGCCATGGGGTAGCGGCAGCGTCAACATCCGCGCCGACAGACGGTTGTTCATGTTGCCGCAACGGCCCTACATCCCGACCGGGACGCTTCGCCGCGCTGTCGCCTATCCAGGCGCCGCCGACAACTGGACGCTGGATAAGATCAAGGCTGCCCTCGACAAGGTGGGGCTCGACTACCTCAACGACCGGATCGAGGAGGACGCGCCATGGGACCAGACCTTGTCGGGTGGCGAAAAGCAGCGCCTCGCCTTCGCGCGTCTTCTGCTGCACCGCCCCGATATCATCGTGCTGGACGAGGCAACGTCGGCACTCGATGAGAAGAGCCAGGACAAGATGATGGAGATGATTATTCGCGAATTGCCGAAGGTCACCATCATAAGCGTAGCGCACCGCGCCGAGCTGGAGGCCTTCCACAGCCGCAAGATCACATTGGAGCGGCACAAGGGCGGCGCAAAACTTGTCAGCGATATCGAACTCGTCCCGCGCAAGGACAGACGGAACTTGCTCATGCGCCTTCTGAGGCAACGGCGCGCCAACGGAAAGCCAGCGCGACCTTGAGCAAAGCGGCGCTGCCCTACGCAAAGAGTGAGGCCGCCGGTCGGATCAGGCGGACCATCGCCGGTTCGAGTCACTGCCCGCATCTGGTCCTGAAAGCAGCAGTCGTGGTACCTTGATTCCGGGCAGCTGCTGCTGTCGGAACGTCGATGGCACGAGCGCATTTCCATGTCCGGTGCAACGCCGATGCAACCCGGGTTGATTTCAAAAGCCCAGATTGATTTCGAAAGCAAAGGGACCAGCAATGACAATCGCCAAGAACACGATCTGCCTTTGGTACGACAAGGACGCCGAGGCTGCGGCCCGCTTCTATTCCGAGATTTTTCCCGACAGTTCGGTGAAATCCGTCCACCGCGCTCCCAGCGACTACCCGTCCGGCAAGGCCGGCGACGTGCTGACGGTCGAGTTCACGGTCGTCGGCATCCCCTGTCTCGGCCTCAATGGCGGGCCCGCGTTTAAGCACAACGAAGCCTTCTCCTTCCAGATCGCCACCGACGATCAGCAGGAGACCGATCGCTATTGGAACGCCATCGTCGGCAATGGCGGCCAGGAAAGTGCCTGCGGCTGGTGCAAGGACAAATGGGGCATCTCCTGGCAAATCACGCCGCGCGTGCTGACCGAAGCGATGGCCGCCGGCGGCGATGAAGCAAAGCGCGCATTCGAGGCGATGATGGAGATGAAGAAAATCGACGTTGCAGCGATCGAGGCGGCGCGGCGCGGCTGACAGTTTCGGGTGGCCCGACGCGAAAAGATCAGGGCAGAGCGGCCGGAAATGCTGCCGGCCCATCATCTCCAGGCAGGCGTGCGATGGTGCTGAACTGCGCTGCGTTTTACGACGCCGAACTGCGACGGCACAACGAGGTCTTCAGGGCTGCGGTCAAGGTGGGAACGCGCGATCGCGTGCTCGATATCGGATGCGGTTCGGGACAATCCTCTCGTGATGCTGCCCGTGTCGCGGTGGAAGGCAGCGTGCTCGGCGTGGACGTATCGGCGCAGATGCTCGAGATCGCCCGGAAGTGTAGCGCGAAAGAGGGATTGCGAAACGTCGCCTTTGAGCGCGGCGATGCGCAATTGCTGGTATTTCCGCGCGCCGGTTTCGATCTGTGCATTAGTCGGTTTGGAGTGATGTTCTTTGCCGACCCCGCGGCGGCGTTCGCCAACATCGCCCGGGCGTTGCGACCAGGGGCACGTCTTGTGTGGATGGTATGGCAGTGCGAGGGCCGCAACGAGTGGGCGACTGCCATTCAGCGGGCGATTGCGCCGGGGACCGCCATATCGGGGGGCGCCGCCACCCCGTTTTCGCTTGGCGACCCCGCCATCACCGCGGAGATCTTGCGTGCATCCGGTTTCGTTTCGGTCGACTTTGCCGAAGTGCATGAGCCGGTCTTCTACGGCCAAGACATCGATGCGGCCTATGACGCTTTGCTTGGCCTGCAACTGGTCAAGGATCCGCTCGCCCGCGCGGATGTGGATGTCGACGCGGCGCTGCGGCAGTTGCGCGATCTGCTCGACGCGCATTTGACCGCGGACGGTGTGCTTTTCGACTCGCGTGCCTGGATCGTCACCGCGTTTCGGGCGAGCCGATAGTAACCACTCGATGTAGACGATCCTGTTCTCTCGGCCTTCCCGTCAGTCCATTTGCGGCGTGACTTCTGAAAGCAGCCAATCCCTGAAAGCCTTGACTTTGCGCTGACGGATCGCCTCCGGCGGGTAGACGAAATAGAAGCTGGAGGGGGATTTCAGGGCGTAGCCGAAGGGGCGGACAAGTCGCCCGGCGGCAAGGTCGGCCGCAACGAGCATGGTCCGGCCGAGCACCACCCCCTCGCCTTGTGCGGCCGACTCCATGGCAAAGGTGGCAGAGTCGAAGGTAATCCCGCTCTGCGGGTCCACGCCCTCGACCCCGGCGCTAGCCAGCCAGGTCGCCCAGTCGATCGGAAAGCTGTCACGGATCAGCGTGTGGTGTTTGAGGTCCTGAGGCGTGCGGAGCGGATGTGCACCCTCAAGAAGCTTTGGGCTGCACACTGGAAACACCTCCTCGCCGGTGAGGAACTCTGACGTGAGCCCCGGATAGTTTCCATTGCCATAACGGACGGCGACATCGATGCCGTCGCCGAGGAAGTTGGTCAGCTTCCCGCTCGTCGAAACCCGCACATCGATGTCGCCATGCGCACGGTGAAAGCGGTAGAGGCGTGGCACCAGCCATCTTCCCGCGAAGCCATCGGAGGTGCTGACGTTCAATGTCGAGCTCGAATAGCGGGCTGTTGCTGCAGCGGTGGCGGTGGCCAACTGGGCGAGCGCCTCGCGCACCGCCCGCGCATAGGGCTCGCCGACGGCTGTCAGACTCACCGAACGCGTACCGCGCTCGAACAGCTGCACACCGAGCTGATCCTCAAGATTCTTGATCGCCCGGCTGATCGCACCGTGGGTGACATGAAGTTCCTCTGCCGCCTTGGAGAAACTCAACAGGCGCGCCGCCGCTTCGAAGCTCGGCAAGGTGGTGAGGGGAGGCAGCTTCCGGGGCATGGACCGAGACCTATGTGTGAGCAATGCTCACACATTGTCGCCGATAAGTCGTTTGTCGTCCAGGCCGGAACACTGCATGTTTGCTCGCGTAGTCAGTCATTCACCGCCGCTTCAAAAGGCGATTTGATGTGACTGATACTCTCGCTGACAAAAGTCGCGGGGCAACTGCTGAAACCAAAACTGCCGCCACTCTGGGAGAGCACCATGAACGCCAAACGAGTTGAAGCCATCGTCGACGTCCTGACCGGCATGGCCGGCCGCATCCTCGCCTCGAGCAGCCGGCGCCGGACCGGGCGGCAGATTGCACGCTTCTCTACCCGCCGGCTCGAAGACCTCGGATTTGCCCGCGACTGGGACGGCTCGGTCTATCGGCCGTCGGACCACCGCTAGCCTGAACGAAAGCAACAGCGGACAGGCTCTTCGCAAAAGATCGCTGTCGCAAGGAATTAATGGAGAACGGACATGGCCACCATCCACCCATTCCTCTGGTTCAACACCGACGCGGAGCAAGCCCGCGATTTCTATCTCTCGGTCTTCAAGAACAGCAAAGCGCTCCAGACCATCGAATACACCGACTGGGTGTCCGGAACCAACAAGACGGTCCCGCATGCCACCTTCGATTTCGAGCTCGAAGGACTGCACCTTACAGCGCTCAACGCCGGGCCGCAGCCGCCTTTCAACGAGCGGCTCTCGCTCTACATCGAGACCAGGGACCAAGCCGAGACCGACTACTACTATGAGGCGCTCACCGCCGGCGGCGGCAGGGCACAACCCTGCGGCTGGCTCACCGACAGATACGGCGTCTACTGGCAGGTCATCCCGGAAATCCTGCCGCGGCTCGGTGCCGATCCGGACCGCGAAAAGGCCAACCGCGTCCGGCAGGCGATGTACGGGATGCGCAAGATCATCATCGCCGACGTCGAAGCCGCCTATGCCGGCAAGGCCTGACCCTCACCGCAATCGCAACGAACGGAGAACCCTCATGACATCGCTCGTGGACAGGAAAGTCATCGTCGTCGGCGGTAGTTCCGGCATCGGTCTCGGCGTCGCGGAAGCTGCTCTCAACGGCGGAGCGAAGGTCGTGATCGTCGGACGCTCGCCCGAGAAACTGCTGGCTGCCGAACGGACGCTCAATGCGGGCCGCGTGACCAGCGTGGTCGCCGACATGACCGACGAAGCGGACGTCGCTCGCCTGTTCAACGAGGTCGGTCCCTTCGATCACCTCGTATCGACCGCCGGAACACTGCCGCCCGGCGATCCCATCGGCAGTACCGACATGGAGGCTGTGCGAGGCTTCGTCGATAACAAGCTGATTGGCGCCGTCATGCTCTCCAAGCATGCTGTGCGCACCCTGAAAGCCGGCGGCTCGATGACCTTCACCTCGGGAATAAATAAGGATCGGCCGCCGGTGCCGGGAGGCTCGGTCGTCTCCGCGATTGCCGGTTCATTCAGCTACTTCGCCCGCGCCCTGGCGCTCGAACTGGCCCCGACGCGCGTCAATGTCGTGTCGCCCGGATGGGTCGACACACCGATGTGGGACATTGTTGGAGAAGCCAAATCCAGCTTCTTTGCCGACATGGCTGCCCGGTTGCCATCGAGAAAAATTCCGACCGCTGCGGATGTCGCCGCCGCCTACCTCTACCTCATGGAAAGCGACTTCACGACCGGCGAGACGATCCGCATCGATGGCGGCCATAACCTGATCTAGCCGCCATTTGCACGCCGCCTGAATGGGTTGAGCCGGCATGACCGCTAGACCGGTGCACTGCTGCCGAAGGCGACGAACGCCGGCGGGTCATGCCGGCGTCGCTCAATCGGGGTTTACATCGGCAGCCAGGTCCCTAGTTTTAGCGTTTCGCGCCGCGCACCTAAGTGCGTGGATGATCGAGGACGGGACCGTGAGCTTTGGCCGGCCCCTCGAAACTTTCAAAGGATGGCTATCATGACACAGGCCAAGAATGGCGACACCGTGCGCATCAATTACAATGGCCGCCTGGCAGACGGCACTCAGTTCGATTCTTCCGGCAACGAACCGCTGCAATTCACGTTGGGTGAAGGACAAGTGATCGCCGGTCTCGAAACCCATGTCGAGGGTATGGAGGGGGGCGCGAAAAGCACCGTCACCATTCCCGCCGACGCCGCCTATGGCCCCCACCGCCCCGAAGCGGTCATGACCGTCGATCGCGCCCGCGTACCAGACAATATCAATGTCGATATCGGCGCTCGACTGCAGGTCAGAACCCCGGAAGGGCGCCCGATGCCGGTAACAGTCGTCGGCGTGGACGACACCAGCGTCAAGCTCGACGGCAATCATCCGTTGGCCGGACGCGATCTCGTGTTCGACGTTGAACTGGTCGAGATCGTTCAGGCGGCGTAGGGCACGGCAAAGCGCGTAACGGCCATGATTTTCGGGTGACGCATTTCGACCGGCGGTTCCGGCGGTGCGTCACCTGTTTGGAGGCAAAGACCGCGACGGCAGAAATCGTGTAGCGTGCAGCAACCCATAGAGACATTCGGCATCTGGAATGTCCAATTCAGCGTCGCGGTCTCGAGGACCTGTGGAAGACCTCGCTTGACAGCCGAGTTCTCGTGACAGCAAAGTCCCGTGATGCGGGCGATTGGCTGGAATAGAATTGCGCGTGTCGGGGCAATCGTGCTGATGATTGGCACAAATGTTCCTGCGCCGGCACGTTCCGACTCGCTCCTTCTCACAAGCCCGTCCCAGCCGGCCAATGTCGGCGATGCGATGCTGGCGGCTGCCAATTATCATGATTCCGGCGACTATGATCGCGACCTTGCCGCTGTGGCGAAGCAGGCAGGCGACTGGGTCGTCAAGCGCGCAATGGAGGTGCCTCGCCCCGCGCTGGTGCTCGATATCGACGAGACGGCTTTGGCCAACTGGGAAGTGATCACACGTGACAATTTCGGCCGCCCGATCGGCGGCGCCTGCGACATTGCAATCGACGGTCCCTGTGGCTGGGCCGCCTGGGATCAGCTTGCGAAGGATCCGGCCATCGACCCGGTGCTGGAGGTTTTCCGGCAGGCACGAACGGCGAAAGTCGCGGTGTTCTTCATCACCGGACGTCCGGAGGACCAGCGTCAGGCAACCGAACAAAACCTGCAGTCGGCCGGCTATGCCGGCTACGAGCACCTTTACATGGTCCAGCCTGGGGCCAAATACGGCTCCGCCGCAGATTTCAAGGCACCCATAAGGGCCGAAATCGAAAAGGCCGGCTACACAATAATTGCCAATGTCGGTGACCAGCCATCCGACCTGTTCGGTGGGCATGCTGAGAAGCTGTTCCAGCTGCCTAATCCGTTCTACCGGGTTCGCTGACGGCCGGAACGGCACAAGCCCGGATCCTCGGCTCCTTGCCGAGCACCTACTAAGGTATCAAGACAACTTTGCCGGTCGCGCCGCGCTCCTCCAGCAGGCGATGTGCGTGGCTGGCCTGGTCGAGCGGGAAGCGGCCACCTTTGGTCACCACAAGCTGACCACCAGCGGCCAGATCGAAAAGCTCCAAAAGGCCGTCACGGAGCCCGTCCGTAGACAGCAACGGCAGCAGGGCAAAACCCTTCAGCGACTGGTTGCGGCCGATCATCGCCTCCATCTCCGGGGCGCCGAGCGCGTATCTGCCGAGTGCTGCAAACACCAACTCTCCGCGAAGTGCCAGAGCCTCCAGCGCAACCGCCGTCAGCGGGCCGCCGACAATGTCGTAGATGATGTCGACGCCAGCGCCACCTGTCGCTGCCCGGACGTGCACCGGCCAATCCGTGTTGCTGTAGTCGACGGCAGCATCGGCTCCCAGCGACAAAGCAAGGTCGAGCTTGGCCTTGCTGCCGGCTGCCGCGATGACACGGCTTGCACCGGCGCGCTTGGCAAGCTGGACGAGCAACGAACCGACGCCGCCCGCGGCGGCGGCGACCAGCACCGATCTGCGGGCGGGCGGGCTTTGCCACGATAGATACAATGCCGTCAGTCCTTGCACCATCAATGCCGTCGCGTTTTCGAACGAGAGCGAATCCGGCAAGGGCACGGCCAGGCTTGCGTCGATCGTCACATACTCGGCATAGCCGCCAAACGGGCGGCTCGAGGCGAACAACGGCGCGGCGACGCGCGTGCCGAGCAAGGAAGCGTCCACCCCCTGCCCAAGCGCCTCCACGATCCCGGCGGCCTCGACGCCAGGGATCATCGGCAGTTGCGGCGTCACCGCATAGCGATCCGCGCGCATCAGCACTTCGAAGAAATTCACCCCGGCCGCATGAACGCGGACCAGGACCTCGCCGGCTTGCGGCTCAGGCTTCGGCACCGTGACTATGTCGAGAACGTCGGGCCCGCCGAAGCGGCTCAGTTGAATGGCTCTCATCGCATGCACCGATAGCTGTTGGCATCGGCCGCTGTTTGCCACTATCTGCCTGGCTTCGACTACACACCAATTTGTCCGCTGCTGACCGGGAGGTGACCATGGCCAAGCCGATCAAGAGACTGCCGCTGCTGCCGGCGGAGCGCGCGCTGAAAGTGATTTCGGGGCGCTGGAAGGCGGTCATCCTGTACCATCTCTTCGACGCGCCCCGGCGGCTGTCGGCGCTGCAGGCGCTGATGCCCGATATCACCCAGAAAGTGCTGATCCAGCAGCTTCGCGAAATGGAAGAGCACGGCCTCGTCCGCCGCGAGATCTTTGCCGAGATACCTTCGCGCGTCGAATATTCGGCGACGCGGCTCGGCCTCAGCCTCGAACCGATCCTGCTGGCACTTTGCCAGTGGGGCCAGCATCACGCCGACGAGCTGAATGAGATGGACCGCCTTGCCGATTGCATCATCAGACCACGGCAAGCGCAGGACGCCCATGCCGTGTAAACAAAAGGGGCGGCGCATGCGCCGCCCCAATGCTTGGGAGAATTAATCCTTGGGAGGACTGTTCGAACCTGTGCTCAGGCCGCCTTGACTTCCTCGGCGACGGCATCGGCCTGACGCGCCGTCTTCAGCACCCTGGCCCACCATGCAATGTCGTTGACCAGCGCGGTTGCCGCCTGGTTGAGGTGCTCGAACTCATCGAGCTTCTTGTCGCCTTGCTTGACCGCAAGGAAATCGGCCCAGGAGATGTGTACGGCGGACTTCACCGGCGCCATCTGCAACTCGACCGCATGCAGCCTCAGCTGCTCGACCGCGCGCGCGCCACCGACGCTGCCATAGCCGACGAAGCCGGCCGGCTTCTTGTTCCACTCGTTGGCGGCGTAGTCGATGGCGTTCTTCAGCACGGCCGTCGGGCCATGATTGTATTCGGCGGCGGTGAAGATGAAGCCGTCGAATCCGGCGACCTTCTTTTGCCAGCGCTGCGCCACTTCGTTCTGCGACGGCGCCCAGGCGGAGGATGCGACCTCATCGAAGAACGGCAGCGGGAAATCGCGCAGGTCGACGACTTCGACGTCGATGTCGGCGTGCGACTTGGCGATCTTGGCAATCCATTCGGCCGGGACGTCGGCAAAGCGCGCGGCGCGGGTCGAACCAATGACGATGGCAATTTTGGGTTTTGACATAGAGGGGCTCTCCTTACAGGAATACTGGTATCGTTTAGATACCTGAGCTATATGAGTAACTGGCCGCTCAATGTGCAAGGAGGCACTTTTTTGTTACCAAGGCACCCGCACCGCACCGAGGACTGCCGCGCCATCTCGGAAATCCTGCAGCGCGTCGGCGACAAATGGACGGTGCTCGTGGTCGGCAAGCTTGGCAACGGGCCGCTGCGTTTCAACGAGTTGCGCAGCGCGGTCGGCGGGATTTCGCAAAAGATGCTGACCACGACCTTGCGCGGGCTCGAGCGCGACGGCTTCGTTACACGCACCGTGTTCCCGACCATCCCGCCGCGGGTCGACTACGAATTGACCGATCTTGGCTACGAACTGCTGGTGCCGGTCGATGCGCTCGGCGAATGGGCACGCAAGAACACCGAGCGCGTCAAGGCGGCGCGCGAGAAGTTCGACGCCATGCACAGCTGAACCCTTGTGCTGCAAAGGTTTGAACCTGCCCGGGAGCCTCCGGATGAGCGCTACTGCTGTAACTGCATCTTGGTCTTCGGCAGCTTCTCGATCCGGTTCCATTTCGGGTTGGGACTGACCACCCTGCCGCCAATCGTGCAGGTCGTGGTCGTCTCCTTGCGGCAATTGCTCACCGTCGTGCCGCTGGTGTCGCATTTCGTCGCCGAGCAGATCTCGCACTTGGCCGCCTGCCCGTTGATGGTGCGGTTTTCCGACGTGCAGGTGGCGCCTGGATCGCCTTTTTTGACCTCGGCAAAAGCGCTTGCGGACGACAGGCAGAGCAAGGCTGCAAAGGCACCCGCCAGGGCAGCGTTCAGCATGTGTTGACGCATTGTCTTTCCTCCCAATATCCCGTCGGTCGCGCTGCAGGCGCGCATGCGGGAACCCGTTAGCCAAAGACCACGCGGGATCGCTGTCCGCATCCCCCGCGCGGGAGAGACGGCTGTTTAAATCCGTCTTCTGGAATCAGGCCGGGTCAGCCTTCGGCCGGAACCGCCTTCGGCTTGCCTTCGCCGTCCAGCGCCACCATGACGAAGTCGGCATGGGTGACCTTCTCCATCAGGTCGGAGAGATAGCGCTGCGCCCAGGCCTCGACCTTGAGCGTCATCGAGGTGCGGCCGACGCGTTCGACATGCGTATAGATGCACAGCGTGTCACCGATCTTCATCGGCTTGGCGAAGGACATTTCCTTCACCGCCGCCGTCACCACGCGGCCCTTGGCGCGCTCGGCGGCGCGGATGCCGCAGGCGAGATCCATCTGCGCCATCACCCAGCCGCCAAAAATGTCGCCTGCCGCATTGGCGTCGGAAGGCATGGCCAGCGTCCTGAGCGTCAGATCGCCGATCGGCCGCCCGTCCGCGTAATGCACCATGCTGAAAAAACCTTTGCGATCGATTGTCCCGATCCGTATCGGCGGGACGATGATACGTCAACGCGCTCTCCGCACCTGGGTTGCCGGTATGGTGCGCGGCGCACGTACTAACGATAGAGTGCGTAATCGATGGACTTCTCACTTGCTTCTAGGGCGATACACCCCGCCATCACGTGCGAAAGGCTCTATATCTCGACAATCAGGAGGGGCTTTAACGGCGGCCATCCTTGCCAACAGGTACGGGACTCGAAACTCATCCATATTATTTTTTTGCATTTTCTCCACAGCGTTCGAACTGACAGAGTAATCGGGGCAAGTGATGAACGCTTGGAGATATCCACCCCATGCCACCGCCGCTGCATAGATTTTGTACTGTGAACTGCCACGCGGCGCCGCATTGAGTAGACTTAGCATCTCGTCGCGGGGATTCGGGGTTCCAATATCTAAATCTAGAATTTCATAGCTGAGGTCATCGCACTCTGTTCCGGGTACCCCGCCGCCTTTGGCGCTCCAAGTGGTTTGTGCGTCGGAGTAGTGCTTTTGTACCAGTGCGAGGTCTGAAGGACTAAGGCTCCAAGTCAGCTTCTTATAGTAATTTTCGAATGCCTTCATGTCTATCAGCGGAACCAAGTCGCACTTGTCGTCAAATTCTTTGTGTTGCGTCAGCGCGTTCATCATGCGGCCGAGTATATCGGCGCGAGCCAATGAATCTTGGCTGGCCACGTTCTGATAGACCTCTTCCGCCAAAACGGTCGACGACGCGAGAGAAGCGAGAAGCGGCAACAAAAAGATCAGGCGCATTTTGAGACTCTCCACGTGAGCGTCGCCGATTTTGTCAGATGGAGCAGACCCTAACGAAGGACTGAGATAACAACAATGTAGGAATTACGGTTCTACCTACCGATAGACTGAACGGCCTCGAAGAATTCACTCGATGCCGAGCCCTTGCTTTGCGTGCCGGACAGGTGTCCGACGTTCGAGCGCTCGGCGCAACGTCGGCGCCTCTTGCTCGATATGATCCCACAGACGGTTCGAGATCGGCCCGTGCGGCCGGTCGCGGCGGCGCGCCACCACCAACTCCTCGGTGCGGCCTGGCAGATGACGGCCGGCAACGGATTGCAGGCGTCCGTCGCGCAGCTCATCCTCGATCAGGAACCGGGGCATGTGGCCCCACGCGAGGCCCTGCAGGATGATTTCCTTCTTCATCCCCTGGTCGGCCACCATGCATTGCGGCGCACCCTCGATCATGAAGTAGTCTTGTTGGGGTGAATGGCGGGCCGTGTCGCGCATGACACATTGGGTGAACGCGTGCATCTGATCCGGCGTGATGGGGTGCTTGATCCGCTCCGGTAGAAAGCCCGACGCCACTACTGGGACGAAGGGCACCTTGCACAGATCGATCCATTCCACCCGCGGATCGGTCTTGTCGATCCAGTGCAGGATCAAATCGGCTTCGTCATCGAAGAGGCGCTCCCACGGGCCGCCCACCGCCTCGAAGTGCAGATGCAGGCGTGTGCCCGGACACTGGGCGAAGAACCGTCCGAGCATGCCCAATGCCTGCGGACGCGGGCAAAGGTCGCCGATCACCACATGGATCTCGCTTTCTTCGCCCATTGACAGCTGAGCAGCATGAAGCCGCAAGCCCTCGAGCTCGCGCAGCAGCGATTGTGCCCTGCGATGGAACGACAGCCCTGCCTCGGTGGGGCGCACGCGATAGCCGCTGCGATCCAGGAGAACGAGGTCGAGTTGCCGCTCCAGCTTTGCAACGGCTGCGAACACAGCCGGGTGCGAGCGATGCAGCATGGCCGCCGCAGGCTGAAAGCCGCCGCAGCGGACCACGGCATCGAAGCATTGCAGGTCGTGCAGGGTGAATTCGGCCATGTCAGCTTCTATTACAGAGATGGTCCCATCTTTGTAATATCATCAAAAGCGCGCCGCAGCTAGGCTTTGCCACATTCAACGCTCCAAGAAGGAAGGTGTATTCACCATGAATGAGCTGGATTTCGTGACTGTCGGCGATGGCACACGCATCGCCTACCGCATCGACGGCGACGCCGGGAACCCCGTGCTGATGCTGTCGAATTCCATCGCCACCACGCTGCGGATGTGGGACATGCAGGTCGGCGAGCTGTCGAAGCATTTCCGTGTTCTGCGCTATGATTTTCGCGGCCACGGAGGGTCGAACGTTCCGGCCGGCGCTTATTCGCTCGACCGGCTTGGCCGCGACGTGATCGAGTTGCTCGACACCCTGGGCACTGAACGCGTACACTTCCTCGGTCTGTCGTTGGGCGGCTTCGTCGGGCAGTGGCTCGGCATCCACGCGCCCGAGCGGATCGAGCGATTGATCCTGAGCAACACCTCATCCTACCTCGGACCGGCAAAGCAGTTTGACAAGCGGATTGCCGCCGTGCTGCAGGCGCCGGACATGGCGGAAACCGCCGAGATGTTCCTGGGCAACTGGTTTCCTGCGCGTATGCTGGCGGCCAACGAGCCCGTCATCGAAGAATTTCGCGCCATGCTGCTGGCTATCGACCGGCAAGGCTTGGCTGGCTTGTTCGCGGCGGTTCGCGATGCGGACCTTCGCCGAACCGTAGCGCTGATTTCCCGGCCAACGCTGGTGATCGCCGGCCGGCACGACACTGTCACAGCCGCCAGCCATAGCGAGCTGATCGCGGCGACGGTGCCCGGCGCGAAACTGGTTGTCCTGCCCGCGGTTCACTTGTCGAACGTCGAGTACCCCGCCGAGTTCATGGAGGCCGTGCTTGGCTTTCTGCGCTGAGCTGGAGCACGACGGGGATGCTGAGTGAACCCCGTTTCGAACATCACCCGCATGGACCGCAACCTATGATGCACTAACGCGTAGCTCAGGCTAGACTGGGCAAGGTAGGTAGCTGATGGCGGCTGACATGGAACTTGGCTTTCGCCCATTAACGTCCGATCTATGGCCCGCACTCGAGAACCTGTTCGGTGACAGCGCCGTCTGCAGTCGCTGTTGGTGTATGTACGGACGGATCGGTCGTTCTTACCGAAAGAGACCCGGCGAGGAAAACAAGGCCGCGTTCCGGCAAGCCGTCCAGCATGGTCCGCCTCCGGGTTTGCTCGCTTTCGACGGCGATACGGCTGTCGGCTGGTGCCGGGTGACGCCGCGAGATGCCCTGCCCTGGCTCGATCGGCTATGGCAGCTCAAGCGCGTGGATGACAAGCCGGTCTGGTCCCTGTCCTGCCTCTACGTGCGAAAACGATACCGCAGGCGGGGCGTAACATTCCAGCTGATTGCGGAAGCACTGGAAGTCGCAAGGCGCGCAAATGCTCCGGCACTCGAAGCCTATCCTTTCGAGGCCGACGTATCGCCGAGTGCTTCCGGCAGCGGATATGCCTCCACCTTCGCGCGCGCCGGGTTCCGGGTCGTCGCTCGCAGAACGCCGGCCCGCCCGATCATGCGCTATGATTTCAAGCAGATTGCCGATCATCGCCTGTAATGCTTGGATCGCTTGTCGAGGAAGCTCAGGCACTTCGAAATGAAGCCGGATCGTTTTCAACTTTTGGTCAGAGGCACAACGTGGATTGGTTCACACGACGCAAGCCGTTCTCGGGCGCTGCGAAGTCAGCTTTCCCATTCAGCATGTTGACCACCATGGCAGAGGAGGAGCTGACGCCCTTTGTCGACGACACTTACCGAACGACGTCCCGACATCTCATTTCTGATGGAGCGGTCATCTATATTCCTTATCGGTTACATTTTCTGCCAAGCGTGCGAGAGCATCACCTTGGCTTTTCATTTCCGTCGCATTGCCTGCTGACACGATCGACAGATGGCTTTTTGCGGCAGAAATCAGCCAAGGTGATCCTGTCGCTGAACGAAAGTTGGAGCATCGCCTTCGTCGTTCTGCTGTTGGGCGAATATGTCGTCGAAATCGCCGAAGACATCTACGCCGCAGTACCTGATCTGGACGCTTCAGCCTATGCCAGTTTTGTCCGACAGAACCGAGACGTAATGCGTGCAATGCGCAGCAAGGCCACAAGCTATTGGAATGCCTATTACAGGCGTGCTTATCCCAACCGGAAATCCTATCCAGCCATTGCTGTCCTCAATCAACTCGATGCGTGGGCAAGTTAGGTCTTCATCAATCTTCTTGGCGCTGAAAGTCGAAATTCAAACGAAGTTGCCAGTCGCTTTTTTCACATCGGATGCCGGAAGACCCGGCGACGCCGCGCCGCGCTCAAGTCTAGGCTAGAGCTGAATTCCGGAGCCAGCCGCAGCCACAATGCAGACCTATGATTTCATCATCGTTGGCTCCGGTTCGGCCGGCTCGGTCCTGGCCGAGAGACTGTCGGCTTCCGGCCGCTTCTCGGTGCTGGTGCTGGAAGCCGGCGGCAGCGACCGCCGCTTCTACGTGCAGATGCCGCTCGGATACGGCAAGACCTTCTTCGACCCGGCGGTCAACTGGAACTACAAGGCCGAGCCGGACCCCGGCCTCGCCGGCAATGTCGACCACTGGCCGCGCGGCAAGCTGCTCGGCGGCTCGAGTTCGATCAACGCCATGGTCTGGATCAGGGGCGCGCGTGAGGATTTCGACGCTTGGGCAGCGGCCGGCAATCCCGGCTGGGGCTTCGACGACCTGCTGCCTGCGTTCAAGGCGCTGGAGGATAACCAGGCCGGCGCCGACCAATGGCGCGGCGTCGGCGGGCCGCTGCATGTCACCGACTGCTCGACCTCCGTCCATCCGCTCACCAAGCGCTATCTCGCCGCCGCCAACCAGGCCGGCCTGCCGCTCAACCCGGATTTCAACGGCGCCTCGCAGGAAGGCGTCGGCGTCTACCAGATCACCACCAGGAACGGCCGCCGCATGTCGGCGGCGCGCGCCTTCCTGCGCCCGGCGACGAAGCGCAAAAACGTCCGCGTCGAGATCAACGCCCTAGCGACAAAGATCCTGTTCGAGGGCAAACGCGCCGTCGGCATCGAATATCTCCAGAATGGCGCGACGAAAACCGCCCGCGCCGGCCGCGAGATCATCCTGTCGGGCGGCTCGGTCAATTCGCCCCAATTGCTACAGCTTTCCGGTGTCGGCCCGTCGGCGCTTCTTGGTGCGCTCGGCATTCCCGTCGTTCACGCCAACGAGAATGTCGGGGCAAACCTGCAGGACCATGTCGGCATCAACTACACGTTCAAGGGCAGGCTGCCGACGCTCAACCAGATCCTGCGCCCGTGGTGGGGCAAGCTGCTGGTCGGCATGCAATACGTGTTTTTGCGCTCAGGCCCGCTGTCGCTGTCGATGAACAATGCCGGCGGCTTCTTTCGCACCGATCCGGCCACGGCACGGCCCAACATGCAGCTCTATTTCCAGGCGTTTTCAACCGTCATTCCGAAGAGCGGCGAACGCCCGATCCTGACGCCCGATCCATGGCCGGGCTTTTCCATCGGGCTGTCCAATTGCCGTCCGTCGAGCCGCGGCGAAATCATGATCCGTTCCGCCAATCCGCGCGATTATCCCAAAATCGTCGCCAATGCCTTTTCGACCGAGGCGGACGTCGCTGAAATGCTGGCGGCGGTGAAATTCGTCAGGAAGATCGCCTCGATGCCGGCGATGGCCGAGATCATCGAGGAAGAGGTTTTGCCCGGTCCCTCGATCACCTCCGACGCGGATCTCATTCAGGATTTCAGGAAGCGCTCGGGCACCGTCTATCACCCGGTCTCGACCTGCCGCATGGGGCCGGACGCGGCGCACGCCGTCGTCGATCCGCGCCTCAAGGTACACGGCATCCAGGCGTTGCGCGTCATCGACGCCTCGATCTTTCCGGACAACATAACCGGCAACACCAACGCCGCCGCGATCATGACCGGATGGAAGGGCGCCGAACTGGTTCTGGAGGATCAAAAATGAAAATCACCGACGTCAAGACCTGGGTGGTCGGCAATCCGCCGCCCGGCATCGGCGGCAAGTATTTCATCTTCGTCAAGCTCACCACCGATGGCGGCGTCGTCGGCTATGGCGAGGCCTACAACGCCACCTTCTCGGCCCATGTCACGGCGAAAATGGTCGAGGACATGGCCGAGCGTTATCTGATCGGCCGCGACCCGCACGATATCGAGACCTTCTTCCGCCGCGCCTATTCGTCCGGCTTCACCCAGAGGCCCGACGTGTCGGGCATGGGCTGTTTCTCGGCGCTGGAAATCGCCTGCTGGGACATTATCGGCAAGGAGGCCGGCAAGCCGGTCTACAAGCTGCTTGGCGGCCAGGTACACGAAACGCTGCGTTCCTATACCTACCTCTACCCGCACAGCGGCAGCGTCCATTCGGAGGACGCCCGCGGCAAGAACGTCTACAATGATCCTGACCTGGCCGCCGCCTGCGCGCTCGAATATGTCGAGCAGGGTTTTAACGCGGTCAAGCTCGACCCAGCCGGCCCCTACACCGCCTTCGACGGCCACCAGCCGCGCCTCGTCGACATCGACCTCTCCGCCCGTATGGTCAAGGCGATCCGCGAGGCGGTCGGCACCAGGGCCGACATCCTGTTCGGCACGCACGGCCAGTTCACCGCATCGGGTGCGCTGCGCCTCGCCCGCGCCATCGAGCCCTATGATCCGCTGTGGTTCGAGGAGCCAGTGCCGCCCGACATGCCCGAGGTCATGGCTCAAGTGGCGCGCGGCACTTCGATCCCCATCGCGACAGGGGAAAGACTGACCACCAAGTTCGAATTTGCCCGCGTCATCGAGAACCGTGCGGCGACCATTCTTCAGCCCGACCTCGGCCGCTCCGGCGGCATTCTCGAAACCAAGAAGATCGCCGCCATGGCCGAAGCCTACCACATCCAGGTCGCGCCGCACTGCTATTGCGGGCCGATCGTCGGCGCCGCCAACATCCAGCTCGCGGTAACGCTGCCCAACTTCCTCATTCTGGAATCGCTGAAGCAGTGGAACGGCTTCCACGAAAAGCTGCTGAAGAAGAAAATCGAATGGCAGGACGGCAACGTCATCCCGTCGAAGGAGCCGGGCCTCGGCGTCGAGCTCGACGAAGCCGTCTGCGAGGCGCATCCCTGGACCGGCAAGGACCTGCATTTGCAGATGATGCAGACGCCGCTGATACCGTGAGCGCGCGTCAGAGCTATGCCTTCGTCGGTCTTGGCCATCTCGGCGGCCAGCTCGCCGCCAACCTGATCCACAACGGCTTTGCCGTCACCGTCCGTGCCAGCTCAGGCCTTGGAGAGCAGTTTGCTCATGCTCACGCGCTGCTCGACCTCATACCCGCACTTGCGGTAGAATCCGAGGCCCGCTGAGTTGGAAGCGACAACTTGGAGGTTGATCTTTACGCAGCCAAGGGCGGCGAGCCGTTTTTCGGCTTCGTGGATGAGGGCCTCGCCGATCCCCTTGTGGCGATGGGATTGCAGGACGGCGATCCGGGAAATCCAGCCCCGGTGGCCATCGTATCCAGCCATGATCGAACCGACGACCCGGCCAGATTCAAGCACAACCAAAAAGAGGTTCGGCTGATATCTCAGCTTCTCGGGGATCGAAATATGAGCCGCGTTCCAAGGGCTGTCATCGGGGAATGCGTCCCGCCAAAGCGTATCAACCCCGTCAAAATGACTGTCGGTGTATTCAATGGTCGAGAACATTCATGTCCGTTCCAACTGGCCCGACCGGGGTGTCTGACATCAGGCAGAATATCAGCAATTTCAAAGCGCTGAATGTATCTCCGGAATCAAAGCGGTAACGACCGGATTCAAAGTCTCAACACCTTGATTCAATATCTCAGCGTCAATGCGCCGGGCAGGATCTCGAAAGTCGCTGGTATGCGACCCGGCGATTCGCCGTCTACGTCGATCAGCGCGGCGTTCTTTTGCACATCGCCGAGCGGCTCGACAACCACTTTCTTGCCGCGCAGGATGGTGATCGCAGGATGGTTGCGGTGCCGCCCGCCATAGAGCAGGCGGATGTCCCAGATCAGCTTCAGCTTGCCGGCGGCGCGCAGGATGACGATGTCGAACTCGCCGTCGTTAAGCTCGGCGTCGGGCGCGATCATCATGCCGCCGCCGAAGAATTTGCCGTTGGCCACCGCCACCAATGCCATGCGCGCCTCAACCGGGGCACCGTCGTCGATGGTGATCGCAACCTCCTGGAACCGATAGCGGAGGAATTCCCAGACCGTGCGCCAGTAGAACAGTGCCTTGGCCGAAACCTTGCCCTTGCGCCTGTCGGCGTTGACGGCACGGTCGGTAGCGCCGGAAAGCCCGAGGCTGGCGATGTTGATGAAATGGCGGCTGGCCAGTGCGCCATGGTCGTCGACATAGCTGATGCAGCCGGCATCGACCTTGCGCGGCTTTGCCTCGGCAATCCGCTTCAGCGTCAGATCGACATTGTTCGACAGGCCGAGCCCGCGGGCAAAGTCGATGCCGGTGCCGCAAGGCAGCAGCCCGAGTTCGGCCGTCCGGCCGCTTTCCCGGAAAGCCTTCAGCAGCCCGTCGGCGACTTCGCTGGCGGTGCCGTCGCCGCCGGCCGCGATCACCAGCTCGAAGCCGATGGCGGCAAGGTCGAGCGCCAGCCGTTCGGCATCCCCCTCGGCCTGCGTTTCACGCAGCTCGAAATCACCGAAATGTCTTTTCAGCGAAGCCGCAACCTCGGGCCAATGCCGCTTGAGCCTGCCGCCGCCGGCGATCGGATTGAGAACCACCGCGACCTTCAAGCCTGCCTCCCCAAGGCCATCGAACACGCCTTCCAATCATTTGCCGGCATTGAAGCCCGCGCCGGCCTGCGGGGCAAGGGTCGATTACCCGACAATGCGGCTTCGGCATCGAGGCGGCAAATCCCGACCGGCGGCGGCAGAGATCGGAAAGTCGCTATTTTGGCAGGGTCAGTCCCCGATAATCCCGCTATCCACAGGCATGCGGCAGTTCCGCCAAACGCTTATCCGACGTACGTTAAAACCCATCTCAGGCGGCTACCGATCGCCACGCCGAAAGGCAAAGCGGAACGGCGGATTTCCTGAGGCCCGTACGGCCCTGAACGAGAACAGGCTTGCTTGTTGGAGGGATGGACGCCGAGACCTACGGGGCCGCGGAAAGCGTGCGAACGCCGACGGCGGACCGATGCTGCCATGAAGGACGGCAAAAACCTTCGATGGCGCGCTGGGCAAAGCTCGCAAGAGTGGAGACCGGCGTGGTCCGGAACGGACGCTGCCCTCGGGTGGCGACTGGCAGGACCGTCAAAATCAAGGCCGGCATGGCGCGACATCTTTCGGGAGTTGCTGCCGCGACCGTGTCCTGATCTGACAGGGAGGCGCTGGGAGAAATCCCGGCGCCGACTGTCTTTGTGGCCCCGCCTGACGATTTTGCCGGCGACGCTTCACGCTGCGCCAAAATCAGCTACTATCCATTTGTCGTCGGGGGCCGTTTAAAGGGGCTGACGGCAGGGGGACATTTCATGACGCTCATCCAGAAGCTTGCTGTTGCCTATGCTTTCCTGTTCTTCGGCGTTGTTGCCATCGGCTATGTGCCGGCTTTCAACGACGCCGGCGGCAATCTGTTCGGCCTGTTCTCGCTGCAATGGTACGACGATTTGCTGCACGCCTTCTCCGGCGTCTGGGCGCTGGCCGCCGCCTTCATCTCGCACCGCCAGGCGGTGTTCTATTTCAAGCTGTTCGGCTCGGTCTATCTGTTCGACGGCGTGCTCGGCCTGATCACCGGTTCCGGCTGCCTCGATGGCGGCATCTTCATCAACGGCTTCCGCTCCCTGAACGACATCGAATTCCCGGCCCGCTTCTTCGCCAACCTGCCGCACATCGTCATCGGCGGCTTCGCCGTCTACGTCGGGTTCTGGCTGTCGAAACGTGTGTACGACCATTTCGCCACGGCCTGACCGGCCATGTTCCTGTTCCGCTGGCTAAAGCGCATTATCAAGGCGATCCTCTGGCTCGTCGTCATTGTCGTGTTGATCCCGATCGCCGGGCTGGCCTACGGCTTTCTCACGACGCCGTCGCTGGACACAACGCCATTGCCGGGCGTCGCCGAGGGTGCCCCGCCAAAGGCGCTGGCCGACAAGGTCCGTGCGGAGATCCCCGGCTACCAGCGGCCGGAGGAATCGACCTTTCTTACCTATCCGGAATGGGCCATCGTCTACGCCGCCCGCGAATATGCCGGCTTCGTCGACAAGAACCAGCCGAGCGGTTTTCCCTATCTCTCCTATATCGGCCGCTTCTGGCAGGACTATGCGATGGTCATCCGCGCCAGCTCCACCTACAAGTTCAACCTCGACAACCACCAGATGCTGGTGGTCATCGGCACCAGCCACACGATCGAGCACGCCATCCAGTGGGCCTATGAAAATACGATCGGCCGCGTCACCGAAGCGACAGCCGGCAAGCGCACCGCCGTCGACATCTACCAGGCCAAGGTGGCGGCCGATTATGCCGGTTTTCTCGACCAGGTGCCGTGGTACCAGTTTCCCTATGCCGAAAAGCGTGCCGGCCTGTTTGCCGTCCAGCCGGCAGCGGACGACAGCGCCGTCCGCACCAGCGAACGCAAGCTCGCCTTCGGCCTCGCCGACACGATCAAGCAGGGCTATGCCGATCTGATCAAGTCGGCGCTCGCCGCCACCACCGATCCCGCCTTGCTCGATATTCATGTCTGGGCCAAGGGTCCGGTCGGCGAGGTGACGCGCAACGAACCCGACACCTTGCTGGAGCGCGATCTCGGCGCCGACGGCGCGATCTTCGTCACCAGACGCTATCAGGTGTTCACCGACATGATCCCGCGCCTGATCGGCAAGGGCGTCTCCTTCGTCGAGATCGGCGGCAATGACGAGATCATGGTCACCATGCTTTCCAATGACGAGATCAATGTTCCCGAAGGCGCACGCACCTTGTTCAGCTACCCGCTTCCGGCGGAACCTTCGACGCGCCGCACCGGCCTGACCGTCGCCGTGCGCAAGCTGCACATCGTTCTGCCGGCGCTGATGACGGCGGGCGCCAGGCTCGAGCATGTCTACGATTACTGAGGCCTTTCGGTCACAGCCGGCCTCGGCAGGACGTTGCGTGATGCTCCGTCACGCTCATTCCACAATCGCGGCCAAATCCCGCCTTGTTCCGCAACGATTGATGATGCCGTAGACACGTTGTCTTGCGCACATGTGCCAGGCAACTCGGAGGGACACGACCGTGATCAAGACCGCCCTTGTCGCCATGACCATCGTCGGCTGCGATTGCGACGCCAGGCTTTGCGAATATATCGGCGAGACGCCCGCCAAATGGTCGACCATCGCCGAATGCGAAGCGGCGATGAAAAGCCAGATGCTGCACGAGCGCAATTTCGACTATCCGCTGGTCTCCGGCATCTGCCGGACACAGAACTCGTCTTCGTCATCGCAGCTCGCTGCGACCGCTTCCGAGCCTGAATTGACGACGGCCAGTACGGCCGCGACAGACCCGCTGCCACCGGAACTGAGCCATCGGCCCAGTGCTGCGGTCGGAACGCAGGCCACGGCGACGGAAACGGAAGCCGTCCGGCCGGTCGCCTATGAAGCGGCGGTCGATGGCGGCCGCGCCGTGGTCTACCGCACGAAGGCCGGCTACGCCGTGGTCAAGACCGATCTCGGCCGCGCCGCATCGGCAACGATCGGCATCGCCAGGCGTTCGGCGAACTGGCTGGCGGCGAAGCTGCCTGACGGTTTGTAGCCGCCGCTTCAGGCCGTGCCGATCAGTGCCTTGACGGCGCGATAAAAAATCGACGAAAACAGCTCGCCCGGATCGTATTGCAGCTTCTTCGCCAGGAAGGACGGCAGTTCCGGATAGGAGGCAAGCAGCTCCTTGCCTGTGTAGTGGAGCTGGTAGGGCAGGAAAAAACGCCCGCCATGCTTGATCGTCACGTCGATCAGCGCCCTTGTCAGCGCCCGCATCCTGGCATTGCCGTCAGCGTTTGTCGGCTGATTGATGTAGAGCACCAGCGAATAGGCCGGCTCCGGCGCATAATTCAGCGCCACATCCTCCTTGTGGACGATGCGTACCGACGCGTTGAGCACCGGCAGGGTCTGGTTGCGCAGGATCTCGCGCGCTTCGGCGATGAACGGGTTATAGGCCGCCCGCGGGATGAAATACTCGTGCAGGATGTCGGTCTCATCGAGCAGACCGTTGAACAGATAGGGCACTGAATCGTGCATCGGATGGTTGCGCGTGACGAGGCAGGCCTCGCCCTCGCCCATTGCCGTCGTCCGCGCCACCGTGCAGCTCTCGAATTGCGGCTCCAGCGTCTTTTCGGTGAACCATTTCAGCTCCTGGAACAGGCTGCCCCATTTCGCCAGGTTGATGATCACCCGCTTGAGCCCGACCGAACCCGGTTCACCGATTGCCGGCTGGTCGGCCGGCGGCTGGTCGGCGACCTTGTCATAGCGGTAGACGATCATATCCTCGAGGAAATTGCCCGGCGCAGTCGACAGATGCCCATAAAACAGACCGATCGCCCTGTTTGGCTCCAGAACCTCGGCGAAGAACGTCGGGAAATCGTCCGATTTTATGATCTCGCGCGAGGTCCGGTAGACGGCGTTGTCGACGATGTCGAGTGTCGCCTCCAGCACCACGCCGAACAGGCCGTAGCCGCCGACGACGTGGCGGAACAGCTCGGTATTTTCGGCCGGTGAGCAGGTCGTCACCGAACCGTCCGCCAGCATCACCCGCATCGATCGGATCGAACCGGCGACCGAGCCGGCCTGGTGGTCCATGCCATGCGCGTTGACCGACAGCGAGCCGCCGACCGAAAAGATGTCGGTCGACTGCATCGCCTTCACCGCGAAGTGCGGGTGCAAAAGGTTCTGGATGTCGTGCCAGCGCGCGCCCGGCTGCAAGGTCATCGTCTTTGCAGCCGGGTCGATACTGACCTTGTTGAATTTACGCATGTCGAGGACCAGCGCGTTGTCGTCGAAGGCGTGGCCGCCCATCGAATGGCGCACCGCCGCGACCGAGACCTTCAGGCCATTGGCGCGGGCAAAGGCCAGCGCGCTCGCGATGTGGTCTTCCTTGCTGACTTCGATAACGCCGTAGACCGGTGTCATCGACAGGCCGCTGGCATCGTTGATGTTGCCGCCCTTGGTCAGCCATGGCAGCGCCGGATCGTAGGCTGGCGGGCCCTCCAGCGGCTTCTGCGCCAGGTCGATTCCGTCAATGTCGGCGATGCGCCCGGAATTCTTCTGCCCCGACGGACCGCGCGCCAGCCGCGCCACGGTCGTGCCGCCCCAGAGCATCGCGCCTCCGACCACGGTCGTACCCAGCAGCAGCCGCCGCGACAGGCGAAACCCCTTGCGTTCTTCGACCATAGCCCCACCCCACTGCCCCAGGAATAGCGCCTGATGGAGACAAAAACCAGTTGCCAATCAGACGTTCGGCGAACGATGATCCGGTTTGCCTGGCGAAAATGTCGAAAGCAGTCGCATCATGAAGCTTGCAGCCCGTATCGCGCTTGCCCTGTTGCTTGCGTTTGCTCCGGCATCAGCCGACGCGCAGACTCCTGGTCAAGGCGACGACAAGGTCGTCAGCGTAGCTGGCGACGATCCGGAGATGGCGGCCGCTATCGAGCAGGCGCGTGCCAGCCTCGACGACTTCCTGGTATTGGCCGACGCACCGCCATCCGGAACGGCCGACTTCCAATTGAAAGTCGTGGTCAGGGACGGGGACGCCACTGAACATTTCTGGGTCTTTCCCTTCCACCGGACGGCGGCCGGATTTGCAGGAACCTTGGACAACGAGCCGCAGACCGTGCACAACGTCGTGGCAGGCCAGGAGATCGAATTCAGCCGGGACGATATTTCCGACTGGGGCTACATGAAGAACGGCCGCCGGGTGGGAAGTTTCACTGTCTGCGTTCTCTTCAAAAAAATGTCGAAGGAAGACGCCGACTATTATCGCCAAAACTATGGCTTCGATTGCTGACGGCTGAATTCTAGTTCAACCGGCTTCTACATCCTTCACGCCGATCTTGCGGACCAGTGCCGCGGTCGCCAGGATCGTGGCCATGTCGGCGATCATCGGCGCAACATGCTTGGCATAGTCGAGCGGCACAGAGATGTCCGGCAGTTCGAAGAAGTTCTTCGTCTGCGGAAGCAGCAGAAAGCCGTCGCTGCCGTTGAGCGCGACGCGTGCCGGTTCCTTCGGCCATGTTTCGCCAAGCCATTCGAGCGCCTGCGCCAGCCGGCCGGTCACCAGCGGCCGCGCCGCTTCGATGTTGTCGGTGTGGAACTCGTAGGCGGCGTCGAGTTCGGGTAGGCCGCATGACAATTGTTCCGTCTTGCTGCCGAACATGCCTCGGAAGAAACCTACCACCATATTGGCACGGCGCGCCGCCACCAAGATTCCCGGGAACGGCGCAATGGTGTCGAACGCGATAATGACGCCCTTGAACGCCTGAGATGTGGTCTTGCCGTTCCTCTCCAGCAGCGTCACCTCGTAGAGCTCGAACGCAAAGCCTTCATACCGACCGGAGACGACGTCCTCGAAATACGAACGGTTGAACACGCCAATCGTCTCGCGCGGCAGCCGATCGAAGGAGTTCGGCGTTACGCCATGCTGATAGCGCACGTCCTGGATGAAGCCGAAGACGATCGGCAGCAAACTGTTGCGGAACGTCTGCTGCAATTTGCGCGCTGGCCTGATCGCCTGGAGATAGAGCAGGATCGCCGCCAGGAACCCGCCGATATAGAGGAACACATGCGGGGTCGAGAACCACTGCTCGTTGGGGTCGGCAACCCCGTTGAAGAGCCAGGCCACCAGCGCCACGAAGACAACCACCGATCCGATGAAAAGTGGCACCCGCCAGCGCGTCCGGCGATAGGCCGAAGCCCTTTGCGCCTCGTAGGCCTCGATGTCCTTCCTGAGGCCGGCGATCACCGCTTTGCTCGGCATGAAATCCGCAGTTTCCATCACCCACCCGCCCCACAAGCCCGCCCGCGTTGGGCATGATAGCCGGTTTGGTGGACCGCGTCAGCGCAGCTGTCAGCGCCCGGCACCGAAGATCGCATCGAGGCGGGCCAGAACCCTTTGCCTGGATTTTCCCGCCAGCGTTTCAACCGGCATCAGCCGCTCGTGATCGCCGGCGCGCAGCCGCATGAAGGCATGCAGCCGGTAGGCGGCGATGGCCCCGCGCGTGCCGGGATCGTCGCTGATGTCGACGACGAGAATGGCGCCGATGCGGCCGGGCCATGGCTGGCGCGCGAAGGCGGTGCCGATGAAATCGCCGAGCCCATAGGCGACGAGCGTCTTGCCGATCCGCTCGATCGGCTGCACGACATGGGCATGATGCCCGGCGATCAGGCCGACGCCATGTTCGGCCAGAAGTCGCGCCATTGCCCGCGTCTTCGCACGTGGAAAATGCCGGAATTCCCAATCCCAATGCGGCACCGCGCAGAGGAGGTCGACACCCGAAACGGCAGCGTGCGGCCATTGCGTCGGATCGGCTTGCATCGAGACTCGGCCCGCCAACTGAGCCTCGTCGGTATTGCGCCACAAGGTAAAGGCGGCAAGGCCTATGGTCAGCGAACCAACCGCAAACCGCTCGACCGGAGCCGCACTGCCGATCGTGCGGATGCCTAATTGCTCCAGCGCGGCGACGGTCTCGTCGAAGCCGGCAATACCCTGGTCGAGCACATGGTTGTTGGCCAGCGACAGCACCAGTTTTTCACGCGAAATGCCGGCGGCGGCCAGCGCCTCGGCAAGGAACCGCTCGCTCATCGCGTGGTGCGTGCCGAGCCTGGTGCCCCAAACAGCGCTCGGCCGCTCCACCACCGGGCTTTCGCAATTGCCGACCACCAGATCGGCCGAGGCAAGCAGTGCCGCAATCGCCGGATCGCAGTCTGGCGCGCTGCGATTGGCCACCGCCGAGATATCGCCGACGAAAGCCAACCGCACCACCCGTGCCGGCGGCGGCTCGATCAGAGTCGCTGCCGCAGGCGCAAAGCCGCGCGCGTCGCCGTCGAGCGAAGGCCGGAGGAAGCGTGGCAGCCAGGACAGTTTATAGGAAAGCGGATAGTTCGACACGCGACGTCCAATCGTTTGCCTTGTGTAGACCGTCCGCCGGATTGATTGAAGCGTCGACTGTTGTGGGTGAACCACAGGGCCACAGGCGCAGCGAACCAAATGCGTGTATGATCCACTGCGGAGCGACAAAAGGGGCGATCACGATGAAGCGTTTTTCCAGGCTGGTGGCGTGCGCCATCATTCTTCTCCTGCCGCTGGCTTTACCCAGCGCCGCGGCTCCCGAAGCGGCGGCCCTGTTCGAGGCAAAAATCGTAGCCGAACGCGACAGCGCTCTTGCCGCTCTGGAAGCCGCCGCGCCAGGCGATCCGGCAGCCGCCTACGCCGCCGGCGCCGGCGAATTCTTCACCGCGCTGGAGATCCTGGCCGGCGGTCTGCACCGCCACGGTTTCGACAGCCCGCAATCCTTCATGCTGCCGCTGATGCGGCTGCCGGTGCCGGACAATGCCAATCCCGAGCCGCTGACCTACGAACAATTCCGCGCCATTCTCGTCGCCTTCCGCGACCGGCTGGAGAAATCCGCAGCCAGGCTGGGTTCGGTACCCGCCGACGCCGACATCGGCATGGTCATCGACCTCACCCGCCTCGGCATCGACCTCAACGAGGACGGCACGATCGCGCCGGACGAAAGCGCCGCGGCGATCATGGCATCTCTGTCACGCGGCGGCGGTGCGGCAGACGCGGCCGCACCAGCCCTCACCTTCCGCTTCGACCGCGCCGACGGCTATTGGCTGCAGGGCTATGCCGAGTTCCTGATGGCGCAGGCCGACTTCTGGCTGGCGCATGATTTCAGAAACACGTTCGACGGCTCCTTCCACATGCTGTTCCCGCGCGCAAAACTGCCGCTGCAGGATACGCTCGTGCCGCTGGACGGTGGCACGAATGGCGGCATCCTGACGTCCGAATGGCGCCTAGCCGATTTCATCTCCCTGGTGCATCTCATTAACTGGCAAGTGGTCGAGCCTGAGCGCCGGCAAGCGGCACGCCGCCATCTCATGGAAATGATCCGGCTGTCGCGCGAGGACTGGAAAGCCATCCGCGCCGAGACCGACAATGACCGTGAATGGCTGCCCGGCCCGCAGCAGAAAGGCGCCAGCCCGCTCACCGGCCTCGAAGTCGGCGAGCAGCAGGTGCAGGCCTGGCTCGCCGCCCTTGATATGGCCGAGGATCTGCTGGAAGGCCGCACCTTGCTGCCGCATTTCCGCATCGCCGACAAAGGCATCAACATGAAGCGCTTCTTCGACGAGCCGAAGCCCTTCGACCTGGTGCTGTCGATCACCGGCCCGGCCATCGCGCCCTATCTCGAGCGCGGCAAGACTCTCACCAGCGAGGAGTTCAACCAGATCCAGCGCCAGTTCGGCGGCGCCGGGTTTCTGACGTTCGCGCTTTGGTTTAATTGAGCGGCGCACTTCGACGTTGCTCCTGACAGCCTGCTGTCAGCAGCCAAATTGCGCGCGGCACCCTTCACCACTCCGCTCTTTCCATTTTGGCCGATACCTCCCATATTCGGGGCCATGGCCAGACTCTCCGACAAGAAAACGCCGCCGCCGGCGAATGACGAGCGCGCTTCGCCGCCCAAGCGGCGCAGTCCGCTGACCGATTTCCTCGATGCGTCGGAGCCCCTGTACAAGGGCGGCTTTGCCGAGGCGCCGCAGACCGAGTTCACCGGCGCCCCGCTGACCGGCTCGATCGCCGACTGGGCCGAGCAGATAGAGCAGGAAGCCGAGAAGGAAGGGCGCCAAATCTCCCCCCTCGAGGGGGAGATGTCGCCGAAGGCGACAGAGGGGGTCGCCGGAGGCAGCGCGGGACGCAAAGGAACGTCGAGTACTGCCGCACCGACCCCACCCGGCGGCTCCGCCGCCACCCTCCCCTCGAGGGGGAGGGAAGGCGCCAAGTCTGCCAAGAAAATCCCCGAGCGCTCCTCTTCCCCCGGCCGTACGGCACGCGGTACCTCGATGGGCGGCGCGGCTTCGGCGCGGGAGCGCACTGCGGCCGGTCTCAACCCTGTCGCTGGCCTCGATGTCTCCCTGGAAGAAGCCGAGACCATGGCTTCCGGCGGCGTCACCGCCACCGTCGCGGCGCTGTCGGCGCTGATCGAATCCGGCAATCCGCTGCACAAGGACGGCGTGCTGTGGACGCCGCACCGTCCCGCCCGGCCGGAAAAATCCGAAGGCGGCATCGCCATCAGGATGGTCTCGGATTTCGAGCCCGCCGGCGACCAGCCGACCGCGATCAAGGATCTCGTCGAGGGCGTCAACAGCAACGACCGCACCCAGGTTCTGCTCGGCGTCACGGGCTCGGGCAAGACCTTCACCATGGCCAAGGTGATCGAGGAGACGCAGCGCCCCGCTCTGATCCTGGCGCCCAACAAGACGTTGGCCGCGCAGCTCTACTCCGAGTTCAAGAAATTCTTCCCGGAAAACGCCGTCGAGTATTTCGTCAGCTACTACGACTACTACCAGCCTGAGGCCTATGTGCCCCGGACCGACACCTACATCGAGAAGGAATCCTCGATCAACGAGCAGATCGACCGCATGCGCCATTCGGCGACGCGTTCGCTGCTTGAGCGCGACGACGTCATCATCGTCGCCTCGGTGTCCTGCATCTACGGTATCGGCTCGGTCGAGACCTATACGGCGATGACCTTCCAGATGCAGATCGGCGACCGGCTCGACCAGCGCGCGTTGCTCGCCGACCTCGTCGCCCAGCAATACAAGCGCCAGGACATCAACTTCGTCCGCGGCTCGTTCCGGGTGCGCGGCGACACGATCGAGATCTTCCCGGCCCACCTCGAGGACCGCGCCTGGCGCATCTCGCTGTTCGGCGACGAGATCGAGGCGATCACCGAGTTCGATCCGCTGACCGGCCAGAAGACCGGCGAGCTGAAGAGCGTCAAGATCTACGCCAATTCGCACTATGTCACACCGCGCCCGACCTTGAATCAAGCCATCAAGTCGATCAAGGAAGAACTGAAGTATCGCCTGCAAGAGCTTGAAAAGGCTGGCCGCCTGCTTGAGGCGCAGCGGCTTGAGCAGCGCACCCGCTTCGACCTGGAGATGCTTGAGGCGACCGGGTCCTGCGCCGGCATCGAGAATTACTCGCGCTATCTGACCGGCCGCAAGCCGGGCGATCCGCCGCCGACCTTGTTCGAATACATCCCCGACGATGCGCTGGTCTTCATCGACGAAAGCCATGTCACCATACCGCAGATCGGCGGCATGTATCGCGGCGACTTTCGTCGCAAGGCAACGCTGGCCGAGTATGGTTTCCGCCTGCCGTCCTGCATGGACAACCGGCCGCTGCGCTTCGAGGAATGGGACGCCATGCGCCCGCTCTCCGTCGCGGTTTCGGCGACGCCCGGCGCCTGGGAGATGGAACAGTCCGGCGGCGTCTTCGCCGAACAGGTTATCCGCCCGACCGGCCTCATCGACCCGCCGGTCGAAGTGCGCCCGGCCAAGACGCAGGTCGACGACGTCGTCGGCGAAATCCGCGAGACCACCAAGGCGGGCTACCGCACGCTGGTCACCGTGCTGACCAAACGCATGGCCGAGGACCTGACCGAGTACCTGCACGAGCAGGGCATTCGCGTGCGCTACATGCACTCCGACATCGACACGCTGGAGCGTATCGAGATCCTGCGCGACCTGCGCCTCGGCGCCTTCGACGTGCTGGTCGGCATCAACCTGCTGCGCGAAGGCCTCGACATTCCCGAATGCGGCTTCGTCGCCATTCTCGACGCCGACAAGGAAGGCTTCCTGCGCTCCGAGACATCGCTGATCCAGACGATCGGCCGCGCCGCCAGAAACGTCGACGGCAAGGTCATCCTCTATGCCGACCAGATCACCGGCTCGATGGAGCGGGCAATGGCCGAGACCAACCGCCGTCGCGAAAAGCAGATGGAGTGGAACGCGGCCAACGGCATCACCCCGGAATCGGTCAAGTCGCGCATTTCGGACATCCTGGACTCGGTCTACGAAAAAGATCATGTCCGCGCCGATATCTCGCAGTTCACCGACAGCGCCGGCGCCATGATGGGCAACAATCTGAAAGCGCATCTCGACGCCCTGGACAAGCAGATGCGCGATGCCGCCGCCAATCTCGATTTCGAGAAGGCAGCCCGTATCCGCGACGAGATCAAGCGGCTGCGCGAGATGGAGCTGTCCATCTCCGACGATCCGCTGGCCAAATATGCCGACATGGAAAGCCCGGTCTCGGGCCGCGAAAAGGGCAAGCACAACAAGGGCGTGGCCAAACACCGTACATCGGAGGAACAGGAGCGTTTCCGCAAGCTCGACGAGGCACGTTCGGCCGAAGAGGCGGCCCGGCCCAACCTCTTCCGCAAGCCGGCACTCGACGAGATGGGCGCCGACGGCGCCGTGCCGGTGAAGAAGCCGCTGTTTTCGAAGCCCTCGCTCGACGCCATGGGGCCGGGCACGGATATGCCGACCCCGGCCGGCGCAGTGTCGCGTTCGCTGTTCAAGAAGCAGTCGGCCGAAGAGGCGCACGGCTCCGACTTCGGCATCCCGGGCGAACCGACCAAGCCGCTATTCAAGAAGAACTCGCTCGACGAGATGACCGTGCGGCGGACGGAAAAGCCGGTCGAAGGAAAGGTGCCAGCGAAACCACAGCCGATCTCCCCCCGTGTGGGGGAGATGCCCGGCAGGGCAGAGGGGGGCGCGAAGGAACACGGCGATCCGGGTAAACCAATTGTCCGCCAGCGCGCCGGCATCGGCTCCTACGAAGACCCCGCCGACGCCCGCCGCGAAAAGCGCCGTCCCGGCAAGACGGGACGGCCGGGACGCTAGCGAGCTTCCCTTCTCCCCTTGGGGGAGAAGGTGGATCGGCGCGCAGCGCCGAGACGGTTGAGGGGTCCTGGACGGATCGCCGTCGGTGCCAAGCTGGAGCACCCCTCATCCGATCGCTTCGCGGCCACCTTCTCCCACAAGTGGAGAAGGGGGAGCCTAGCCACTTGCCATCGGCCCTACCCTTGGTGTAGCCAGTTTCTACAACTCGAACGTCTTGAAAGGAGGGCTGCGTGTTATTTTCTCACCACCGTCAGCGCGGCCCTGTCTCTGCCCTGCGAGCTAGCTTGCAGGGCTGACCAGGGACGGTCCGGGTTTTTCCCCGCTTCGATTTTTTGGTCTGCCCTTCGTGGTGCGCAATGCCGAGCCTAATGGCTGGCACGTGCACCGTCAAAGTGCATGAGCCGGGCTCCGGCAAGACCAGAGAAATCAAAATGGCCCTGATCAGCCTCAAATCCCTCGGCGTCACCCTGAATGCGCCGCTGTTTTCCAACCTCGACCTCACCATCGGCACCGGCGACCGGCTCGGCATCGTTGCCGCCAATGGCCGCGGCAAGTCGACCTTGCTCAAATGCCTGACCGGCGAGATGGAACCGACCTCCGGCGACATCACACGCACGCGCGGCCTGCGCGTCGGCTATGTCGAGCAAGTCGTCCCCGCAGCCTTGGCCGGGCGTAGCTTTCATGAGGTGGTGGCCGACGCCTTGCCGGCCGAGCAGGCCGAAAGCGAGCAATGGCGCGTTGACGTGGTTCTCGACTCGCTCGACGTGCCGCAGCCGATGCGAGCGCGGCCGATGCGTGCCTTGAGCGGCGGCTGGCAAAGGCTGGCGCTGATCGCCCGCGTCTGGGTCACCGACCCCGACGTCCTGCTTCTCGACGAGCCGACCAATCACCTCGATCTCGGCAAGATCAGCCAGGTCGAGACCTGGCTGAACGCGCTGCCACGTGAGGTGCCGCTGGTGATTGCCAGCCACGACCGCGCTTTTCTCGATGCTACGACCAACCGGACGCTGTTCCTGCGCCCCGAACAGTCGCCGGTATTCTCGCTGCCCTATTCACGAGCCAGGGACGCATTGAGCGAAGTCGATGCCTCGACCGAGCGCAAATTCCAGCGCGACATGAAAGTGGCGCAGCAGCTGCGCCGGCAGGCCGCCAAGCTCAACAATATCGGCATCAATTCCGGCAGCGACCTTTTGACGGTCAAGACCAAGCAGCTCAACCAGCGGGCAGAGCGTCTGGAAGAAGCGGCAGCGCCGGCACACCGCGAAAGATCGGCGGGCGCGATCAAGCTCGCCAATCGCGGCAGCCATGCCAAGGTACTGATCACGCTCGACGATTTGGTGGTCGGAACACCTGACGGCACGGTTCTGTTCAGCACCGGCAAGCGCCACATCTGCCAAGGCGACCGCATCGTCCTGCTCGGCCGTAACGGCGTCGGCAAGTCACGGCTGATCGGCCTGATCCGGAACGCCATCGTCGAGCCGGAAACGGCGGCGCGAAGCCTGAAGGTGCCGCCGTCGACGGTGCTCGGCTATAGCGACCAGGCATTGTCGGGCATCGGCGGCGACGACACGCCGCTGGCGATGCTCTCGCGCAGATTCGATGTCGGCGAGCAGCGCGCCCGCTCGCTGCTGGCGGGCGCCGGCGTCAGCATCGACATGCAGGAGCGCAGGATCGGCGTGCTGTCGGGCGGACAGAAGGCGCGGCTGATGATGCTGGCGCTGAGGCTCGCCAATCCCAATTTCTATTTACTCGACGAGCCGACCAATCATCTCGATATCGATGGTCAGGAAGCACTGGAAGCGGAATTGCTGGAACATCAGGCGAGCTGCCTGCTTGCCTCGCACGACCGCTCCTTCATCCGCGCGGTTGGCAACCGCTTCTGGCTGATCGAGAAACGGCGATTGACCGAGATCGACAGCCCGGAGGAGTTCTTCCGGGAGGTTGCCGAAGCCGGCGGCTGAAGGCTTGCGGAAAAAAATTCCGGCGCCTGTCGGATTATGATCGCATGCCACGTCCTTGGGTTGCCGACACGGTGATGCCGGCGCCAATCGAGGAGAAAGCATCATGTCTATTCTGTCATCCATAGGTCACGCCGTGACGCGTTACTCGGCGGCTCGCGCCCGCTATCGCAGCGAACGCGCCATCCTTTCATTGCCGATCGAGCTGCGCAAAGATATTGGCTGGCCGGAAATCGTCGTCGACGCGCAAAACAGCCCGCGGATTCGCATCGAAGGTTGAAAGGTGGCAGTTGGCCGTCGCGGCAGGCGCCATTTCGAATCCAAAAAACCATCGGCCGTGTAGGATCGTCGCCGTTCCGTTCGTCCTGTGGTTCGCAAAGGCAAACCAGACGCAAAGAGGAGCATGACATGAATGACCAGCCGCAGACCCAGCCCGCCGCCAAAGTGCTTGGCGGATTGACGCCCTACCTTCAGTTGGATGGCGCTTTCAAAGCCGCCGAATTTTACCGAAAGGCCTTCGGTGCCGAGCAGGTCTTTGCCTATCCGCCGGACGAACAGGGCCGTACCATGCATATCCATCTCCACATCAACGGTTCGACCCTGATGCTTTCCGACTTCTATCCCGAGCATGGAATGGCCGCTGTGAAGCCGCAGGGCTACACCATGCAGCTCCATCTCGGCAGCGACGACATCGACGCCTGGTGGCAGCGGGCCATCGAGGCGGGCTGCGAGGAAGTCGTGCCGTTGCAAGTGATGTTCTGGGGTGATCGCTGGGGCAATATGCGTGATCCGTTCGGCGTCGAATGGGCAATGAACGCACCGGTGAAAGCAGCTTAGCATTCCACACAGGCTGTGTCTGAAATCACCTCTCCCGCTCCAGAGGGAGAGGAAAACGATCGCATGGAGGAAATCAGATGTCCTATGTCGACGGTTTCGTACTTGCCGTACCGAAGGCAAAGCTCGATGCTTACAAGAAGCTGGCGGAAACCGGCGGCGCCGTCTGGAAGGAGCACGGTGCTCTTGCCTACGTCGAATGCGTCGGCGACGACGTCCCTTATGGCGAGCTCACCTCGTTCCCGCGCGCCGTACAGGCCAAGGACGACGAGGTCGTCATCTTCTCATGGGTGGTCTACGAATCGCGCCAGAGCCGCGACGCGGTGATGGCCAAGGTGATGGCCGACCCGCGCCTCAAGTCGGACTGGGAGACCATGCCATTCGACGGCAAGCGCATGATCTTTGGCGGTTTTCAGCCCTTCATCGAGCTGTAGGCGCCCCTCGATCAAGTTTGTCGTGCAGCGGCTTCAGCCGGTCGCCATAGCGCTTCCACAGGTCGACCGAGCCCTGATACATCGGCTGGCGCACTTGCGCAGCCGACGCCGTTCGCACCGGCCGGTCGGTCTCGTGGAACGACAGCACGGCGTCGTCCCACGGCAGGCCGAGATGGGCGATCAGCGCCCGCGACCGGCCTTCCTGGTCGGCGACGAAATCCTCGTAGCGAACGTCGTGCACGACATCAGGCAGCACGGCATGCCAGTGCGCCATGATGTCGGTGTACAGATTGTGGAAATCGGCGAGCTCGTCGAGATCGTAGCCGTAGCGATGGCTGTCGCCGCGGAAGTGCACCTTGTAGATCGACAGGCAGGTCGCCGCCGCATCGCGCGCGCAATGGATGATCTTGGCCCGCGGCAGCATCATGTGGATGAAACCGACCAACAGGAAATTGCCGGGCATCTTGTCGGTGACGTGTCGAGAACCCGGATAGCGGGCGTGCAGCATGTCGAGATAGGCCTGGCCGGCCTCGGCATAGGCCTTGTCGGGCATGTCGGCGATGCCCCAGGGAAAGCCGCCCTTCATGCTGAGCGGAAACTGCTTGCCGACCGCCGTCTTCAATATGCTGAGCTCGCCGGCGCCATAGACCTGCGGATGGCTGGCGATGATCTGCTCGACCAGCGTGGTGCCGGAACGCGGCATGCCGACGACGAAGATCGGCGTGTCCTCGGCTATCTCGCTCGGCTTGTGCCTTTCAAAAAAGGCCTTGTCGAACACCGCCTTCATCGCCTCGAACTCGCCGCGCGTCTTGCCGGCGTCGTAGTCGATGCCCTGGCGGCGGATCGCGTTGCCTTCGGCGAAATAGTCGAAGGCGCGGCCATACTCCCTGAGGTCGTCATTGGCCTTGCCGAGACCGAAGGAAAGCTGCATGCGCGCCAGGCTGCCTCGCGGCGCCTTGGCGTGCTCCGCCTCCATGCGGGCAAGCTCGGCGTCGCGCTCCTTTTGGCGCTTGACCTGGGTAAGCATCAGCCAGGCCCTCGCCATGCCGGGGTCCACAGCCAGCGCCTGCCTGAAAAGATCCGCAGCCTCGTCGAGATTGCCCTTTTCCATCAGCCCGACACCCAGGCCGTGCAAAAGATCGGCATCCTTCGGCCGGATCGTCAGCGCCTCGCGAAAAACAGCCAGTGCCTCATCCAGCCGGCCCGCTTCCTGCAGCGTTTCGGCAAGCCCGACGCGGGCGCGGACATGGAACGGGTTACGGCCCATCGTGCCGCGATAAATATCCTCGGCGCCTTCGAATTGGCCGAGCTGCCTCAGCGACGAGCCGAGATTGTCACGCGCCGCCAACTGGTCCGGCCGAATCGCCACCACCTTGCGGAAGAGATCGGCGGCGGCCGCGACCCGGCCGAGGTCGCGCAGCACGGTGCCGAGATTGTTGAGGAAATCCGGATTGTTCGGTTGCAGACGCACCGATTGTTCGATCAGCGCCAGCCCCTCAGCGCTGCGCCCGGTCTGGTGCAGCAGAAGCCCGAGGAAATGCGCAGCAGCCGGGTGGTTGGCCTTTTGCGCCAGCACCTGTCGGTAAAGCGCCTCGGCTTCCTGCCGGCGCCCCGCCTGGTGCAACTGCAGCGCTTGCTGCACGTACTGGTCGAGCCCCAGTGGTGGCTGCCCGCCTGAGCCGTAACGTGCGCCTGCCGGTTGTCTCGGATCTCTGTTGATGGGAAACCTGCCGTGTTGTCCGCCTGCCGCGATCTAGGCCATCGCTGCGGCGCGTGCAAGAGCAGAGGCGGTCGCAAGGGAGCGAACCTCGGAACCCACCGAGCTAGCGGAAGTCGGCCGGCGTCAGCACATACATGTTCCTGCGGCCGTGCGAGTAGGCTTGGCGCGCAATCTCGTGGATCGACGAACGCTTGGCGTCGAAGGCGCTGAGAAATTCGGCCTCGGCTCCGCTTGCAGCCGGGTTTGCCGCCGAAAGTGCCGCGACCTCGACAAAGAACGGGACTTCGAGCATGCCGTCATGGCCGACGAAACGAATGCGCTTGGCCGCCGCGTCATAGGAGCGGCTGGGATTGGGAAAATTGAGCGTCATGGCTTGCGCGTCAAATCAGGCGGTTGCTTTCGGCAAGCTGGCGCGCCCGCCGCGCCGTGCCGTCGGTGTCGGCAATCCTTCGCCTTGCCGCCTCGTCGCTTCTTATCGTGAGACGCGGCGACAAGACCTTTATCGGCTTTGCGACAGGACTGACTGCAACTGTCGGGACATCCGGTGTTCTTGCGGAGTTCATGACTCTCTTCCTTCCATTGCTAGATAAATACAAATGCCGGAGGAATTTTTTCGGAAGTTCTTCAAATAATTTTCGAGGTGCTCCGGGACCGTATCATCGTTCTGCGGATAACTATAGAAAAGTAATTTGACGTTGGTAGGGGTAAGAGGCCGAAAACTTCTTGAATAAGTCGTATTTTCAGACTAGAGGTATGAAACCGTTTGGGTCATGCTTGGCCCCGCGGTGTCAGGGATTCTCGGCCCGCCAAACTTATCCAAATCGCCGACACCTGGTACCGCAATGCAGGCTCCGCTTCCGGGGCAGGCCGGAAAGAAACTTCAAGGCACGAGAACTTCAAGGCACAAGCGAGAACTTCGAGGCGCACAAGAATGTCTGCTCGCACCACCCATTCCATAGCGCATTTCGCGGCACCGTTCGTGCTTGGCGGGCTGGATGGCATGCAGCCGGCCGGCGACTATGACATCGACCACGACGAAGAACTGATCGACGGCATGTCCTGGCCTGCCTGGCGCCGCGTCGCCACTTTCATCCATCTGCCGGCAAGGACAGTGAAAAGCGCGACCAGCCAGCTTGTCGCCATTGACCATGCCGAGCTCGACGCAGCGCTTCGGCACGACCAGGAGAATGTCACATGATCCGCTTCCAGCAGAATGCGCGGCGCACGGACACGCCGGCGCATATCTTCACCGTCGGCCAGACCGTCCGCATGAAGAGCCGCACCGGCCTTGCCCAAAAGACCGCGGAGCTGTTCCAGATCAAGAGCCGGCTGCCGGTCAAGGACGGCTCGCCGCAATATCGCATCCGCAGCGATCAGGAGACCTATGAGCGGGTCACCACGGAAGACAATCTCGAACCGGTCGACAACCCGGCCAACTGAGCCGACGCGCCGCAACGCTGCTTCACATGCTGATGATGCCGCAGATCCGCGTCGCCTGCGCATCTTCAAGGGAACGGCGCTGAGCTGTACGCCGGCCCCAGATGGTGCTTATCCGGCCAGGCTGTAGGTCGGTGCGCTAGCAGGGCCCGTCATCGACGACGCGATAGTCCGCCGCGCGGGCTTCGCATTCGTTGGGGAATGTGCGCAGTTCGCCATGGCGACGGGCACAGACGGGGCGGTATTCGCGGGTGCAGAATGTCTGCTCCTCACCGCCACCACCACCGCCGCGGCACTCGCCCTCGCGAATGATGCGGTATCCGGCCCGTTCGGCAAGGCAGGCATTGGCGAAGGTCTGGCGGTCGCCGCCGCGCCGGGCGCAGACCGGGTCATATTGCCTGGTGCAGAATTGCGGCCCCGGCCGTGGCGGGCGCGGCCCCGGCCCCTCATCATCCACCACGACGGTGCAGGCTGCGAGAATTGCCGACAGGAACAGGATGGAAAAAACCTGCCGCGGAAAGATTGCCGCAAGAAACCGCATGAATGTTCCCTCCCTCGAAACTCCTGCCTGCACAAATGGTGCCTGGGTCAGGCCGATCCTCGTCATTCCGCCGCCAGATGCAACCCCTGTTTGCAACTGGCGAGCCAGGGCGGTATGCCGGCGCAAGCCAAGACAGCACCTGCCCCGCTTGCTGGACCATGCCTGGGTGAAGTCTGGCCGATGACCGCGCAGAGAACCGGGACTATCGGTGCGATGCGTCGGGATGCGCCTGTTGGGGCCGCCCGCGGCTGTGTCTTGCAAGCATCACGTTTCCGTGCGATAAATTTTGTGTTCGGGCATTTGCGACCCGGAGAGCGGAACGTTTTGGACGACCTTTCCCCGATACTGTGAATCTCTGACAGCCCCGTTTTCGGCGGGGGTTTTTACCATGCGCCAATGCATGACTGCCGAAGCAACCACCGGGACTTGCCCACGGCGCCAGGCGGCGGGCGGAACCACCAAGACTGACACGGGTGAAGGAGTTTCCCCAATGGCCCAGACCGGCACCGTTAAATTCTTCAACGCTACCAAAGGCTTCGGCTTCATCACGCCCGATGGCGGCGCCAAGGATGTGTTCGTCCACATCTCGGCGATCGAGGCTTCCGGGCTGCGCACGCTCGTCGACGGTCAGAAGGTCACCTTCGATGTCGAGCCCGACCGCATGGGCAAGGGTCCGAAAGCGGTCAATCTCCGCGCCGCCTGAACGGCGGCGTGCTGCGCGTCCTTTCGGGGTGTGAGGATGCTGCAAGGCTTTGGTGTGACGTGAGTTTTATGAAGGCGCGGCGGTTTTCGTCGCGCCTTTTGTGTTCCGGGGATGCTTGCCGGCACCCGCAAAACTTTCTCTTGCCGATGGCACTAAAATAAAGGACAAATTTCCGTCCGGGCATTTGCCGGCCCGAGACTGGACTTGTGGGATCAAAGGAGCTTCCCATGCCGCAGACCGGCACCGTCAAATTCTTCAATCACGCCAAGGGCTTCGGCTTCATCACGCCGGACGACGGGGCAAAGGATGTCTTCGTCCATATTTCGGCCGTGCAGGCGTCGGGTCTTCCCGGTCTCGAGGATGGGCAGAAAGTGACATTCGACACCGAGCCGGACAAGCGCGGCAAGGGTCCGAAAGCCGTCAACCTGTCGATCGGCTGAACCACCCCGGGCAGAATGGACGTGGGCCGGTCTGGCCTGCGGTGTTTGCCGCACGCTTGAACCGCCCAGTTAGATGAACCGCCTGGCCAAATTTCGTTCAGCCCCCGTTCAGCCACGGTCGCATATTAATCTTCGTTAAAGCCGGACCGCATCCCCCGAAACGACCCGGGCCGGCACGAAGGAGACTGACATGAACCGAATTTTCAAGACTGCCATCCTGTCCGCCGCGGTCGTTGCGACCACGCTTGCGACCTTGCCCGCGGCCAATGCCGACGAATGGCGCCATCACCGCCGCCACCACGGCCACGGCGACGCCGTTGCGGCCGGCGTGCTCGGCCTTGCGGCCGGTGCCCTGATCGGCGGTGCGCTCGCCAGCCCGCAGCCCCGCTATTACGACCCGGCCTATGATGATGAATACTACAGGCCTGCCCCGGTGCGCCGTTATTACGTGCAGCCGCGAGTGGCCTATGCCGAAAGCTATGCGGAGCCGTGGACCCGCGGCTGGTACGAATACTGCTCGGACCGCTACCGGAGCTTCAACGCCCGTACCGGCACGTTCACCGGCTATGACGGCGAACAGCATTTCTGCACCGCCAATTAGCGGAGGCAGTTTCCCGTCGGAAAAAAGCGCGGTCGCACAGGCCGCGCTTTTTGTTTCCGGCAAGCGGTTTCAGACCAGAAAAGGATTGCTCCGCCGCTCCTCACCAAAACGGCCGCCGGGACCATGGCCGCAGATAAAGCCGATGTCGTCGCCCAACGGCAAAAGCTTCTCCTTGATCGAGGCGATCAGCGCGGCGTGGTTGCCGCCCGGCAGATCGGTGCGGCCGACCGAACCGCGGAACAGCACGTCGCCGACATGGGCGAACTTCGCAGCCCGGCTATAGTAGACGACGTGGCCGGGTGCATGGCCCGGACAATGGAGCACCTCGAACACGTGCGAGCCGAACGAAACGGTCTCGCCTTCGGCAAGGAACCGGTCGGGGACACAGTTGCGCACGGGATCGGTGATGCCGTAGCGCTTTGCCTGGTTCTCGAGATTGGCGAGCAGCGGCCGGTCGGCGGCATGCGGACCGATGATCTCGATACCGAGCGCCTCCTTCAACTCCATGGCCCCGCCGGCATGATCGATATGGCCGTGCGTAATCCAGATCGCGCCGGCAGTGATCGCATTGTCCTCGAGCGCCGCCAGCACCTTGTCGATGTCGCCGCCCGGATCGACGACAACGCCTTGCCTGTCGTCCATGTCGAAGAGGATGGTGCAGTTCTGCTGGAACGGCGTGACCGGCACGATGCCGGCGTTGAGCTGACCCATATTCGTCCTTTCACGCTGTCGGAGCGCTGCGCGTCCCCTCGAACGCGTCAGGAGAGCTCCAACCTTGAACCAGGCCCTGATGTAGAGACACACGCGAACGGCGTCCACCGCTCCCACAAACGGCAAACGAAATGGGCGGCCGAAGCCGCCCATTTGAAAACCTGAAACGTCAAAGCTTATTTCTTCATCGCGTTCATGACCGCACCGATGATGCCGGTCAGGATGGCGCCGCCGCCGGCACCGCCAACGATATTTGAAATGTTCAACGCGCTGCCGGCCCCTGCCGCCGTGGCGGCGGCTGCCGGATCGACCGAGCCACCCAGCAGACTGTTGAGGATGGCCGCACCGCCGACGCCGCCGACAGCGCCGCCCAGGATTTTGGTAAGCTGCCCCATCGCCGCAGTCTTGATAGCCGCGCCAACCGCCTGACCACCGATGATACCCGTAATCACCTGAATAATGATCGGAAGAAGCGTGTTCATATCCATATTTCCAGTCCCTCCATAGCTGCCAGCCTCCCGGGCCGACCCCATCATGAGACGCCGAATTGTGTGAAAGTCAAATGCAGAAGCGCTTAAATAAAAGGGGCGGCCCGAAAACCGCCCTTACTAGTTAAAAAAGCTGTGACTTTCGTTATTCTGCAGCGATTGCGTGCTTGGGCTGAACGGCCGCAGAATAGTCATTCATCAGCGTCTTGGCGATTTCGCCGACCTCGAATCGGTATGGACCGATCTCCGAAACAGGCGTCACCTCGGCTGCCGTCCCGGTGAGGAAGCACTGCTGGAAGCCTTCAAGCTCATCCGGCATGATGGCGCGCTCGATCACCTCCAAACCGCGGTCCTTGGCAAGGCCGATAACCGTGCGGCGGGTGATGCCGTCGAGGAAGCAATCAGGCTTGGGCGTATGGATCTTGCCGTCCTTGACGAAGAAGATGTTGGCGCCTGTCGCTTCCGCCACCTGGCCACGCCAGTCGAGCATCATGGCGTCGGCATAGCCCTTGGCCTCGGCGGCATGCTTGGACATGGTGCAGATCATGTAGAGGCCGGCCGCCTTCGATTTCGACGGTGCGGTGCGCGGGTCGGGGCGGCGCCATTCGGCCATGTCGAGGCGGATCCCCTTGAGCTTCTGCGCCGGGTCGAAATAGCTTGGCCACTGCCAGATGGCGATGGCGCAGTTGATCCGACTGTTCTGTGCGGAAACGCCCATCTGTTCGCTGCCGCGCCACGCGATCGGCCGGACATAGGCGTCCTGGAAACCTTGCTTCTTCAACAGCGTGCGGCAGGCGTCGTCGATCTCGGCGACCGAGTAGGGTATCTTGAAGCCAAGCAGGCGCGCCGATTCATGCAGGCGTTCGGTGTGGTCGGTCAGCTTGAAAATTTCGCCCCCATAAGCGCGCTCGCCCTCGAATACCGCGCTGGCGTAGTGCAGCCCGTGGGTCAAGACGTGGATCTTGGCGTCGGCCCATTTGACGAATTCGCCGTTCATCCAGATAAAGCCGTCCAGTTGGTCGAAGGGAACGGATGCCATGGTAACCTCCCGCGGGCGGCAGCCCGCACATCATTGTGTCGTTGCGTGTTTCGCCTCGGCCGCTGCGGGCGGCCATTGTCTCAAAGCGTAGGCGGATATTTAAGGTCTGGCAAACTCAGGAAGTTCCGGAAAAAACGGCTTCGCTTGCCTTTTCGTTCGCAATCCGCCGAAAAGCTTGCCAAAAATTACCATCGCGCGGAAAATACGTCAATAGTGCTGACATAATTTCCTGCTTCACACGGAGAAAAGATGACGAGCCACGCAGCCGCAGAGCCGATCAGGACAGCGATCACCGACGAGGACGGCATTGATTTCGCCATCATCGAGTTGTTCTTCTTCGCCTATCGCGACTTTACCTCCGATCCGGACCAGATCCTGGCCGATTACGGTTTTGGCCGCGCCCATCATCGGGTGTTGCATTTTGTCAATCGCCGGCCCGGCCTGACGGTCGCCGAGCTCCTCGATGTGCTCAAGATCACCAAGCAGAGCCTGGCGCGCGTGCTCAAGCAACTGATCGACACCGACCATATCGTGCAATTGCAGGGCCCCCGCGACCGCCGCCAGCGCGAGCTTTATCCGACGGCCAAGGGCCGTGCTCTGGCGCTGGCACTGGCGCGGCCACAGTCGCGCCGCATCCATGCTGCATTGGAAGATTCCGGAGCCACCGAACGCGCCGTTATCGAACGGTTCCTTGAAGCGATGGTAAATCCGGAACTAAGGGCGCAGATCGACATTGTGCCCGCAAAGATGTCAGGGAAAAACCATGGAGACCATTGAGAGGGTTGATCATCCGACAGCACCGGAAGACGACGCGCCGCATCTGCTGGTGGTCGACGACGACACCCGTATCCGCAATCTTCTGAAACAGTATCTGACCGAAAACGGTTTTCGCGTCACCGTCGCCGGAAATTCCGGCGAGGCGAGGCGCAAGCTCGCCGGCCTCGACTTCGATCTGATCGTGCTCGACGTCATGATGCCGGGTGAAAGCGGCGTCGATCTCACCAAGGCGCTGCGGGCCGAGAAAAACGTGCCGATCCTGATGCTCACCGCACTGTCCGAAACCGACAGCCGGATCACCGGGCTCGAGGCCGGTGCCGACGACTATCTGCCTAAACCGTTCGACCCGCGCGAGCTGATCCTGCGCATCAACAATATCCTGCGCCGCGGCGGCCCCGCGACGACGCCCAAGGTCGAACAGCTGGTCTTTGGCCCCTATACGTTCCAGATCGCCAGGCGTGAGCTGAAGCGCGGCGGCGAGGCGCTCAAGCTGACCGACCGCGAGCAGGAAATCCTGGCGATCTTCGCTGCGCGTGCCGGCGAAACGATACCGCGGCATGAGCTTGTCGGCGATGAATCCGAGGTCGGCGAGCGCACGATCGACGTCCAGATCAACCGGCTGCGCCGCAAGATCGAACGCGATCCGTCCAATCCGGTCTGGCTGCAGACCGTGCGCGGTATTGGGTATCGGCTCAGCGTGGAATAGAATGCCGCCGACAGCGGCCCTTTGCCGGGTCCCGGTGAGCGAAAGGACGAATGGCGACCACGCAACTCGAACGGCCGGGAGATGGCGGCTTCAGCGCCCGCGCGACGCGGGCGCTCAAGGCCGTGCCGCGCGCCTGGAACCGTTTCTGGCGCCTGGTGTCGCTTTACATGCCGAAGCGGCTCTATGCCCGCTCGCTGATCATCGTCATCGCGCCAATGATCATGCTGCAGTCGGTCGTCGCCTTTGTCTTCATGGAGCGCCACTGGCAGACCGTGACGCAACGCCTGTCGCAGGCCACGGTGCGCGACATCGCCGCCATCATCGACCTGATAGAGACCTATCCGCATGACGCCGACTACGCCAACGTCATCCGCATCGCCCAGGATCGCATGCAGCTGAAGGTCGACCTCCTCCCGCCCGACCCGCTGCCGCCTCCCGGGCCAAAGCCGTTCTTCTCGATCCTCGACGAGATCCTTTCGTCCGAGATCACCCGCCAGATCAACCGTCCGTTCTGGATCGATACGGTCGGCAATTCCAATATCGTCGAGGTCCGCGTCCAGCTCGAGAACAAGGTGCTGCGCGTCTTCGTGCGCCGCAGCCAGGCCTATGCATCGAACACCCATATTTTCCTGATCTGGATGGTCGGCACCTCGCTGGTGCTGCTGATGATAGCCATTCCCTTCCTGCGCAACCAGATCCGGCCGATTCTGACGCTGGCCGAGGCGGCCGAGAGCTTCGGCAAGGGCCGGCCGATGCCGCGCGATTTTCGCCCGCGCGGCGCGGAGGAAGTCCGCCGCGCCGGCTTTGCCTTCATCCAGATGCGCGAACGCATCGAACGCCAGCTCGAGCAGCGCACCGCCATGCTGAGCGGCGTCAGCCACGATCTGAGGACCATCCTCACCCGCTTCAAGCTGCAATTGGCGCTTGCCGGGACCAAGGCGGCCGATACCCAGGCACTCGATCAGGACATCGACGACATGCAGTCGATGCTGGAAGGCTACCTTGCCTTTGCACGCGGCGAAGCTTCGGAAGATGCCGGTCAGTTCGATCTCGAAGCCTTCTTCGACAAGCTTCGCGAGGAAGCCGCGCTGCGCAAGCGCAAGCTGTCGACCGTGCTTGTCGGCGATCCGCATGTGCACGTGCGCCCCAATGCCTTTGCGCGGCTGCTGTCCAACGTCGTCGGCAATGCATTCCGCTATGCCAAGACGGTGGAGATCAATGCCAATCATGGGCGCGGTTCGCTGCTCGTCACCATCGACGATGACGGCCCGGGAATTCCGCCCGAAAAGCGAGAGGATGTATTCAAGCCGTTCGTGCGGCTGGACGAGGCCCGCAACCTCGACGCCAGCGGCACCGGCCTTGGCCTCTCCATCGCACGAGACATTGCCCGCAGCCATGGCGGCGACATTGTCCTCGAACGCAGCCCGCTCGGCGGCCTTCGGGCGGTGATCAAGGTCCCCGCTTGACGGCAGCGACACCCGGGCCTTCATCGGCCCGTCATGAAACCATGGTGAAGAGCGCCAATGAAGCGCGCGATCCTGATTGATTCGGCCCTGCGGCCTCATTTCGACCCCGCGCCTGCCCAGGTGCGCTGGTGCGACGCCCGAGCTGCGGCGTGGTCGCCGCTCAGGCGTCGCGGCGAGGCAATCAAGCTTGCCGCCAAGGGACCGCCATGCGCATCCTGATGGTCACCGACGCCTGGCGCCCGCAAGTCAACGGCGTCGTCCACACGCTGGAGCGTCTCTCGGAGACCCTGAAATCCTTCGATATCGAGACGGACTTCCTGACGCCGAATATCTTTCGCACCCTGCCTCTGCCGACCTATCCCGATATCAGGCTGGCGCTGACGACGCCGCACCGCGTGGCGCAGCTGATCGAGGCACGCAAGGTGGACCACATCCATATCGTCACCGAAGGACCGCTCGGCATTATGGCCCGGCGCTACTGCCGCAACGCCGGCCGCCCGTTCACGACCAGCTATCACACACGTTTTCCGGAATATCTGAGCGCGCGCCTGCCGGTGCCTGAAGCATGGGCCTATCGCTGGCTGCGTGATTTCCACAATTCAGGACAGGGCACGCTGGTTGCCACCCAGTCGCTTGCCGACGATCTTGCGGCCCGCGGCTTCACCAAGCTCCGGCCGTGGACGCGCGGCGTCGACACCGATCATTTTCGGCCGGACAAAAGAAAGGACCTGGGATTTCCCGGACCGATCTTCCTCTGCGTCGGCCGCGTCGCGATCGAAAAGAACCTGCCGGCCTTCCTAGGCCTCGATCTGCCCGGCAGCAAGTTGGTCGTAGGCGAAGGGCCGGAATTGGCGAAGCTGAAGGCCAGATATCCCGATGCCCATTTCCTTGGCCATCGTCCGAACGACGAACTGGCCGAGATCTACGCTTCGGCCGATGTTTTCGTCTTCCCCAGCCGTACCGACACGTTCGGCAACGTCATCATCGAGGCGCTGGCCAGCGGCACGCCGGTCGCAGCCTATCCCGTCACTGGACCGATCGATATTGTGGGTGACGGCATCGGCGGCGCGGTGTCGGACGACCTGCGGCAAGCAGCGCTCGCCGCCCTTCACGTCGACCGCGCCGAGGCGCGGCAACGCGCAATGCGCTACAGCTGGAAGGCCTGCGCGGAAATGTTCATGGAAACGGTCGAAGAAGCGCTGGGTACCACGCGTAAACTGGCTGCGTGAACAACAGCGCAGCTAGAACAGCCGCCCGCCGTTCGGCACTTTGCGTTCGATTGCCCCAAGCACCACCGCGCCCTCTTCATCGGGAAAGCCGAGCGTCAGCACTTCCGACATGAACGGCCCGATCTGACGCGGCGGGAAATTGACCACAGCGAACACCTGCCGGCCGATCAGGGCTTCGGGCGTATAGTATTTCGTGATCTGGGCCGAGGATTTCTTCACCCCGATCACGGGACCGAAATCGATTTTCAACTTGATCGCCGGCTTGCGCGCCTCGGGAAAAGGCTCGGCCTCGACGATCGTGCCGGCGCGGATGTCGACGCGGTCGAAATCGGCAAAGCTGATCTCGGGTTTTCGCGCGTTGCTCGAAACCATCGACGGTCAGGCGTTTCCGTAGGTTTCGAACAGCACGCCGGCCAACGCATCCTTGGCCGAAGTTCCCGACCAGACGACGAACTGGAACGCCTGGAAATAGCATTCGCAGGCTTCCAGCGCCGACGACAGCAGCACCTCGACCTGCTGGCTCGACGGCTCGACCCCACCGGCCAGCAGCAGCGACTGGCGGAACATGATGGCGCCTTCCTGCTCCCAGAGGTCGAAATGGCCAAATAGCATCTGCTCGTTGATCAGCGAAAGCAGCCGCATCACCTCGAGCGCGCGCGCCTCCGGGACCTTGATGTCGAAGGCGCAGGCCAGGTGCAGCGCTTCGTAGTCCTCCATCCAGGAGAATGAAACGTGGTAGTCGGTCCAGCTTCCGGCAACCGAGATCGAGATCTCGTCGTCGCCGGCCCGCTCGAAGGACCAATCGTTGTTGTGCGCCACCTGCTCGATAACATCCACCGGATGGATTTCGCGGGAGAATTCGAGTTCGAGAAGTTCCATGAAATGCTTCCTGTCGTTCTGGGAGCGCCACCACACGCTCCGCGGGAGAGGCACACTCGAACAATTCTGCCTAGAACTCGGACGGCCAGGACTTCGTCAACGCAAAGACCCCGGACCGGACCCCACCGCCCGGCGCATGACCCTGCTCCGAATCATGCAACAAATTCAGTCTATTGATCGGGAGTCGCGTGACCAGCCAAATTTTTCGCACTGCGTCATTCGCATGTGGAAAGGCACTGTCACAAAGATTCACGCAGTACCGGTAAGCGATTCACGACAAAGCGCTTTTTGCGATCCGGCTTTGTGGAAAAGTTTAACGATTTATTTCTTGTTATTTTTTTGCACGCGGCTTTGACGCAGCCGCAGGCGCTGGTTGACCGGTCAATTCGGCAAGCCTGGCCTCGAGCGCCTCGATGCGAGCGGCGAGGCGGGTGTTTTCTTCCCTGGCCTTCGCCGCCATGTCGCGAGCGGCCTCGAATTCCTCGCGCTGCACCACGTCCATGGAGTTGAGTATGCGCTCGGCCTGGCCCCTGAAGGCGGTCTCCACCTCGCGCCGCACGCCTTGCGCGGCACCGGCTGCATCGGTCATCAGCTTGGCGAATTCATCGAGAATGCGGTTCGGTCCGGTCGCCATGGCAAATCCTCGCTTGGTCGAATTGACGTAGTGGCGCGCGATTCGGAATGCAAGCATATGCTTGCCTTGACCCCGCCAAAAGCCTGCCGCATGGTCCGCGCCCGAACCTGATTGGGAACCCGGAGACCCTGTTGAGCGAATATTTGCTGCCGCTGGCCGCCCTGCCCTTTCCCAACATCGACCCGGTCATCGTCCGGATCGGACCGCTGGCGGTGCATTGGTACGGCGTCGGCTACATCGTCGGCATTCTGTTCGCCTGGTGGTATGCCAAGCGCCTCGTCACCAACCCAAAACTGTGGCCCGACGGCACCCTGCCGATGAAGCCCGTCGACCTCGACGACTTCATCGTCTGGGCAGCCATCGGTGTGGTGCTCGGCGGACGCACCGGCTACGTGCTGTTCTACGACCTGCCGCGCTACATCGCCAATCCGCTCGATATCGTCGCCGTCTGGCAGGGCGGCATGTCGTTTCATGGCGGTCTGATCGGCGTCATTGTCGCAATGACGCTGTTTTCCCGGTCTCGCGGCATCCGCACATGGTCGCTGTTCGACGTGGTTGCCGCCGGCGTGCCGGTGGGGCTTGGCCTCGTTCGCCTGGCAAACTTCATCAATTCCGAACTATGGGGCCGGCCGACCGACGTTCCATGGGCATTCGAATTCCCCAATGGCGGTCCATTTGCACGCCATCCGAGCCAGATCTACGAGGCGCTGCTCGAAGGGCTGGTGTTGTTCCTTATCCTGCGCTTCCTCACCCATTCGCGGCTCAAGCTGAAGACGCCGCGCTTCGTCGGCGGCGCCTTCATCGCCGGCTATGGCGCCTCGCGCATCTTCGTCGAATTCTTTCGCGAGCCCGACCAGCAGCTTGGCTACCTCCTTGGCACGAGCTGGCTGACCATGGGAATGGTGCTGTCACTGCCGATGGTGCTGGCCGGCATCTGGGCGATGGCTACAGCCAAGCCGGTGACAAAACCGCAGCCGGCATGACGCGGCTGAAGACCCGCATCGCCGAGCTGATCGGTGCGGTGGGACCGATCCCCATCAGCGAATACATGGCGCTCTGCCTGTTCGATCCGCTGGACGGCTACTATACGACACGCGAGCCGTTCGGCGCCGCCGGCGACTTCGTCACCGCGCCGGAGATCAGCCAGATGTTTGGCGAACTGGTCGCCATCTGGCTCTACCAGGCGTGGCTGGCGATCGACCGGCCGACGCCGGTCGCCATCGCCGAAATAGGCCCCGGCCGCGGCACGCTGATGAGAGATATGCTGCGCACGCTTTCGCGGCTCGATCCGACGCTTACCGCCAGCGCATCGTTCGCCTTGATCGAGACCAGTCCGCGGTTGACCGAGGTCCAGAAACGAACGCTTGCCGGGACGTCGGCCACCGTCGCCTGGCATGAGGCCGTGGACACACTACCGCAGGCGCCGCTTCTGATTGTTGGTAATGAGCTGTTTGACGCGGTGCCCATCCGCCAGTTCGTCCGCGCCGGAGCCGGCTGGCGCGAGCGGATGATCGGTCTCGACGATGCGAACCGGCTGCGCTTTTTCGTCGGCGCCGGCTCGCTCGACCCGATGCTGCTGCCGGAGGGTGCCGAGAATGCGCCGGAAGGTGCGATCGTCGAGGTGGCGCCAGCCCGCGCCGCCCTGATGGCGGCCATCGCCGGGCGACTTGCCGGATTTGGCGGCGCCGGCCTGTTTCTCGACTACGGTCACCTCCAGCCCGGGATCGGCGACACCTTGCAGGCCTTGCGCAAGCACCGTCATGAGGACGTGCTGGCCAATCCGGGGCGGGCCGATCTCACAGCCCATGTCGATTTCGCTGCCCTCGCGGCAACCGTTCGGGCACACAGCCTCGATGCCCACCTCTCAACGCAAGGTGAATTCCTGCTCAAGATGGGGCTTCTCGAACGAGCTGGCCGGCTCGGCGCCAATGCCGATGAGGCAGCTCGCGAAAAGATCGCGGCCGACGTCGAGCGCCTCGCCGGCCCGCTGGCCATGGGCGAACTCTTCAAGGTGCTTGCCGTCCTCCCCGCCGGCATTGCCGTTCCGCCGTTTCCAAGCATGGATTGACTTTTCGCTGCCGCCTCTCCCACTCTCCCATCTCCGACTAGCGGCCGACATCAACTGCGCCAGCCTTAAACTGACCAGCCTTCAACTGCGCCCTTCAACTCGCTTGACGAAATCGCCCATACGGACAACAAAGCCGCCATGCTGAATCAGACCAAACCGGATCCCGTTCGGTCGCCCTTGCTGGAAACGGCGCAAGGCATCCGCCACGGCTACTTCACGCGCGTCGGCGGCATTTCCAGCGGCATCTACCGGGGCCTCAACATCGGCACCGGCTCGAACGACGACCAGACGCTGGTGCGCGAGAATCGCCGCCGGGTCGCCGAATGGATGGGCGTGCCTGCAAACCATCTGCTGACCGCTCACCAAGTTCATTCGCCGGACGTCGTCATTGCCAGGGAGCCTTTTGCCGGCGAGCGGCCCAAGGCCGACGCAATTGTCACCGACCGGCCGGGCATTGCCGTCGGTGCCTCGACCGCCGACTGCGGACCGGTCCTCTTCGCCGACGCCGAGGCGCGCATTATCGGCGCCGCCCATGCCGGCTGGAAAGGCGCTTTCACCGGAGTGCTGGAAAACACCATCGCGGCAATGGAAAGCCTCGGCGCCCGGCGCGACCGCATCGTCGCAGTGCTCGGTCCTTCGATCGGCCCACGGAATTACGAAGTCGGACCGGAATTTGTCACCCGTTTCGTCGACGCCGATGCTGGCAGTGCCCGCTATTTCGCGCCCTCCGCAAATGCCGGACACGCGATGTTCGATCTCAACCGCTACACGGTCGACCGGCTGACCAAGGCTGGCGTCAATGCCGAAGGACTTGGCCGCTGCACCTATGCCGAGGAAGAGCTTTTCTACTCCTATCGGCGCAGCACGCATCGCAACGAGCCCGACTACGGGCGGCAGGTTTCGGCAATCGTTTTGGAGGCTGACTGATGGCGCTGCATTTCGAACGCTCGGAATTCGACGCGCGGCGCGATCGACTGATGATCGAGATCGCCGAAAAGAAGCTCGACGCCGTCCTGCTGTTTGCCCAGGAAAGCATGTATTGGCTAACCGGCTACGACACCTTCGGCTTCTGCTTTTTCCAGTGCCTGGTGGTCAAGGCCGACGGCTCGATGGTGCTGCTGACGCGTTCGGCCGACTTGCGCCAGGCGCGCCACACCTCGATCATCGACAACATCGTTTTGTGGACGGACCGCAACGGCGCCAATCCGGCGGTAGATCTGCGCAATCTGCTCAACGAGCTTGACCTGCTCGGCGCCCGGATCGGCGTCGAATACGACACCCACGGCCTGACCGCCTATAATGGCCGGCGCCTCGACGAGCAGTTGCAGACCTTCGGGCAGATCGCGGATGCCTCCGGCATTGTCAGCCGGCTACGGCTATTCAAGAGCCCGGCAGAAATCGCCAAGGCGGAAAAAGCCGCAAATCTGGCCGACGACGCGCTGGACGCAGCACTGCCGCTGATCAAGCAGGGTGGCGATGAGGCGCTGATCCTCGCCGCCATGCAAGGTGCGATCTTTGCCGGCGGCGGCGATTATCCGGCCAACGAGTTCATCATCGGCTCCGGAGTCGACGCCCTGCTTTGCCGCTACAAGGCCGGTCGCCGCAAGCTCACCAAGAACGACCAGCTGACGCTCGAATGGGCCGGTGTCTTCCACCACTACCATGCGGCAATGATGCGCACGGTGTTGACCGGCAAGGTATCGAAACGCCACCAGGAATTGTTCGATGCCGCCCGCGCCGCGCTACTTGCAGTCGAGAAGGCGATGACGCCCGGTAATACGTTCGGCGACGTGTTCGACGCCCATGCCCGCACCCTCGAAGCCCACAACTTGACCAAGCACCGGCTCAATGCCTGCGGCTATTCGCTCGGCGCCCGCTTCACCCCGTCCTGGATGGATATGCCGATGTTCTATCAGGGTAATCCCGAACCGATTGCGCCCAACATGACGCTGTTCGCCCATATGATCATCATGGACTCCGAAACCGAAACCGCGATGACGCTTGGCCGCACCTATCTGACCACCGAATCCCAGCCGAAGCCGCTGTCCCGCCATGATCTCGACTTGATCGTGCAGTGAATCCATAATGGAAAGAGTGTAAGGGGCGTTCGTCGCCAAGGAGTTTCAGGCTAATGAGACGATCGCATGTGACGACCGTGTCATTGCTCGTGGCGCTGGCACTGGCGGCCTGCACCAATGCGAAGGACGTTCTCGAACCCTCGGCCATTGCCCCGCAATCGACGCAATCCCTCTCCGGAGCCGGAGGTGCCGCGACGCCCCCCGCAACTCCGGCTCAGCCTGCCGGCACCGCGCAAACTGCAGATACGGCGCAGCCTTCCGCTGCAGCAGCCGTGCCGCCCGCCAAAAGCGCGGCTGCCATTGCGCGGACCCGGCTGCAGGTGGCGCCGATCGTCGGCGCCTCGGTAGAAGCCGCGACACCGCTGACCGCCGAGCTTCAGACACGCGCCAGGCAGCGCGGCATCACCTTGGCCGGCAGCACCGACCAGACCCCAACACATGTGCTCAAGGGCTATTTCTCGACCATGACGGAAGGCAAGGACACTACCGTCATCTATGTCTGGGACATCTATGACCCGGCCGGCAACCGGCTGCATCGCATCAACGGCCAGCAGAAGGCGCCGTCTGTTGGCGGCGGCGAAGGCTGGACGGCGGTCGCGCCTGCGACCATGCAGGCAATTGCCGACCAGACAATCGACCAGTTCGCCACCTGGCTTGGCGGCGGCGCCGGCTGACCTGGAGCATAATTCCGAAAGTGAAATCCGGTTTTCGGAAAAGATCATACTCAGACTGAAAGATAGAGCTATGCCGATTCCGTCGGCGTCGAAGTGGACCTATCGCCGCATCGTCAAGCCGTAAGCGTTTATTGAGATTAGCCGGCGGATTCCCATTCACGACGCTTGCAATACCGGCGCGGGCCGCTAAAAGCCCGACTAAGAGGCTGGAGTGCTATCGGAGTCTCTCAATCCTTCGCCAGGAACGGTGCATGAAGCTCTTCGCGGGCAATTCCAACAGGGTGCTGGCCGAATCAGTCGCCCGCTACCTCAACATTCCGCTGGGCAAGGCCAGCGTCAGGCGCTTCGCCGACCAGGAAATCTTCGTCGAGATCCAGGAGAATGTGCGCGGCGAGGACGTCTTCATCCTGCAGTCCACCTCGTTCCCGACCAACGATCATTTGATGGAACTGCTCATCATGATCGACGCCTTCATGCGCTCTTCGGCCAAGCGCATCACTGCGGTTATTCCTTATTTCGGCTATGCCAGGCAGGATCGCCGTGCCTCGGGCCGCACACCGATCTCGGCCAAGCTGGTCGCCAACATGATCACCAGGGCGGGCGTCAACCGGGTGCTGACCCTGGATCTCCATGCCGGCCAGATTCAAGGCTTCTTCGACATCCCGACCGACAATCTGTTTTCCGTGCCGGTCATGGCCCGCGACGTAAAGGCGAAATACAAGCAGCTTGCCAATGTCATGGTGGTGTCGCCGGATGTCGGCGGCGTGGTCCGCGCCCGCGCGCTCGCCAAGCGCATCGACGCCCAGCTTGCCATCGTCGACAAGCGCCGCGAGCGCCCCGGCGAATCGGAAGTCATGAACGTCATCGGTGACGTGCGCGGCAAGGATTGCCTGTTGATCGACGACATCATCGATTCGGGCGGCACGCTGTGCAATGCGGCCGATGCGCTGCTTGCCGATGGCGCCACCAGTGTGACCGCCTATACTACCCATGGCGTTTTGTCCGGCGGCGCCATCGCCCGCATCGGCGCCTCGAAACTGCAGGAACTGGTCATCACCGATTCCATCCAGCCGACCCAGGCAGTGCTGGACGCCGCCAATATCCGCGTCATCTCCATCGCCGAACTGATGGGCGAGGCGATCTCGCGCACGGCGACCGAGGAATCGGTGTCGAGCCTGTTCGATTAATGCGTGTCGCGCAAAACTGTGCAGCGGTTTTGCGATAACGACATGCATACAACAAGAACCCAAAGCGCGTCGCATGAGGCCGGTCGAACGCGACGCCCTTCAGGGCTGCGCCTCAGGCCGAGCCGGACCACTTGTTCGTCGCACACCTTCGCCAGCATCACGGGCGCCCCGCATGTAACCGCGTGGCGAGGCTCCCAGCATGCGCTTGAACATGGTGATGAACGCCGGCACGCTGTCATAGCCGAGATCGAGCGCCACCCTCGTGATCGGCTCGCCGTCGGCCAGCCGTGGCAGCGCCGCGAACAGACAGGCCTGCTGACGCCAGGTCGACAGCGACAATCCGGTCTGGCGGTGGAACGCGCGGGTGAAAGAGCGGCGGCTCATGCCGACGATAGCGGCCCACTCGTCGATCGTCGCATGCGGTGACGGTGCCGACACGAAGCGCCGGCACAGCGTCGCCAACCTTGCATCGGACGGGAACGGAAGGCCGAGCGGCCGTTCCGGCAGGTTCGGGATTTCGTGCAGCAGGAGCTTCATGATCAGTCCGCCCCGCCCCTTCAGCTCGGCGCCTTGCGGCAGCTTTTCCGATTCGACGATCAGGCTGTGCATCAGGTCGGTGATGCCGACGACACGCAACCCGTCCGGCAGGCCGGGAATGGCCTCCGGCATCACATAGACGGACCGCATGCTGACGTCGCCCAGCATCTCGACGGAATGTTCGGTGCCGGCGGGGATCCACATCGCGTGGTCCGGAGGCACCATCCAGCGCCCATGCCGCGTCTTCACCAGCACGACACCGACCAGCGCGTGCAGCAACTGGCTGCGGCTATGATGGTGCGGTGGCACATGGTAGCCGTCCGGATATTCGGTCGGCAGCGCCACTGCCGGCCCTACGGCCTGCTCCAGCCATTGCCAGCGACGCTCATGCAACAGCCCGAAATCGGTGTCGCCCGCTCTGAACATTTCCCTGCCATGCGGCATCAGCTATGGCCCACTTGCGAAACTATTGGACCAAACCACGAAAGAAGTCGCGTGACAAGCAACGTATAAGGCTGCGCCCTATAAGACCGCCTGCGGGAGCGCCCGCCAAAAAGACCACGGAGCCTGCCTTGACCGATACCACAGCAACCGCCGACGCCAAGCCGGCAGCGGCCAGCCACATTTCAGCTCAGGCGACGGCCTTCACCGTCATCCTGGCGGTGAGCTTCTGCCATTGCATCAACGACATCATGCAGTCGCTGCTGTCGGCGATCTATCCGCTGCTGAAGGACAATTACGGTCTCGATTTCTGGCAGATCGGCCTTTTGACTTTTACCTTCCAGGTGACGGCATCCTTGCTGCAGCCGGTGATCGGCATGATTACCGACAAGCGGCCGATGCCTTATTCGCTGCCCTACGGCATGGCTTCTTCGCTGATCGGGCTGGTCGTGCTGGCCTATGCCGGACATTACTCGCTGCTCCTCATCGGCGCCTCGCTGATCGGCATCGGCTCAGCGATCTTCCACCCGGAATCCTCACGCATCGCCCGCTTCGCCTCCGGTGGCCGGTTCGGTCTTGCGCAGTCGCTGTTCCAGGTCGGCGGCAATTTCGGCCAAGCGATGGGGCCGCTGCTGGCAGCCTTCATCGTCGTGCCCTTCGGCCAGACCAGCATCGCCTGGTTTGCCGGCGGCTCGCTGATCGGCATCATCGTGCTGTGGCAGGTTGGCGGCTGGTACAGCCGCCTGCGCGCCGCACAGGGCACCCGCAAGGCGGCACGCTTCGTTTCGCCTTTCCCGCGCCGCAAGGTCCTGGGCGCGCTGGCGGTGCTGACCTTGCTGGTATTGACCAAGAACGCCTACATCGCCAGCCTGTCCAGCTACTACACCTTCTATGCCATCCATAAATTCGGCGTTTCGGTGCAGATGTCGCAGGTCATGCTGTTCCTGTTCCTCGGCGCCTCGGCCCTGGGCATCCTGCTCGGCGGCCCGTTCGGCGACCGCTACGGACAGAAGGCGATGATCTGGTTCTCGATCGTCGGCGTGCTGCCCTTCACCCTGGCCCTGCCCTACGCCAATTTCGAGTGGACAATGGTTCTCACCGTGCTGATCGGCCTGATCCTGTCCTCGGCCTTCTCGAACATCGTCGTCTTCGCGCAGGAACTGGTGCCCGGCCGGGTCGGCATGATCGCCGGCATCTTTTTCGGCTTCGCCTTCGGCATGGGCGGCATCGCGGCCGCCGTGCTTGGCGTCGTCGCCGACATGAAGGGCATCGATTTCGTCTTCCAGGTCTGCTCGTATTTGCCGCTGCTCGGGCTGCTGACGGTCCTCCTGCCTAACATGAAGGAAGCGAGGAAGGTGGAGGCGGGGACCACGATCGGGTGAAGTTTGGGTTGGACTTCGGCTTCCCCGCCCACCGGGCAGCGCGAAATTCGGTTCTCGACATAGACTTCGAGCCGGTCAGGGCCGCAGCGTGGCGACATCGCGGCCATTGGCTGACACGCTCCGTCATCTGAACTTGAAAGCACGCGTCGCCCGCATCAGCCGGAATGCCTGCTCGGCAGCGTTCGCCAGCAGCGTGTCGGCGTCACGGATCGCGTCTTCGAGGGAACACGGTCGGCACAGAATGCTGAAGAAGGCATCGATGCCGATGTCGTGGGTCGCCTCTGCACCTGCTCCGATCGTTCCGGCCAAGGCGATGACAGGCAGATTGTGACGTTTCGCGCGCCGGGCAATCTCGGCTGGTATCTTTCCAAAGCTCGTCTGACCATCCAGGCCACCCTCGGCTGTCATGACGATGTCGGCGTTTGACAGCCGATGATCGAGATCCATATACCGCAGGATCAGGTCGAAGCGCGGATGCAGCCGGGCCCCAGCAAAGGCGTGAAGTCCGGCGCCGAGTCCCCCGGAAGCTCCTCCGCCGACAAGCGACGTCACGTCGACGCCGAGGTCGCGGCGAACGACGTGAGCGACATTTTCCATGCCCTGCTCGAGCAAAACCACCTGGTCAGGTGTTGCACCCTTTTGCGGGCCGAACACCCGGGCGACGCCTCTCTCGCCGAGCAGCATGTTGTAGGGATTTACCGCGACGTCGATACGAACATTCGAAAGGCGATGATCACGACTGGAAAGATCGACACGAGCTAGCGATGAGAGGGCCGAGCCGCTCCCCGAAATGGGACGGCCGCCGCCATCGAGCAGACGCACGCCTAATGCTTGGGCCATGCCGGTTCCTGCATCGTTGACACCCGAGTCACCGCAGCCGATCAGAATTCTTTCCGCGCCAAGATCGAGCGCAAAACGAATCAACTCACCAACCCCATAACTTGTAGTGCGGGTCGGGTCACGCATGTCAGTGGGGACGAGCCGGAGCCCGGCAGCCGCCGCGATTTCCAGAACTGCAGTCCGTTTCTTTCTTCGCCCGAGAAAACCGACATTGGCCGCCACGGGTTGTCCCACCGGTCCCGTCACTGTGACGGAATGCAGCTCGCCATCAGACAATTCAACAAGGGTCCGCGTAAAATCCTCGCCGCCATCCACCATTGGAAGGCCCAGGATCTTTGCTGTCGGAACGGCATTGCGAACGCCGCGCGCCAATGCAGCGATGACATCACGAACGCCGAGGCTCTCCTTAAAGCCGGAGGGTGCGACCAATACTCGAAGCCGTCTTCGTTTCGTCAATCCTTTCTTTTTCGACATTCTACGGCTCTCCAACAAGTTGCAGATGGAGCGTGTTGAGCAGGGCTCCGGTGGCTGGCCACACGGTGACCGCGAACACGACGATGAGGATGAACTGCATCGGCAGCAGGATTGAGCTGAGCAAGGCGAGGTCTTTCGGGCCGTAGCCTTCCTCGTCGACCCCCGCGAAAAGCGCCACCGGTTTCGCGCAGATCGCGAGGGTTTGGCAAAAGCCGGTCGCCGAGACGAGGACAAACATTGCCAGGAGAGGGTCGAGCCGCGCTGTCGATGCGAGCATCAGCGCCGGGGGCAGCAGCACCGAGACACGCGCCGTGCGACTGTGGATCACGAGATGACTGAAAAGCCCAAGCAAGGCTAATAAGGAGATAAGCGCCAACGGACCCAAGCCGGTGCCGCGCAGCGGATCGACAGTCGTCTCGATCAACCACCGATTGAGGCCTGATGCCGTCAGGCCGTCTGCCAAGCAGATCGTCGCCGCCAGAAACAAGAGCAGCTTCCACTCCGCACTCTTGATTGCATCGCCAAACGCCACGGAGCCTACTCTAGGAAGTGTGGCCAAGAGAGCGCCGCCAAGAGCGACAACGGTGGCATCAAGTCCGTGGACAGGTTCGGTCAGCCACGCGGTGACAACCCCGCCGGCGATCCAGAGTATCGGCTGCCGTGCCAATCCGGCACCGCCACTAGTCACCGTCGTTGGCTGCAAAAGGGTCATCCGCCGTTCGACCGGCGACAGGAAAAGCCGGAGCAGGCATTCGACCGAAAGGAAGGTGCTTACGGCCGCAAACGGCAGGCCGAAAGCGATCCATTCCAGATAGCTTACTTTCACACCCGAGAGGCGGCCGACCATTTCGATCGCCAGCAGATGGGCACCGGCGCCGACGGGCGATGCAATGGCCGAGAGCAGGATAACAGTGGGGAACAGCAGCGCGAAGGCCCTTCGCAACCGGGCGCTTCCACAGCGTCCCGCGATCGCCTGAAAGGCGGGGATCATCAAAGCTGCGCGACCTGAGGTCGACGGAATGACGAAGGCTGTGGCGATCATGACGGCCGTCAAGGAATAGGCGATTGCGCGAACCGATCGCATGCGCCCCGTCACGAGGCCGAGAACGCGATCTGCGACCCCACTCGCCTTGAAGGTGGCCGCCAACATGAAGGAGGCAAGCAATAGCCAGATCAACTCATCGCCGAGCGCATGAAACAGCGCGCCTGGATCACGGTTGACCAGCAGCGCCATTGCCAGCCCGGCGGCGATCGCAACGAAGGTGTCGTCGAACGGCGTCAGGGTCCACCCGATGATCGCGACAAGCAGGATCTCGAGCGCTCGCCGGGCGTCGGACGGGAGCGCGGAGAGGCCGAATTCAATGATGGCCACACACAGGGATACACAGGTTCCGATCAGTGCGGCTCGCCATATCGGCCAGAGCACCGGCGGTGTCCTTTCCCGAAGGGTGGCGTCACTGTCGGTCCGAAAATCTACTTGTGCCAACCGAAACCTCGTCTAGTTCGCCGCCAACGTGGCGATGAGGGCGTCGCACACCCTCCGCTCGAACTTAGGAGGTTCCGATTAGACGCTTGCGAGGGCTCCGGTTAGAATTTGGTGAGAGGCATTATCCGATCGCCGGCAGGATTACCGCATGACCGTTCGAGGCCGCATCTTCCTATTTCAAATCGTCATTCTCGCCCTTGTCGGACTGATTTCAGGACTGGCATTCGCAACACTCCAGCTGACAGAGGAATTCGTCCGCCGAATCGACAGCGTCCACGGGCGGTTCGAGGCGCTCGCCGAACTCAATGGGCAAGCCAACAATTACACCGAGCAACTCGCTGAAGTCTTGCTGCTTGGGCCCGAGCAAATGCCGGATTTCGAAGCGGCACGAGAAGCAGTGAAATCCGGATTCTACAAGCTGGAGGGCGCCACTCGCGAGGAACTCGGTGCTCTCGGATATTGGAGCGATAGACGCCAGGAGGAGGCCGAACTCAGATTCGTCGGTCGCGTCAAGGCGCTGTTTGAGGCGATCGATCGGGCCGCCCAGCGACTGTTCAGCCAGCGAACAAAGGGGGATCCAAAGGGCATCGTAGACGCCTTCCGCAACGATGTGGAGCACCGATTAGAGAACGATCTTGAAGAAATGATTGAAGCCGCTTTGCACGATGAGCGCAGGGAGGTTGGAGAGGAACTCGCCGGCGTCCGTGGCGCACAATGGCGGCTGCTGCTGCTGACCGGCGGCTTCGCTGCGTTGCTCATGCTGGGCAGTCTGGGGTTCGGCCTGGTCCTGCGACGATCAATCGCCACACCTGTGCGTGAACTGAACGAAAGCGCCAAAGCCATCGCTGCAGGCAAGCTCGACCATCGCGTTTCCGCGACCGGACGCGACGAGTTCGCTTCCCTCTCGCGAAGTTTCAACAGCATGGCCGAGGCTCTCGAGATCGAACGTGCTGCTCTGATTTCGGTACAGGACCGCTTGGAGGCGGAGGTTCAGTTGCGCACCCGTGAACTGCGGAAAGCCAATGAGCAACTGAGAGCGATCGATAGCCGACGCACACAATTTTTTGCGGAGGCAAGCCACGAACTCCGCACGCCGTTGACGATTCTCCGCGGAGAGGCCGACGTTGCCCTCCGCGGCCAACCGCGTGTTCGATCTTACCGCGAAGCTCTGAGCCGAATCCGCAATTGCGCTGAAGATATGGCTCGCAACCTGGGGGACCTTCTGGCATTCGCCCGCTCCGAAGCTGAAAATTTCAGGTTCTCCTTGCGCAACATCGATACCGGTGAGGTTGTGAAGGCGGCCGTTCAGGAGGCTTCCGTACTCGCAGGTCCCAAGCAGATATCCGTTGACCTGTCGCTCAACCCAGACCATTGCCTCATTCGGGGTGACGCCCAGCGCCTAAAGCAAGCGCTGCTGATCGGCTTCGACAACGCCATAAAGTACTCAAAGCCGTATCAGACAATAGCAGTCGAGATGGCTGAGCGTCATGGAATGCTTGAGATCGCCATCCGCGACAACGGTTCAGGGATCGATGCCAACGATCTCCCGTTCGTGTTTGACCGATATTATCGCGGGCGTGTCGGCGGGAGGTCCGCAGCCGACGGCCTTGGTGTTGGCCTCGCGATCGCCAAGGAGATTATAGACGGGCACAATGGCACAATCGGCCTTGAAGGAATTGAGCCTTCGGGAACCCTCCTCAGAATCAGACTGCCGCTGGTACATCGCACCCATGATTCGAATCCTGATCGTTGAAGACGACCGGCGTGTCTCCGACTTTCTCCGCCGGGGGTTGGAGGCCGAAGGCTTCCACGTGAGTGTCGCGGAGGACGGTCGCGAGGGACTAGCCATTATTCGTACGGATCCATTCGATCTCGTGATCCTGGACCGTCTGCTTCCCTACCTGGACGGCCTTGAGCTGTGCCGGATCGTGCGATTGGAGCAGTGGCCGGTTCTCATCCTGATGCTGACCGCGAAGGAGACAATTCAGGATCGCGTAGATGGGCTCAAGGGCGGTGCCGACGATTACCTGACGAAACCGTTTGCGTTTGATGAACTGGTGGCCAGGATTGACGCGCTGCGCCGACGCCGTCAGGGTGCAGTGGATCGACAATTGCTTCGAGTGAGCCGCCTCAATCTCGACACGAGCGCTCGTCGTTTTGCGGACGGCGACCGGGAAATCAGCCTTACCCGACGTGAATTCGACCTTCTGCATTTTCTCATGCTCAACGCGGGGAAAGTGGTTAGCCGCGAGCGCATCCTCAACAATGTCTGGTCATACAGCTTCGAACCCGGGACGAAGATCGTGGAGGTATACATTCGCTATCTGCGTGCGAAGCTCGGGCCGGATGCATCGGCCAGCATTCAGACAGTTCGTGGGATCGGCTACATGCTGGTCGAGCGGAAGCCATAGAAGGTAGAGCGAAACTCTTTATCGCACCGTTCTCGCCACTCGCTGGAAACCTCCTCTTTCCGCAACGCCGCTTCCACCGCTTGTTTCCGAATAGGTGTTCATCGGCTCCCTTCCATGCTGCCGGCGCGCGCCGTCCACCCGCCGTGGGCATTGCCCCGCCGCGGTTCCCCTTTCCACCCGCCGCGGTTCCCCTTTCCATTTGTGTTCGGGCTTGGGCGGCGACACCGATTTTGGCGGCCGTTAACCGCTTTCGTAATTCACGGCCTCTACCCCCAGGCCTGCAGCCACCCAGTCGGGGAAGCCGCCTTCGAACCGGCGCGGGGCCCAGCCTCGTGCCCTGAGGATTGCCAAGGCGTCGGGCGAAAGAACGCACTGGACTCCACGACAATAGGCGACAACGGGTGAAACAAGAGATGCCAAAATGTTGGAGTTCGTTGTTCGTGCGGCCGTCGTTGGAATCGGCGCGACAGCCCTGATGGACCTCTGGGGATGGTTTCTGAAGCGAATGTTCGCGATTCCACCGCTTGATTACGCCTGGGTCGGCCGCTGGATCGGGCACTTTCCACATGGACGTTTTGCACATGCGAATATCGCACAAGCTGCCCGCGTTCGCGGCGAAACCGCCATTGGATACCGCCATTGGATGGAGTGCGCATTACGCGACCGGCATCGTATTTGCCGCAGCGCTGATTGGAGTGTGGGGCCTCGACTGGGCACGGCACCCGACAGTGCTTCCGGCCCTGTTGGTCGGCGTCTGCACCATCGTCGCCCGTTCTTCGTGATGCAACCGGCTTTTGGGATCGGCATCGCGGCTTCGAAAGTTCCCAACCCGCGCACTGCGCGCCTGCGCAGCCTTATGGCCCATCTGTCTTTCGGGGTTGGGCTGTACGTTGCAGCATCGCTTTCGGCATTGCTACTTCCGGCCTGATGGGCCGCCCGCTTGCACCTCGCGCCGCCTTCCGCTATAGAGCCGCCACCCGCGTAGACACCCTTGGAGGCAACGCGGCGGAAGGCCGCCTTCCCGCATGATCCCGAAAAGTGGATTCCGGTTTTCGGACCAGGTCATGCGTTAGCTATGTCGGCTTTCGACGTTTACGGCCCCGGCACGTTGCCGGCCGCGAACGCTCCAGAACAACGCGAAAGGAAATGCCATGAGCCACGATACTTACGAGCTCAAGGCCGAAGCGCGCGAACAGGTCGGTAAGGGGTCCGCCCGTGCAGTTCGCCGCAACGGTAAAGTGCCTGCAGTGATTTACGGCGACAAGCAGCCTCCCCTGGCGATTGCGCTGACCTACAAGGACATCTACTACAAGATCCATGGCGGCGGGTTTCTGACCACGGTCGCCACGATCGATGTCGACGGCAACAAGATCCAGGTTCTGCCCAAGGATTTTCAGCTCGACCCGGTCAAGGATTTCCCTGTCCATGTCGATTTCCTGCGCATCGGCAAGGATACCGAAGTCAACGTCGATGTGCCCGTGCACTTCATCAATGAAGACAAGTCGCCCGGCATCAAACGCGGCGGCGTGCTCAACATCGTGCGCCACGAGGTCGAGTTCCACTGCCCTGCCAATGCGATCCCGGATTTCATCACCGTCGATCTCACCGGTACCGATATCGGCGATTCGATCCACATTTCGGCCGTCACCTTGCCGGCCGGCGTCAAGCCGGTGATCTCCGACCGCGACTTCACCATCGCGACCATTGCCGGCTCCTCGGCGATGAAGCCGGAGGCCGCGGAAGAGACGACTGAAGCGGCTGCGCCCGAAGCGGCTCCTGCCGCCGAAGAGAAGTAACCCCTTCCCGCCCGGAGGCGACGATGCTTGTCTTTGCAGGCCTCGGCAATCCGGGCGCGAAATACGCCAACAACCGGCACAATGTCGGCTTCATGGCGGCGGACGCGATCGCCCGCCGCCATTCCTTTTCGCCCTGGTCGAAGAAATTCCAAGGTCTGATTGCCGAAGGCACGCTTGCCGGCGAAAAGGTGATCCTGATCAAGCCGCAGACCTTCATGAACCTGTCCGGCCAGGCGGTCGGCGAAGCCCTGCGCTTCTACAAGCTCGGCCCTTCGGCACTGACCGTCTTCTATGACGAGATCGACCTTGCCGCCGGCAAGGTGCGGGTCAAGGTCGGTGGCGGTTCCGGCGGCCACAACGGCATCCGCTCGCTCGACCAGCACGTCGGCAAGGATTTTCGCCGTGTGCGCATCGGCGTCGGCCACCCCGGCGTCAAGGAAATGGTGCATGGCCATGTGCTCGGCGATTTCGCCAAGGCCGATCGCGAATGGCTGGACGTGCTGCTCGACGCAATCGCCGATGGTGCCGGATTGCTTGCCAAGGGCGACGACAATTCGTTCATGAACCGTGTGACGCTGGCGCTGCGCGACAAGCTCACGCCGACGGACGACGACGATCGCCCGCCGCCCAAGGCGCCAAAGGCGCAAAGCCACGTCCGCCAGGCGCGGCCGCAGCAGCCGGCGGCCAAGCTGCCCGAAACCGGCCCGATGGCGGCCATGCTGAAGAAGCTTTTTGGCGGCAAGGACTGAGCCATGGATCTGGATGACATTCAGGAATTGGTCCGTCTCATCAGACAGAAGTATGTTGATTATTTCGTCACCGCTGCCGGCGAACTTGCACGCAACTGCCAAGGATCGCATGCGACCGAAATCAAGTTTTCGAACGTCGATTCCTTCTATCGAAATTTCATCGCGGTTGATTTCGTCAGTAATGACGGACAGCCAAATCCGCAATTCATCAACAGCGATTCCTATGTGAAATTCTCTCCGGATATTCACGCCGGGATGGGTGGAATGGATGTCCTCATCTCACCTTTCAGGTGGGATGAGATTCATTTTAAATTCCCTATAAATGAGCTCGACGGCGATCTCTTCGACGAATGGTTTCGCGGCTGGTTCGATATCGATGGCGAGCGTGAAACATCGGAGACCGTCGGAAACGTCATTCACAGTGCGCAGTTGCTCGACGGGCAACTGACCATCGATTTCGGAACCGCTGAGGTCGACGCGTTCTGGCATCTTCTGCAAATACTGAGCAGGTCCGGCGTTCGTTCGTTGGCGATAGGCACCGATGACATCGCGCAGCGTCTGAATTGAATTGCGCCTTGACGATCATCGGCGCTTTCGCCCATAGCCCTGATCAAATTTCGATTTCCCGATAGGACCAGACAAAAATGGGTTTCAAATGCGGCATCGTTGGCTTGCCCAATGTCGGCAAGTCGACGCTCTTCAATGCGTTGACCAGGACGGCGGCGGCGCAGGCCGCCAATTATCCGTTCTGCACCATCGAACCGAATACCGGCGAGGTGGCGGTGCCCGATCCGCGCCTGCAGAAGATCGCCGCGATCGGCAAGTCGAAGGAGATCATCCCGACCCGCATCTCGTTCGTCGACATTGCCGGCCTGGTGCGTGGCGCCTCCAAAGGCGAAGGGCTTGGCAACCAATTCCTCGCCAACATCCGTGAGGTCGACGCCATCGTCCATGTGCTGCGCTGCTTCGAGGATGACGACGTCACCCATGTCGAGGGCCGCATCGATCCTGTCGCTGATGCCGAGACCGTCGAAACCGAATTGATGCTTGCCGACCTCGACAGCCTTGAGCGCCGCATCGTGCAGATCCGCAAGCGTGCCGCCGGCAAGGACAAGGAAGCAGCGACCGCACTTCCGATGATGGAAGCGGCGCTTGAACTGCTGCAGGCGGGCAAGCCCGCCCGCATCCTGCTCAACGGCATCTCGGCTGAGGATCTACGCATCCTGCAGGGGCTGAATCTCTTGACCTCACACCCGGTGCTTTACGTCTGCAACGTCGCGGAAGCCGATGCCGCCACCGGCAACGCGCATACCAGGGCGGTCGAGAAGATGGCCGCCGCGCAAGGTGCCCGCACCGTTGTGATTTCCGCGGCGATCGAGGCCGAGGTCGCCCAGCTCTCGGACGAAGAGGAAATGGAATTCCTGGCAACGCTCGGTCTGGACGAACCCGGCCTGAACAAGGTCATCCGCGCCGGCTACGAGCTGCTCCAGCTCATCACCTACTTTACCGTTGGCCCCAAGGAGACACGCGCCTGGACCGTGCACAAGGGCGCCAAGGCGCCGCAGGCGGCAGGCGTCATCCACACCGATTTCGAGCGCGGCTTCATCCGCGCCCAGACCATCGCCTATGAGGACTTCGTCAGGCTGGGCGGCGAAGTCGCGGCCAAGGAGGCCGGCAAGGCGCGCGACGAAGGCAAGGAGTATGTCGTCCAGGACGGCGACATCATGCTGTTCAAGTTCAACACCTGAACCGGCGAGGGAGCCCAATGGTCACCATTGCCGTCGCTCGATGACAAACTTCAAAGCAGGGTGTCGCAGTGCCTCTTGCGCTGCTTGACGGGCCATCGTGCGGGGTCTAAGGGGCCTCTGCACCGGCCTCGCGCCTCGCCTGCCCGTGTCCGTGCGATGTGACTGACGCGCCCCCTCCAAACGAACGCTCTTTGGCAACAGCAAGGGAGACCCCGGCGATGATCAAGGCCTTCGTCGTCGACAATGATCGCCTGCGCCTGGTCGACGATCTCGTGCAAAACAGCGACACTGTCGTCTGGGTCGACCTCTTCAACCCGACAAAGGAAGAAGAGACGACAATCGAGACCTGGCTCGGCATCGCCGTTCCGACCCGCGAAGAGATGGAAGAGATCGAGATCTCGAGCCGTCTCTACGTCGAGGACGGCGCCTACTTCATGACCGCCATTCTGCCTGCGCAGACCGAGGTGAACGATCCCTTGATGTCGCCGGTCACCTTCGTGCTCGCCGGAAGCAGGCTGATCACCGTGCGTTACCACGAGCCGAAGGCGTTCAAGACCTTTCCGCTGCGCGCCGAGAAGGTGGCGACCGGCTGCACCAGCGGCGACACCATCCTGATCGGACTGCTGGAGGCGATCGTCGACCGCCTCGCCGACATTCTGGAGCGCGCTGGCCGCGACGTGGAGGCGATCTCGCGCGACATCTTCGAGGCACGCTCGACCAAGGTTTCCAAGCGCAACCGCGACTTCCAGGAGCTGTTGAAAGGCATTGGCCGCAAGGAGGACCTCGCCTCCTCGATCCGCGACAGCCTGATCTCGCTACAGCGCCTTGCCGGCTTTCTCGCCCATGCCTCCACGCAAAGCAGGATGAGCAAGGATACCCGCGCTCGCATCAAGACCTTGTCGCGCGACGTGCTGTCGCTCGCCGACCACGCCACGTTCCTGTCGCAGAAGATCAGCTTCCTGCTCGACGCGACGCTCGGCATGATCTCGATCGAGCAGAACGCCATCATCAAGATCTTCTCCGTCGCCGCTGTCATCTTCCTGCCGCCGACGCTTGTCGCTTCGATCTACGGCATGAATTTCGACATCATCCCTGAGCTCAAATGGCACTTTGGCTATCCCTTCGCCATCGGCATGATGGTGCTTTCGGCAATCCTGCCTTTCTGGTATTTCCGCCGCCGCGGCTGGCTATAGGGTCGTCAATACCGCGCTGCGGCTTGGTCGCAACGGGCTGGCGCAATAGAAATTGCTTGACCAAATGCCGCCCTGCCTGCATCCGGGACCCGGACCCGTAGCGATCGTACAATCCTGAACAGGATTTCCAGACCATGACCGCAAAGACCTGGGCTTATGAGGATTTTGTCGAGGGCGCTTCGCTCGACCTCGGCACCAAGTTGGTAAGCGCCGCCGAAATCATAGAATTCGCCAACGAGTTCGATGCCCAGCCGATGCATCTCGACGAGGCCGCGGGCAAGGCCAGCATCCTCGGCGGGCTGGCGGCTTCAGGCTGGCACACCTGCGCCGTGTTCATGCGCATGCTGTGCGATGCCTTCCTGCTCGACTCGACCTCCCAGGGCGCGCCGGGCGTCGACCAGGTCAAATGGAAACGGCCGGTCCTGGCCGGCGACCTGTTGACCGGCAGCACCACCGTCCTTGCCAAGCGACTGTCCAGATCGAAACCCCGCCTTGGCCTGGTGACCATGCGCAGCGAGTTGTTCAACCAGCGCGGCGAAGGTGTTTTCGAGCTCGAAAACACCGTCATGTTCCTCACCCGCGAGGGCAGTGCGTGAGCCTCGACGAATTCTTCTGCATCGGTATCACCGTCACGCTCGGTTCACATCGATTCGAACCGGAGGCGATCAAGGCGTTCGCCCGCAAATACGACCCGCAGATATTCCATATCGACGAAGAGGCGGCGAGGAACAGCATATTCGGCGGGCTCTGCGCCTCGGGCTGGCACACCGCCGCCACCTGGATGAAATTGAACCTCCAGGCTGGCATAGAGGCAGAGGTCGCCCGCTGGCCCGGTCCCGGGCCGGTGCCGGAATTCGGCCCCTCGCCCGGCTTCAAGAACCTCAAATGGCCCAAACCTGTCTATGCCGGGGAAACCGTGACTTTCACCCGCACCGCGCTGGCCCATCGCCCTATCGCCTCGCGACCGGGCTGGCGGCTGCTGACGCTCCGCTCGGAGGCCTTCGATTCGACCGGCGACAAGGTCATCGAATTCGAAAGTGCCGTGCTGGTGAAGGTGGAGTGAGCGGAGTTCTTCCCTACTCCACAAGAAGGGGAGAAGGAAGAAACGCTCAATGCCCCTCAAACCCGATCAGCGTCCTCACCGGTACGCCGAGCGCCTCTAACCTCTCGCGGCCGCCAAGGTCCGGCAGGTCGATGACGAAGCAGGCGGCGAGGATGTCGGCGCCGATCTGCCGCAATAGCTTGACGGCCGCCTCGGCCGTGCCGCCGGTGGCGATCAAATCGTCGACGAGGATTACCTTCTCGCCTGGAGAAACACCGTCTTTGTGCATCTCCATCTCGTCCAGCCCGTATTCCAGGCTGTAGGCGACGCGCACCGTCTCGGAAGGCAACTTGCCCTTCTTGCGGATCGGCACGAAGCCGGCCGAGAGCTGGTGGGCGATGGCGCCGCCGAGGATGAAGCCGCGCGCCTCGATGCCGGCGATCTTGTCGATCTTGAGGCCGGCATAGGGATGCACCAGTTCGTCGATGGCGCGGCGGAAGGCCCGCGCATTGCCGAGCAGCGTGGTGATGTCGCGAAACAGGATGCCCGGCTTGGGATAATCCGGAATGGTGCGGATCGCGGCAAGCAGCGTCTCTTCGAGCGAGGATTTCATCAAGCGGCTCTCCGGGCCTTTCAGATTCGGCTGAAGACGTGAAGGGAATGGGCCAATCGTAACCCGGTGCAGCTAAGTCCGGCTACCGCCATGTGACGCCTGACGGAAAATTGTCCGGCAAAAGGGGCCACTCTGCGCCGGCAGCGATGAATCGACATGCCTGCAATGAGGAGGGCGTCTTTCGACGCCCTCGCATTCTCGTAGATCGCAGGGCTCAGTGCGCCACGCCGGCCCACACCTTGCGCTTGGTCAGGTAGACCAGTGCGCCGAACAGCAGCAGGAAGACCAGTACGCGAAAGCCGGTCTTCTTGCGGTCCTCGAGGTGTGGCTCGGCCGCCCACATCAGGAAGGCCGACACGTCACGCGAATACTGGTCGACCGTCTGCGGCGCGCCGTCATCATAGGTTACCTGGCCGTCAGAGAGCGGCTTCGGCATCTTCAGCGACACGCCGGACAGGAAGTACGGATTGTAGTACGTGCCTTCTGGTATGACCATGCCCGCCGGCGGCTGCTGGTCGTAGCCGGTCAGCAGCGAGTGGATGTAGTCGGGGCCGCCCTGGGCATACTGGGTAAAGATATCGAAGACGAAGCGCGGGAAGCCGCGTTCGACCCCGCGCGCCTTTGCCAGCAGCGACATGTCGGGCGGTGCTGCGCCGCCATTTGCCGCCGCCGCCGCCTCCACATTGGGGAACGGCGCCGGGAAATGGTCGGACGGCTTGCCGGGACGATCGAACATGTCGCCGGCATCGTTCGGTCCGTCATGGATCGTATATTCGGCCGCCAGCGTCTTGATCTGCGCATCCGAATAGCCAAGGCCCACCAGTGTACGGAACGCCACCAAATTCATCGAATGGCAGGCCGAGCAGACTTCCTTGTAGACCTTCAGCCCGCGCTGCAGCTGGGCCTTGTCGTAGGTGCCGAATGGCCCGGCGAAGCTCCAATCCATTTCCTCCGGTTCGTGTATCGGGAAATGCGTCGGCGCCGCCTCATTGTGCGCCTCTTCCTGGGCGCTGGCTCCAGTGCTTGCGGCACCCATGCCCGCGGCCAAAAGGCCAAGCAGCGCCAGCGAGGAGAGAATCTTCTTCATGCCAAATCCCCTTGAGATTCTCTGACGCGCCGTCACCGTCTCGAGCATGACCTTGTCCGAGTACCGGTTTCCACTTTTCGGAATCATGCTCAGCCCTTGGTTTCCGGCGCGGTCGTGGCGCCGGCAGGATGTCCACCGCCGCCCTTGTTCTTCTCGAGCACCGCCTCGGTGATCGAGTTCGGCAGCCGCCGCGGCTTTTCGATCAGCCCGAGCACCGGCAGCGCTACCAGGAAGAAGGCGAAGTAGAACAGCGTCGCCATCTGCGCCATGAATACATAGCTGCCCTCGGCCGGCTGCGAGCCCAGCCAGCCGAGCAGGATGGCGTCGGCCACGAACAGCCAGAAGAACAGCTTGTACCAGGGCCGGTAGACTGCCGAGCGCACCTTCGAGGTGTCGAGCCACGGCACCAGGAACAGCATGACAATCGCGCCGAACATGCAGAGCACGCCGCCGAGCTTGGAGTTGATGGGCCCGATATTGAAGGTGATAGCGCGCAGGATCGCGTAGAACGGCAGGAAGTACCATTCCGGCACAATGTGGGCCGGCGTCTTCAGGGGGTTGGCAACGGTGTAATTGTCCGGATGGCCGAGATAGTTCGGCAGATAAAAGACGAAATAGGCGAAGACGAACAGGAACACGATCATGCCGAACCCATCCTTGATGGTCGCGTAAGGCGTGAAGGCGAGCGTGTCGGTCTTCGATTTGACCTCGATGCCGGTCGGATTGTTCTGGCCGACGACGTGAAGCGCCCAGATGTGCAGCACGACAACGCCGGCGATCATGAACGGCAGCAGGTAATGCAGCGCAAAGAAGCGGTTCAGCGTCGGATTGTCGACCGCGAAGCCGCCGAGCAAAAGCTGCTGGATCCAGTCGCCGACCAGAGGTATGGCGGTGAAGAAACCGGTGATGACGGTGGCGCCCCAGAAGCTCATCTGGCCCCAGGGCAGCACGTAGCCCATGAATCCGGTCGCCATCATCAGCAGGTAGATGATACAGCCGAGGATCCACAGCAGCTCGCGCGGCGCCTTGTAGGAGCCGTAGTAGAGCCCGCGGAAGATATGGATGTAGACGGCGACGAAGAAGAACGACGCGCCGTTCGAATGCAGGTAGCGCAGCAGCCAGCCCGAATTCACGTCGCGCATGATCTTTTCGACCGAATCGAAGGCGAGAGTGCTGTCGGCCGCATAGTGCATGGCCAGCACGATACCGGTCAGGATCTGCGCCGCCAACATAAGCGCAAGGATGCCGCCGAAGGTCCAGGCATAGTTCAGGTTGCGCGGCACCGGATAGGCGATGAAGCTGTCATAGACCAGCCGCGGGAGCGGCATGCGGGAATCGAACCAGCGTCCGATACCGGTCTTGGGCGTATAGGTCGAGTGTCCCTCGCTCATCGAAATATCCCTTGCCTCAGCCGATACGGATCTTGGTGTCGGAAACGAATTGAAACACCGGCACCGCCATGTTCTCCGGCGCCGGCCCCTTTCGGATGCGGCCGGCCGTATCGTATTGCGAACCGTGGCATGGGCAGAACCAGCCGCCGAAATCGCCTTCCTGGCCGAGCGGGATGCAGCCGAGATGGGTGCAGACCTGGACCATCACCATCCAGGCTTCCTTGCCCGGCGTGGTCCGGTTGGCGTCGGTTGCCGGCGCGTCGGCCGGCAGGTTGGCATTGCGGGCAATTGGATCCTTGAGTTCGGCGAGATTGACCGCCTCGGCGTCCTTCATCTCTTTTTCGGTGCGGTTGCGTACAACCACCGGCTTGCCGCGCCACTTCACGACGAGCGACATTCCCGGCGTCAGCGAGGAGACGTCGACCTCGACCGAGGCGAGCGCCAGCGTCGAGGCATCCGGGCGCATCTGGTCGATGAATGGCCAGGCAACGGCGCCCGCGCCGACCACTGCGGCCATGCCGGTGGCGACGTAGAGAAAATCACGACGGTTGGGATCCTGGGTGTCGGTTGCGCTCACGGGTGCCTGATCCTTTCGCCTCTTCCGTGCCGGCGGCCGAGCCTTGTTCCCCGCTCAATCGCGCCGGCCCGACAGCGCATGGCGAACAGGCTAGCGAATTCCTCCGGCATTTGGGACTTGGGTTTATGCGTGAAGCCTGTTTTTGTCCAGACGGGTGAAGGCACAAGGGCAGATTGTCGCGGGGACGTAATTCGCACGGCGGAACGATTGGAAAACAGCAGCAAAACCAAATGGCTGCGTTCGCCTCGACATCTGGCGCTCGCCCGGTTTATCCTCGGCCTATGGCGCATGTCATAGACCGCGGCAAATGGGCCGAAGCGCCCGACCGCTGGCCCGACCACTGGCAGGGCGAGCTGCAAGGCGGAGCTTACGGCTCCCGCAGCTGTCTGATCTTCAACTACCTGCCTGACATCGGCGGCGGCCCTAGGCTGCACAGCCATCCCTATTGCGAGATTTTTATCATCCGGACCGGCACCGGCCTGTTCACCATCGGCGACCGGCAGATCGAGGCCACCGCCGGCCAGATCCTGGTCGTACCGCCGAACACGCCGCACAAATTCACCAATCTCGGGCCAGGCCCGCTGGAAACCACCGACATACACGAGAACGGCAGCTTCATCACCGAGTGGCTGGAATAACGCTTCTCAAACCAGTTCCGGTTCGGATCATGCGCTGGCGCCGAGCCTGGCCAGCACGGCCTTGGGAATGTTGTATTCCCGGATCACCGCGTCGTGCTTGCGCAGGCCGCAGAGTTCGCGCTGGATGAAATATCCGTGCACCGCTTCGGCTGCATCCCTGAGCAGCCGGGCGCGGTCGACATCGTCGCAATTCTCGCGCAGCCTCGTCAATGTTTCCTCGACGCGCCGGCCGGCGCGGCCGAGCGCGGCCGCCTTCTCGCCGAGGATTTCATGGCCAAGCAGGTCCAACGCGCTCTCCTGCGCGCCGGACCGTCCGAAATTCGATGGCATTCTCACCGCCATGGTCTACTCCGGTCTTTAGAAACTACTCCGCCGGCCGGGTCTCGGCCAGCGCGCTCTCCTCGTTGAACAGGAAACCGCCGGACTGCCGCTTCCACAGCCTGGCATAGAGCCCGTCGAGCCCGACCAGCTCGTCATGCGTGCCTTGCTCGACGATGCGGCCCTCGTCGAGCACCACCAGCCGGTCGAGTGCCGCAATGGTCGACAGCCGATGCGCGATGGCGATGACCGTCTTGCCTTCCATCAGCCTTGCCAGATTTTCCTGGATCGCCGCCTCGATGTCGGAATCGAGCGCCGAGGTCGCCTCATCGAGCACCAGGATCGGTGCATCCTTGAGGAAGACGCGGGCGATCGCCACGCGCTGGCGCTGGCCGCCGGAGAGCTTGACGCCGCGCTCGCCGACATAGGCCTCGTAGCCGATACGATCGCGATTGTCGCGCAGACCGAGGATGAACTCGTGCGCCTCGGCCTTCTTCGCTGCCGCGACCATCTCGGCGTCGGTCGCTTCCGGCATGCCGAGCTTGATGTTGTCGCGCAGCGAGCGGTGGAAAAGTGCCGTATCCTGGCTGACGACGCCGATATTGGCGCGCAGCGAATTCTGCGTGACCCTGGAGACGTCCTGCCCGTCAATGGTGATCTTGCCGCTCTCGAGGGCGTAGAGGCGCAGGATCAGATTGACCAAGGTCGTCTTGCCGGCGCCGGACGGGCCGACCAGGCCGACCTTTTCGCCCGGCCGCACGACGAGGTCGATGCCGTTGAGCACGCCGGACCCCTTGCCGTAGTGGAACTCGACATTGCTGACGTTGATGCGCCCGCCGCCGACGACAAGCTCTTTCGCGTCCGGCGCATCGGTCAGGCCGAGCGGCTGTGAGATCAGCGCCTTGGAATTCTCCAGCACGCCGAGGTTCCGCAAGATGCCGTTGAGCTGCATCATCAGCCGGCCGAGCAGCATGTTCAGCCGCAGCACCAAAGACAGCGTGAAAGCCACGGCGCCGACTGTGATCGCACCCTCGACCCAGAGATAAACGGCAAAGCAGGCGATCGCCGTGATCATAATGCCCGACAGCATCGTCAGCGCCATGCGCACGCCGGTCAGCCTGCGGGTGAACGGGCGCAGCGCGTCGAGATAGATGTCGAAGCCGTTCCTGATGTAGCGGTCGTCGCCATCGGCCGAGAACAGTTTCAACGTCTGCACGTTCGAATAGGAATCGACAAGGCGGCCGGTGATCATCGAGCCGGCTTCGGCGGTGGCTTCGGCATGTTTGCGGATTGCCGGCAAATAGCGCCTGGCCAGAAAGCCGAAGGCGGTAATCCAGATCACCACCAGCACCGCCAGCCGGAGATCGAGCCCGGCGACCAGCGCCAGCGTCGTCACCGTATAGACGACCATGAACCAGACCACCTCGATGAAGCTTTCCATCAGATCGCCGGTCGCCTGTCCCGCCTGCCAGACCTTGGTCGCGATACGCCCGGCAAAGTCGTTCTGGAAGAAGGCGTAGGATTGGCGCGAGACATGGCGATGGGCCTGCCAGCGCACCAGATTATAGAAGCCCGGCGTGATCGTCTGCTCGTCGACCAGCGCCGACAGGCCGACGACAATGGTGCGGATGACCAGCACCACCGCGATCATGAAGACAAGTTCCGGGCCGGCGGCAGTCCACAGAGCGTGCCAGCTGCGTTCACCGGGAAGCTGGTCGAGGATGTCGACCAGCCGCCCGACGAAATAGAACAGTCCGGCTTCGACCAGCGGCGCGATGCCGCCGATCACCAGCATGGCGAAGAAGGCGATCTTCGCCTGCCCGACATAATGCCAGAGGAAACCCCTGACGCCGGCAGGTGGGCGAAGGTCCGCAGGCTCGCGGAATGGATAGACCCAGTTCTCGAACCAGCGGTAGATGGCAGTCATCATTCGGCGGCTTCACCCTTGGCGATTGCATCGTTGGCGGCTGCATCGTTGGCGGAGGGGCCGTCGTCGAGCAGGAAGCCGCCCGACTGGCGTTGCCAGAGCTGGGCGTAGAGCCCGCCGCTGGCAACCAGTTCCTCATGCGAACCTTCCTCGATGACGCGGCCCTTGTCCATAACGACGAGCCGGTCCATGGCGGCGATCGTCGACAGCCGGTGCGCAATGGCGATGACGGTCTTGCCTTGCATCAGTCTGTAGAGGTTCTCCTGGATGGCCGCCTCGGCCTCGGAATCGAGGGCGGAGGTCGCTTCGTCGAGGATAAGGATTGGTGCGTCCTTCAGCATGACACGGGCTATGGCGATGCGTTGCCGCTGGCCGCCGGACAATTTGACGCCGCGATCACCGACATGCGCGTCGAAACCCTTTCGACCGTTAGAATCCGACAATCCGGCGATGAAATCCAGCGCCTCGGCGCGCCGCGCCGCCTCGATCAGCATCTGGTCGCTGGCGTCCGGCCGGCCATAGAGGATATTCTCGCGCACCGAGCGATGCAGCAGCGAGGTGTCCTGCGTGACCATGCCGATCTGGGCGCGCAGCGAGTCCTGCGTCACCGCCGCAATGTCCTGGCCGTCGATCAGGACCTTGCCGCTTTCGAGGTCATAGAAGCGCAACAGAAGATTGACCAGCGTCGACTTGCCGGCACCCGAACGGCCGACGATGCCGACCTTCTCGCCCGGCTTCACCGTCAGCGACAGGCTTTCGATCACGCCCTTCTGCTTGCCATAGTGGAAGCGGATGTCCTCAAAACGGATCTCCCCCTTGGTCACGGCAATATCCTTGGCGCCAGGCCGGTCTTCGACGAGGCGCGGCAGCGAGATCGAGGCGATGCCGTCCTGCACCGTGCCGATATTCTCGAACAGCGTGGACATCTCCCACATGATCCATTGCGACATGCCCCAGAGCCGAAGCACGAGGCCGATGACCAGGGCGACGGCGCCGATCGTCACGGCTTGGCCGAGCCACAGCCATAGCGAGATTGCAGTGACCGAAAACAACAGCAGCGAATTCAGGACGTAGAGCAGGCCGTAGAGCTGCGTCACCAACCGCATCGACCGGTAGACTGTATCGAGAAAGCCAGCCATACCGTCCTTGGCGAAGGATGCCTCGCGCCGCGCATGCGAGAACAGCTTGACCGTCTGGATGTTGGAGTAGCTGTCGACGACACGGCCGGTCATGGTTGAGCGCGCATTAGCCTGCTCCTCGCCGACCTTGCCCAGCCGCGGGATGAAATAGCGCAACAGCAGGACATATCCGGCAAGCCAGACGGCAAGCGGCGCAGCCAGCCGCCAGTCTGCCGAGCCGACAATGAACAGCATGCCGAGAAAATAGACGACGATATAGTTGAGCACATCGATGAGCTTGATGACGCACTCGCGCACCGCGAGCGCGGTCTGCATCAGCTTGGTCGCGATGCGCCCGGCAAACTCGTCCTGATAGAAGCTCATCGACTGCTTGAGCAGGTAACGATGCACCTGCCAGCGGATACGCATCGGATAATTACCCATCAGCGTCTGCTGGTTGAGCAGCGAATGGAACCAGACCGTCGCCGGCAGCGCGAAAACCACGATGAAGGCCATCCCGGCCAGCTTCAAGCCTTCGGTCTGCAGGAACGTCTCGCGATTCTGTCCGGACAGCCAGTCGACGATCCGGCCCATGAAGCCGAACATCCACACCTCGGCAAGGGCGATGGCCGTCACCAGTACCGCATCGAGAGCGATGTAGGGCCACGCGCCGCGCGTATAATGCACGCAGAAGGCGATCAGTGTCCGCGGCGGCTCGACCGGCTCCTTGGCAGGGAACGGATCGAGCCTTTTTTCAAACCAGCTAAACATAGAGATGCTCACAATACCTGTTTCCGCTCACGCGGCACGCGAACGGACGGGGTGCCCAGACCGCATGGCGTCAAGGACCGGCGATACGGAATCGTCCGCCTCGCCGGTCCTGCTTCGCGCTATATAGGTTGTCGCGGGCCTTTCGCCGACAGTCTCGTTTGACGATGCTGACGACGTTTTGACGATCCGGATTTTCGCGCTGGTTTTTGCACCAGGCCGGATCAGCCTGATGATCCGGCGCACCAGCGACGGCCGGCTATAGTCCGGAACGGCGCGCGAGAAATCGACGTCCGGCAGCATACCGCGATGCGGACGCCGGCGGGTCTCGGCGTGAACCGCCGACGAGTAGGTCTCGCCGATCAAAAGCGCCCAGGTCGCAGTCTTCCGCTCGTGCAGGCTTCTTGAGCCGGGTATTCTACAGGGATCGAACATCGGTCCGTCCTCCAGTTGAAGATGCAGGTAGAAGGGTGAACCAACCCAGGCCGCGGGCACGCGCGGCGCGGCAAAGGTGGCATCGGTCGAAGCGTGTTCAGGTGGGGCGTTCAGCCCCTTCCACAGCTTGAAAAACATCGCAGGATTCCTTCAAAGGCCGAAAAAGGTTTCGGCGGGAATCGGTGCGATTGAAGTCTAGAAGGTCAGGAGAATCGTCGTACCGAAACCGCCGTCGGGCTGGTAAGCCCACGAGAGGGGTGGTGGATGTGCATGGCCATCATGAATTACCCCTCCGTCGGTTCGGGTTGACAATGCTGGCCGTATAACCGACTTCGCAGAAAATGACCACCCGCCAGTCCAGGAATTTCCAAAACCGCGAGAGCTCTGTGGCTGATCTGCCACTTATTAGAAAGACGCGGAAATGAACGACCGTCTCCGCATCGCGCTCTACCAGCCTGATATCGCCGGCAACACCGGGACAATCCTGCGCTTCGCCGCTTGCCTCGGTCTCGGCGTCGACATCATCGAACCGGCGGGCTTCCCGCTCGGTGACCGGGCGCTGAAACGGGCCGGCATGGACTACCTCGAAATGGCGGCGCTCACCCGGCACGTCGACTGGCACGCCTTCGAGGACTGGCGCAAGCTTGCCAAGCGGCGGCTGGTGCTGCTGTCGACCAAAGCCACGACCCCTTACACCAGCTTCGCCTTCGGCGATGACGACATTCTTCTGTTCGGCCGCGAATCCGCAGGCGTTCCGGATCTTGTCCATCAAGCGGCGAATGCCCAATTGACCATTCCCATGCAAGACGCTGCGCGCAGCATCAACGTCGCGCTTTCCGTCGCCATGGTGGCGGGTGAAGCCATCCGGCAACTCGGATAACGGCACTCCGTCTCCCGTCATCCTGGCCCAGGCGCACATCACCATCTCCTTGGTTTGCAGATCCCGGGTTTCTTCGCTACAAGCTCAACTTAACTTTAGGTCAAGCGAAAAAATCGGAACGGAAAAAGAGGGATGGCACCGGTAACGGAATTGACGGTCGGCCAAGTGGCCATGCGCAGCGGTGTGGCGGTGTCGGCGCTACATTTCTATGAGGCCCGCGGGCTGATCCGCAGCCACCGGACGTCAGGCAACCAGCGGCGCTACGGCCGCGACGTGCTGCGCCGTGTCGCGATCATCAAGGTAGCGCAGGAGGTCGGTATCTCACTGGCCGAGATCGGCACGGCCCTTGCGTCACTGCCTGAGGGCCGGACGCCGACGCGCGAGGATTGGAACTTGCTTTCGACCGCCTGGCGCGACGGGCTCGACCACAAGATCGCCCAGCTGAAGAAACTGCGCGACGGGCTGACCGACTGCATCGGCTGCGGCTGCATGTCGATCGACAAGTGCCCGTTGAGGAACAAGGGCGACCGGCTGGCAAGGGAGGGGACCGGGGCGCGGCGGCTGATTGTTGCATCCTAAATGGAAGCAGTGCGATTATGGTGCGATACGGAAGGGAACCTCAGTGCTGGGACATCTAATCCAAGCAGAAGAAGAGACACAGCTCATCGTGATCTATCGGATCGATTCCGGCGGCATGCCAACGCCCTATACGTCCTTGAGCTTCGATGAGGCGCAGAAAATGGGCTTCGAAAAATTCGGCAAGCTATTTGGTGAGAACCTAATTCTAGATTCTCCAAAATTGCGCGATCTATTTTTGTCGTGACATCCCTTAATCTGCTGCCGGCAACCGTCGTATCGTGAACTCGATCACGTCGCCCGGCCGCTCGAACCAGCTTTCGATCTCGGTCCAATAGGCCTGCTTGGGAAAGCGCTCGAACCATTCCTTCGCCTTGAGACGAGCGTCGGAGCGCGGCAGCACGAAGGTCTCGCGCAGGAAGCCGTCGCGCGGCATGCGCGCGTTCTCGGCGCGCGAACGGTCGAGCCTCTTTTTCAGGCCATCCAGCGGCGGTCTTGCCGGGGTGCGCACGAAACAACTCCATTCACACTTGACCCTTGCACCCAAGAGATTAGGGATCGCGGCCGGAAAAGACGAGTCATTTGTCGGGCGCGCCCGCAACCGGAGACAGGATTTGCAACGACCCGAGATACCGGCGGGGCTGCCAGCCGACATCGAACAGAAGAAGACGAAGGCACGGCTGTGGTTCGAGACGTTGCGCGAGCGCATCTGTGCCAGCTTCGAGCAGATCGAGCAGGACCTGCAGGGGCCGCAGGCTAGCTGGTCGCCCGGCCGCTTCGAAAAGACGCCGTGGCAACGCGATGCCGGCAAGGGCGGCGGCGGTATCATGTCGATGATGCACGGCCGCGTCTTCGAGAAGGTCGGCGTCCACACCTCGACCGTCCACGGCGAGTTCTCCCCCGAATTCAGGAAGCAGATGCCGGGCGCCGAAGAGGACCCCTCCTTCTGGGCAAGCGGCATTTCGCTGATCGCCCATCCGTGGAACCCCAACGTGCCGGCCGTGCATATGAACACGCGCATGGTCGTCACCTCGCGCCAGTGGTTCGGCGGCGGCGCCGATCTGACACCGGTGCTCGACCGCCGCCGCAGCCAGGACGACCCCGACACGATCGCCTTCCACAGAGCGATGCAATTTGCCTGCGAGAAGAACGCGGCGATCGCCGACTACGTGAAATTCAAAGCCTGGTGCGACGAGTACTTCTACCTGCCGCACCGTGACGAGCCACGCGGTACCGGCGGTATCTTCTTCGACTGGCTGCATTCGGATGAGGACAAAGGCGGCTGGGACGCCGATTTCAACTTCGTCCAGGACGTCGGGCGATCTTTTCTCGTCGTCTACGAACATCTGGTGCGCGCCAACTTCAATGACAACTGGACCGATGGCGACCGTGACGAGCAGCTCATCCGCCGCGGCCGTTATGTCGAATTCAACTTGCTTCACGATCGCGGCACCATCTTCGGGCTAAAGACCGGCGGCAATGTCTCCTCGATCCTGTCCAGCCTGCCGCCAGAAGCGAAATGGCCGTAAAATCTCGGTGAGCACGACGTGAGCCGCAATCGGGTCCAAATCCCCAGAATTTGACGGCGAATGTGGCGCAAGGCGCGCCAGAAAATATCTTTTTCGTCTAATATATCATTGTAAAGATTGGGCTATTTGTCGCGTCGGGCCGGGAAACGCCGGCGGTTCTTTACTCCCGAGAGCCGCGACCCGACGTGACCGGACGGCCCATGATTGAATCGGGCACCTTTCCCAAGCGGTGCCCGTATTTTCCAGGAGAGCATGCCATGCGCAAGCTTATTATGACCGCAGCCGCCACTGCCGTTCTCGCCTCTGGTACTGCCGCATTCGCTGCGGTCAAGCACACCACCGGCACGATCAAAAGCTTTGATGGAACGGCGATGAGCCTAGTTCTGGATAACGGAGCCACTTTTACGTTGCCCCAGACCTTCAAGGATCCTGGCCTGAAGGTCGGCGAAAAGGTCCGCGTCACGTGGGATATGAGCGGCAAGGATAAAATTGCCGAGGCAGTCAAGATCGTGAAGTGATGACCTGCCCGCTGGAGCAAGACGAGGTCTTACTCCTGGGTAGCGCAAGAGGGCGGAGCAGCGATGCTCCGCCCTTTCGCAACCCGATCACTAGAGGGCCGCGTGTCGGCTTGGACGCACGGGCACTCTAAGGCAACCAAAACCGTTCGATCGTGTTATGCTAAGCTGGCCAGCGTGTAGCCCGGATACCGGACACGGTTTCCGGATCGCGCAATCAAAGGTCTGGGGCTTCCGTGTCATTGCGCGGCGCGGCGCTCCAAGGAGGAAATGAGGAGAAGCCGATGAAGGAATTCCATTGCGGGTCGCTCGTACCCGGCTGCGAGTGGCACACACGCGCCGAGGAGGAGGCTGAGGTCATGCGCCGTGCCGTCGAGCATCTGCGCGAGACGCACGGCGAGACGGTGATCCGCGAGACGATGATCGAGGCGATCCGCTCGCGCATCGAAAAGGTCCGCGACGCAGCGTGACGGTCAGGATTCGAGTGCCTCCGCGGCGCGCTTGAGCAGCGCGCCGCGATCAAGCGCAAAACCGGACTCGACCCATTCCTTTTCGAGATTCTTCAACGTTGCACCAAGCTTCGGCCCCGGTGATGCGCCAAGCGTCGTCAGATCGGCGCCCTTGACCGGAAAAACAGGGTTTTGCCATTTTGCAGCAAAGGCAAGCAGGCGCGAGAAGCCGCCGGTTTCGAGCAGTGCGTCATTGTCTTCGACCGCGCGGGCTCGAGCGGAAGCGAGCAACAGCCGCAACCGATCGACAAAGCCTTGGCGGTCGCCAAAATAAAGCCTTTTCGCCAACTCTCCTTCGGTCGTTTTCGGATCGACGGCAGCCGTGATCGCCCAATTCCGCAGCCGGCTTGCTTCGCTCACGGAAAGCCTCAATCTCTCGGCAAGCGTTTTCATGCGCGCGGCATCCGGCGGCACGATGGCTTCCAGCCTGAGCAGCGGGTCCGGCGCCCAGGCCAGATCCTTCTCGGTCTTGGTCAGCCCGTGGATGGCATCGATGCCCCATTTCTCGCTTTCCGGCAAAACGGCGGTCAGAACGCCGGCCTGGCGCATCCACAGCAGCGCCCGCGACGGATCTGGCGCTGACAGCAATTTCTTCAATTCCCACCAGACGCGCTCGACCGAGAGCTGGTCGAGCCCCTGCTTCAGCCGGGCACAAGCCTTCAACCCTTCGGCATCCGGCCTGCCGTCGCCATACCATGCGAAGAAACGGAAGAAACGCAGGATGCGCAGATAATCCTCGCGGATACGCGCTTCCGGATCGCCGATGAATCGCAGCCTCCGCGCTTCGATATCGGCGATACCGCCGACCAGATCGACGACCGTTCCATCGGCTTCGGCATAGAGTGCATTGATGGTGAAATCACGCCGCTCAGCGTCGGCTTTCCAGTCGCGGCCGAACGACACTTTGGCGCGCCGGCCGTCGGTTTCGATATCGGCACGCAGCGTGGTGACCTCATAGGCCTTGCCGTGGCCGACCGCGGTGACTGTGCCATGCTCGATGCCGGTCGGTACCGTCTTGAAGCCTGCCGCCTCGGCGCGCCGGATGGTTTCCTCGGGCACCGTGGTGGTGGCGATGTCGATGTCGGCGACCGGCTGGCCGATGAGCGTGTTGCGCACCGCACCGCCGGCGACACGCGCCTCCTCGCCGCCATCAGTCAGCGCCGCGAGCAGGCGCTGCAGGTGGCGTTCGCCGAGCCACCCGGCCTTGCCCGCGATCGACACTGGATCGCTCACGAATAGAGCCTTTCATAAAGCGTACGGATGATGCCCGCGGTGACGCCCCAGATGCGCTGGCCGCCATAGGGCATCTCGTAATAGAACCATTCGAGGTCGTTCCACATGCGACTGTCTCTGGTGTGGTTGGCGGGGTCCATCAGAAAGCCCAGCGGCACCTCGAAGACGGCATGGACTTCGTCGGAATTCAGCGTCAGGCTGAAACCGGGCCGCACAATCCCGAGCACCGGGGCGATGCGATAGCCGCTGCCGGAAACGTAGTCCGGCAGACGGCCGACGATCTCGATGTAATCCCTATCGAGACCGATCTCCTCGAATGTCTCGCGCAACGCCGCCGCTTCCGGGCTCGCATCGGTTTGATCGATGGTACCACCGGGGAAAGCCACCTGCCCCGAATGGTTGCGCAGCTTTTCGGCCCGCCTGGTCAAAAGGACCGTGGCTTCATGGCCATGATCGACCACCGGGATCAGCACGGCGGCATCGCGCAGCGCCTTGGCCAGCTTCAGCCTGGGATGGCCCGGATTGAAGCGGTGGTCGCCAAAATCGTCGCCGGCATGCGCCAGCGGCTGCGCCGCGACGCGCTGGCGAAACCCGGCAACGGAAAACGGCAACGGCATCACCTGATCCATCATAGGCGGTCCATCATGCGCTCAGCCGTTTCAGTTTCTCAGCCGGCATGATTGGATAGACCTCGCCTTTGGAACGGACGGCAAACATCCTCTTGCCACCGATGTCGATCTCTTCGCCGTGCTCGACCAGCTCGTACATCACCGGCCGTGCCACCAGCGCCTCCAGCCGCCCGCGCACCAGCACATAAGGCTTCAGGCCACCTGTCTCGTCCTCATCGACGAAGCGCAGCGGGTGTCCCGCCCCAGCCTCGACCACGTCGCCGACATTGGTGCGAAAGGTGATGATTTGTCCGTCGCCGGCGCCCGACACGTCCATCTCGACGGCAATGAAGGGCGCGTCGGCGACGCGGATGCCGACCTTTTCCACCGGCGTCACCAGGTAAGTCCTGCCGTCCACGTCCTTGCGCAGCACTGAGGAAAAAAGCTGCACCAGCGGCATCCGGCCGATCGGCGTTCCCAGATAGAACCAGGTGCCGTCCTGCTTGATTTCCATGTCGAGATCGCCGCAAAATGCCGGATTCCAGCGTTCCACCGGCGCCGGCCCCTTACCGGCGCCCGTCGCGCGCGAGACCAGCGCTTCCAGCCCGCGCGCCTCGGTCGCGGCCGTCAGGCTCTCTTCACGATGGTCGGCGGCTTCCGTCATGGTCACGAAATAGTCACTGTTGTTCCGCTTGTCAGCCTAAGTCTGTGATTTAAGTTCATTGCAGGCGCATGCGAAGCCGAATCGCGGCATTCTCTGCGGCACCAAGGTGCCAAGCGGTGTTTCCAACAGAAGGATCGATGCTGCATGAGCGTTATGATCAAGGAAAGCCCAATCAGCGAAAAGGACATGGTGGCGCAGGCCGAGAAAGCGCTGGCCGACATTTCGAGGGTCCGTGACGGCGTCGGCCGGGTCATTTTCGGCCAGGAAAGCGTCGTCGAGCGCACGCTCGTCGCATTGCTGGCCGGCGGCCATGCACTGCTGGTCGGCGTGCCCGGCCTCGCCAAGACCAAGCTGGTCGAAACGCTGGGCATCGTGCTCGGCCTCGATTCGCGCCGCATCCAGTTCACGCCCGACCTGATGCCATCCGACATTCTCGGCTCCGAAGTGATGGAGCAGGATGAATTCGGCAAGCGCTCCTTCCGCTTCATTTCCGGGCCGATCTTTGCGCAACTGCTGATGGCCGACGAGATCAACCGCGCCTCGCCACGCACCCAGTCGGCGCTGCTGCAGTCGATGCAGGAATACCACGTCACCATTGCCGGCGTGCGCCATGATCTGCCGTCACCGTTCCACGTTCTGGCGACGCAGAACCCCCTGGAGCAGGAAGGCACCTATCCGCTGCCGGAAGCGCAGCTCGACCGCTTCCTGATGCAGGTCGATATCCTCTACCCCGAGATCGAGGCGGAGCGCCGCATCCTGCTGGAGACCACCGGTATCGAGGATGCCAAGGCTGAAAACGTGCTGCAGCCGGCGCGGCTGAAGGACATCCAGACGCTCATCCGCCGTATGCCGGTGCCGGAAAGCGTCGTCGAGGCGATCCTCAAGCTGGTGCGCTCAGCGCGCCCCGGCCAGGGCAACGCCGATACTGACAAGCACGTCGCCTGGGGCCCAGGCCCGCGCGCCAGTCAGGCGCTGACGCTGTGCACCCGCGCCCGCGCCCTCTACGATGGCCGGCTGGCGCCGTCGGTCGACGACGTCCGCGCGCTCGCCGAGCCGGTGCTGCAGCACCGCATGGCGCTGACCTTCGCCGCCCGCGCCGAGGGCACCACGGTTCGCGATGTTGTGGCGAAGCTCGCGAAAGGGATTTGATGGCGCGCATCGGTGAAGCGCAGGCACCGGCAGCGACGCGCGATGCGCTCGCCAGAGGCCGGTTGCGGGCTTCGTTGGTGCCGGACCTGCTGGTCGAGGCGCGCCGCATCGTCAACACGGTAATTGCCGGCTGGCATGGCCGCCGCAAGCGCGGTATCGGCGAGAATTTCTGGCAGTTCCGGCCCTATGTCGAAGGCGATTCCTCGCGCATTGACTGGCGCCGTTCCGCTCGCGACGACCACACCTATGTCCGCGACCGTGAATGGGAGGCTGCCCACACGGTGTGGCTTTGGGCCGATCCCTCGCCTTCCATGCTCTACAAATCGACCGGGGCCAGCGTTTCCAAGGAATCGCGCGCCCTGGTGCTGACGTTGGCCATGGCCGAGCTTTTGTCGCGCAGCGGCGAGCGCATTGCCTGGCCGGGCCTGACCGACCCGTTCACCGCCCGCAATGGCGCCGAGCGCATCGCGGCGCAACTGATGCACGCCGGCGACCTGCCGGCAAAGCCCGATCTATCCGGCATTCGCAGGTTCTGCGACATCGTCCTCGTCAGCGATTTCCTCGACCCCGTCGAGGACACTATTGCGTGGCTGGACGTTCCCGCCCGCCACGGCGTGCGCGCCCATCTGGTCGAGGTCGCCGATCCGGCCGAGGAAAGCTTCCCCTATGCCGGGCGCACCGAATTCACCGATCCTGAGACCGGCGACAAGCTGACCGCCGGCCGCGCCGAAATGCTGGGCGAGGAATATCGCCTGCTTTATGCCGCCCGCCGCCAGGAACTGGCCGCCTGGTGCAAACGGCTTGGCTGGAGCTTTACCGTCAATCATACCGATCGCCTTGCCTCCGAGGCGCTGGTGCGCATCCACATGGCGATGACCGCCGAAGGCAGCTTTGCCGGGAGGGCCCGCGCATGAGTTGGCTGCCGCTCTCCTTCGGGGCGCCGATGGTGCTGTGGGGCCTGCTGGCGCTGCCGGTGATCTGGTGGCTTCTGCGGCTGACCCCGCCCAGGCCGCAAGCCGAGGTGTTTCCGCCGCTCAGGATTCTCGCCCGCGTGCTGAGGCGCGAAGAAACGCCGCAGCAGAGCCCTTGGTGGCTGACGCTGCTCAGGCTGCTGATGGCCGCGCTTGTCGTGGCAGCACTTGCCGAACCCGTCTTCAACCCGCGCGAAAAGCTGCCGGCCGAAGGCGCCGCCCTGGCGCTGGTGATCGACAATGACTGGGCAAGTGCCGCCGACTGGGGCAAGCGGGTCGCCACCGCCGAGCGGCTGATCGCCGATGCCAATTCGAACGGCGTGCCGGTGCTCATCGCTTTCACCGCCGAGAAGCCGAATGCCGAGATCGGTCCCTTCGATGCCGCTGCCGCGCTCGACCGGCTGCGCGCGGCAAAGCCGCGGCCGATCCCGACCGACCGCCCCGCCGTCTATGCCCGCGTCGCGTCAGCCCTGGAGTCGCTGCCGGGCGCAAGCGTCGCAGTGCTCGCCGATGGCTTGGCGGCGCAAGGCGACGAAGCCGCCTTCAACACGTTGTTGTCAAAGAACGCGGCACGTGTCGTCTGGGCCGTCTCCGACCGGCTGTCGCTGACCGGCCTGACCGGCGCCGACAACCAGGTCGACGGCTTCGCCCTGACCGCCATCCGCGCACCGGGCGATCCGGCACCTGCACAGGTGACGGCCGGCGCGTTCGACGACAAGGGGCGCCGCATTGCCGACGCGACGCTGACCTTTGCCCCGGGCGGAACCACCGCAACCGGCACGATGGCGGTGCCGTTCGAACTGCGCAACGACTTCGCCTACATCGCGCTCGATGGCGAGCGCCAGGCCGGTGCCGTCCGCGTGCTCGATGAGAGCTCAAAACGCCGCCGCGTCGGGCTGCTGTCGCAGTCCGAGGCTGATCAGGCGCAACCGCTGCTGTCGCCGCTCTACTACATTCGCCGCGCCCTGCAGCCCTTCGCCGATCTCGTCGAGCCGTCGAGCGTCGATCTCGCCGACGCCATCCCGCAACTGCTCGACCAGAAACCGGCGATGATCGTCATGGCTGATGTCGGCACCATTCCGGAACAGGCGCGGCAGAGGCTGGTCGACTGGGTCGACAAGGGCGGCACGCTGGTGCGTTTTGCCGGTTCGCGGCTGGCCGCTGCCGGCAATGACGACGATCTGCTGCCGGTCCGGCTGCGCACCGGCGAGCGATCGCTTGGCGGCGCGCTGTCATGGACGGCGCCGCAGCCGGTCACCGAATTCCCGAAAACCGGTCCCTTCGCCGACCTCGCGCCGCCGACCGAGGTCACCGTTACCAGGCAGGTGCTGGCCGAGCCGACGCCCGACATTGTCGAGCGCACCTGGGCCACGCTTGCCGACGGTACGCCGCTGGTGACCGGGATGAAGAAGGACAAGGGCACCCTCGTACTGTTCCACGTCACCCCCGAGGCGACGTGGTCCAACCTGCCGATCTCCGGCAGCTTCGTCGAGATGCTGCGGCGCATCGTGCAATTGTCGCGCAACCAGGGCTCGGCGGTCGCCAATGCCGAGGCAGCCGCCACGTCGCTGGCACCCTATCGCATGATCGCTGCCGACGGCACGCTGGTGCCGCCGACGCCGGATGCCAGGCCGCTGGTGCCCGGCGCCGGCCCGCTGCCGGTGACGCTGGAAAACCCGCCCGGCCTCTACGGCTCGGAGACGGGAGTGTTCGCTCACAATCTGCTCGGTGGCGACAGCGCATTCACGCCGCTGGCCCGGCCTGAAATCACGGTACCGGTCACCACCATCCAGTATGCCTTCGACGAGCAGCACAACCTCAAAGGTCCGCTTGTCACGGCCGCTCTGGTGCTGATGGTGCTCGACACGCTTGCCGTATTCTGGATGGGCGGCCTGTTGTCGCGCCGGCCGCGCCGTGCCGGCGCTGCGGCCACGGCAGCCGTCCTGCTGATTGCGCTCGGCGCTTTGATTGGCCACGCGGACGTCGCGCGCGCCGACGACGCCAAACCGGGAGATACGGAGGCGATCGGGGACATTTCAAAGACCCGGATCGCCTACGTGCTGACCGGCGAGCCGGGTGTCGATTCGATCAGCCGCGCCGGGCTCGAAGGCCTGACCCGCTTTCTTATCGAAAAAACCGCGCTCGAACCCGGAGCACCGGCCGGCGTCGACATCTCGAAGGACGAACTTTCCTTCTATCCGCTGATCTACTGGCCGATCGATGCCTCGGCCCCGATGCCCAGCGAGGCCGCCATCGCCCGCATCGACGCCTACATGCAGCAGGGCGGAACGGTCTTGTTCGACACCCGCGACCAGTTCGCCAATGGCATTGGTGCGGATTCGACCAGCCCGGCGACGGAGCGGCTGCGCGACATCCTCGGCAACCTCAACGTGCCACCGCTTGAACCGGTGCCGTCGGATCACGTGCTGACCAAATCCTTCTACATTCTTCCGGAGTTTCCCGGCCGTTTTGCCGGCAGCCCGCTTTGGGTCGAGGCATCGCTCGAAGCCAGCAACACCGAGAACCGCCCGGTGCGCACCGGCGACGGCGTTTCGCCAATCATGATCACCGCCAATGATTTCGCCGGCGCTTGGGCCGTCGACGAGAATGGCGACCCGCTATTGCCGACGATGCCTTCGGATCCGATGCAGCGCATCTATGCGCTGCGTGCCGGCGTCAACATCATGATGTACATGCTGACCGGCAACTACAAATCCGATCAGGTGCACGTCCCGGTGCTGCTCGAACGGCTGGGGCAGTAGACTATGAACTGGTCGCTCTCCTTCGAACCGCTCATCACCTGGCCACTGCTCGCAGTGGTTCTGGTGCCGCTGCTGCTGCTGGCGCTGGTCGGCCTTTGGTTTCGCCAGCGCGGCGCGGTCTTCCGCCTGGCAGCCCTGATTGCCCTGGCGGCGGCGCTGCTCAATCCGGTGTTCCTCGACGAAGAACGTGAGCCGCTGAAAAGCATTGTCGCCGTCGTCGTCGATCGCAGTCAGAGCCAGGATATCGGCGACCGCACCAAGCAGACTGACGCGGCGTTGGCCGGGCTTCAGCAGCGTCTCGGCCGCTTCAAGCAGTTCGACGTCCGTGTCGTCGAAGCCGGCAAGTCCGAAGCCGCTGACGAGCGCACCGAGACGCGGTTGTTTTCCTCGCTCGAAAATGCTTTCCGCGACGTGCCGCCATCGCGCATCGGCGGCGCCATCATGATCACCGATGGCGAGGTGCATGACGCGCCGTCCGGCGCACCCGATTTCAATGCCCCGCTGCACGCGCTGATTACCGGCAACGAGCATGAAAAGGACCGTCGCATTCGCTTCGAGAATGCGCCGCGCTTCGGCCTCGTCGGCAAGCCGCTCGACATGACCTATCGCGTCATCGCCACCAACAACGAAACCGGCCTGGTCGATGTCCGCGTATCGGTCAATGGCGAGCAGGTATCGGTCGAGCACGCCAACATCGGCCAGGCGATGCCGCTGCAGGTGACCATTCCCAGCGCCGGGCGCAACATTGTCGAACTCGCCATCAACCACGAGCCGGGCGAACTCACCGACACCAACAACCGCGCCATCGCGCTGATCGACGGCATTCGCGAAAATCTGCGCGTATTGCTCGTTTCCGGCGAACCGCATGCGGGCGAGCGCACCTGGCGCAATTTGCTGAAATCCGACGCTTCGGTGGACCTCGTGCACTTCACCATCCTGCGCCCGCCGGAAAAGCAGGACGGCACACCGATAAACGAATTGTCGCTGATCGCCTTCCCGACGCGCGAGCTGTTCGTCGAGAAGATCAAGGATTTCGACCTGATCATCTTCGATCGCTATCAGCACCGCGACGTACTGCCGATCCTCTATTACGACTATATCTCCGAATATGTCGAAAAGGGCGGCGCGCTGCTGATCGCGGCGGGCCCCGAATATGCCGGCGAAAGCTCGATCGCCCGCACGCCGCTGATGTCGGCGCTGCCGGCAATGCCGACCGGCGAGGTCATCGACAAGGCCTTCTATCCGCGCCTCACCGATACCGGCCAGCGTCATCCGGTAACGCGCGGGCTCGACGGCTCCGCGACCGAGCCGCCGCACTGGAGCCGCTGGTTCCGCACCATCGGCGTCGAGAACCCCGAGGGCGAGGTGGTGATGAAGGGCGCCGACAACCGGCCGCTGCTGCTGCTCGACCGCAAGGGCGAAGGCCGCGTCGGCATGCTTCTGTCCGACCAGGGCTGGCTGTGGGCGCGCGGCTTCGAGGGCGGCGGCCCCCATGTCCAGCTTTACCGGCGCATCGCCCACTGGCTGATGAAGGAGCCCGAACTCGAGGAAGAGCGGCTGACCGCCGACGGCCGCGGCATGGTGCTTGAAATCCGCCGCCAGACGATGAGCGACGACCCCGGCCCGGCGCAAGTCATCACGCCGTCCGGCAAGGCACTGATCGTCAGGCTCGAGAAATCCGAACCAGGCGTCTTCCTCGGCAGCGTCGAGACCAACGAAATCGGTCTCTATCAGGTCGGCAATGGCGACCTGACGGCATTGGCCCATGTCGGGCCGGTCAACGCCCCGGAATTCACCGACGTCGTCTCCACCGAGAACCAGCTGAAACCACCGGCTGAGGCAACCGGCGGCAGCGTTCGCCGGCTGGCGCCGGCCTCAGCACTTGGCACTCTCACCAGCACCGTCACGCTGCCATCCGTAGTCCCGGTCCGTTCCTCGGGCGCTGCCTCCGGCGATGACTGGATCGGCCTGCGCACCACCGACGACAGCGTACTCAAGGCCGTCTCGCGCGTGCCGCTGTTCGGCGGCTTCCTCGGCCTCGGCCTGCTGCTTCTGGCGATGGGCTCGATGTGGTACCGCGAAGGGCGGTAACGCGGTTTATCCTTCTCCCCTTGTGGGAGAAGGTGGATTGGCGCGCAGCGCCAAGACGGTTGAGGGGTGCTGGACGGAGTGCCGTCCTTGCCAAGCTGGAACACCCCTCATCCGACCGAGCTTCGCTCGGCCACCTTCTCCCACAAGGGGAGAAGGAAGAAAGCGAACCGCCCTACTCCTCCGGCTCCGTCGTGAACATCAGCGGGTAGCCCTTGGCCTTGCCGGCATCGGTTGCCCGCGCCGCCTTGGTCTCGGCGACATCCCTGGTGAAGACGGCGACAACGCAGACGCCGCGCCGGTGCGCGGTGATCATTATCCTATGCGCCTGGTCTTCGCTGAGCTTGAACTCGGACTTCAGCACCGTCACGACGAACTCGCGCGGCGTGAAATCGTCATTGACCAGGATGACCTTGTAGAGCTTCGGCCGTTCGACCTTCGGCTTCGTGCTGGTACGGGGTTTTGTCGTGATTTCAGGCATTGGACCGGCAATTGCGTACGACAGCTTTGCGGTCATTTTGACATGGGCAAAAGCGGTCGTCCATTCAACCGCGCGCGATCGGCTTGCCGGCGAGCGCAGTTCACAAATCCGTGCCTATGTGGGAACTGCCGGCTGGCGTTCACCTGGGCGGTGTGGGCAGGGACTGGCCCTATTGTATGCACGCAACAAAAAAGACGACCGCTCCAGGCAAATCGCAACTGGAGCGGTCTTCTCATAGGGTAGAAAGATGTCGCTTGATCAGGCCTTCGGAGCTGCCTTGACCGCGTGCTTCTTGTGCTTCTTGACGGTCTTCTTGGCAGCGACCTTCTTCACGGCCTTGGCCGGCGCAGCGGTCGTCGTTGTCGTCGCAGCCGGGGTGGTGGTCGCGGCATTGGCGCTGCTGGCGCCGAGAACCGGCATCGAGACGGCCAGCGCGATGGCGAGACCGAGGGCGGAGAGGAGGGACTTTTTCATGGCTTCACTTCCTTTTTGTGCAGATCGGATTGAGTGTCACTGAACGGGATCGATCGGTGTCACTCCAAGCAGCTTCAAAGCGTTCGCGAGCATCCGGATTCCCTGTGCCTGTTTCTTGTTGGCGCAGAACCGGTTTCCCTTTCTTTGAAGTGCTTTCGCCGCGGTGACCTGCGTTGCCGCGGCATGGGTTTCGAGGGCTTCGTCAAACTGGCGGTTCAGATCGATGCAACGCTCGCTGCGGGTGGTCGCCACCTTTGCATCGGCCGCCTTTGCATTGGCCACCTTCGCATCGGCCAGTTTTGCATCGGCATGTTCGACCGCGACCGTGACGAGCGAAATGGAAAGCAACGCACCCATCAGACTGATCGAGAACCTTTGCATTGGTCTGTCCGTAATCCCGTAACGCGTGTCGCAGCCGATGACCTGACCGCCACGGCACCACTTATGCCTTTGATTTTTTTCGGCAGTTTTTCCGGATTGTAGAATTTTGTTTCTGGATTGTTTCTGGGCAGCCCGGATCGGGTCGCCGATCTCCACTGGCCAACTTATGGCCTGAATTCTATCGTCTGGCTGACAGCCGAAGCAGCGCTTGGGCGATCCACAAATGACAGGTTCCCTGTGAAATCCGACCCCCACATACTGATCGTCGACGACGACAAGGGCATTCGCGACCTGCTTCAGGAATTTTTCCAGAAGCGAGGGCTGCATACATCGGTCGCCGCCGACGGCACCGAGATGGAGACCATCCTACGCCGCGCCCAGGTCGACCTGATCGTCCTGGACGTCATGCTGCCCGGCAAGAGCGGGCTGGAGCTCTGCCGCGAGTTGCGCGCCAATTATTCGACGCCGATCATCATGCTGACCGCGGTTACCGAAACTACCGACCGCGTGGTTGGGCTGGAGATGGGTGCCGACGACTACGTGCCGAAACCCTTCGATCCGCGCGAGCTGCTCGCACGCATTCGTGCCGTCTTGAGACGCAATGGCGCCGCCGAACCGCGACGCGCGGCCTCGCGGCAGATCTACCATTTCGCCGGCTGGACGATGGACTGTTCGCGCCGCCGGCTGATGGCGCCCGGCGACGTCAGGATCGAGCTGACGATGGCCGAATTCAATCTACTGCAGACCTTCGTCAAGAGCGCGCAACGCGTACTGAGCCGCGAGCAGCTGATCGAGCTGTCCGGCGGCGACAGCGGCTACAGTTTCGACCGCAGCGTGGACATTCTGGTCAGCCGGCTGCGGCGCAAGATGGAGGATGACCCGAAAACGCCAAAGCTGATCTTGACTGTGCGCAGCGGCGGCTACCAGTTCCTGCCTGAGACGACCGCCGAATGAGACGTATTCTGCCGCAAACACTGCCGGTCTGGGTGCTGCTCATCGTCATAGCCGGCCTGCTGATCAGCCAGATCGCGACCCTCTACATCGTTTCGCGCGACCGTGCCGCCGCCAATGACGTCGTCGATCTCTACCGGCTAAACGACCGCGCCTTCTCGCTGGTACAGCTGATGCATGACGCCACCCCCGAACAGCGCAAGGCGACGGCCTCCGGCCTGTTCAACGCCACTTATGCGCTCACCGTTTCCAACACGCCCGCCGTTACTTCCTCGATAGCCGGCGACGACGAGCTGGCCGAATTGGAGGACATATTGGTCGGCCGGCTATCGAAGTTCGGCATCACCGACGCGCGGGTCCGCCGCGACCCGGCAACGCACGAAGCCGACGCTCCCGGCGGGACGGTCGCCGGTCCCGATATTGGCCAGGTCGAGCGCGACCTGCTGGTGCTGGCGGCCGATTTCGCCCAGAGCGACAAGCTGACCGCTTCGCTTCGCTTTGCCGACGGCCAATGGCTGAACTTCACCGAGCCGAACACGCCGGCCGGGCCGATACTGAGCTTCGATAGCCTGCCACTCTATGCCTTGATCGCCGGGCTGGTGGTGGCTTCCTCGATCTGGTCGCTGCGCCGGCTGACGGCGCCCTACCGGATGATGGAGACCGCGGTGAAGCGGATCGGCGAGGACCTGAAGAGCCCGCCGATCGCCGAGAGCGGCAGCCGCGAGGTGCGTACCGCGGCAAAGGCGGTCAATGCCATGCAGGCAAGACTGCGCGCCTACGTCGAGGACCGCGAGCATCTTGCCGCCGCACTGGCGCACGACCTGCGCACGCCGTTGACCAGGATGCGGCTGCGCCTCGAACTGCTGAGGAATTCGTCCGTGCGCGCCGCACTGGCGCACGACCTCGCCGACATCGAAGGCATTGCCAGCTCGGTCATCGACTTCGCCACTTTCGAGGTGACCGAGGAGAAGAGCGAGAGGATCGATTTCTGGTCGCTGGTAGAATCGATCGCCGACGGCTTCGACGAGGTCTCCTTCGACAATGAGGACGCGCGCTCGCGCGGCCTGATCTGCGTCGCGCAGCCGGTCGCGCTACGGCGCTGTGTCACCAACCTCGTCCAGAACGCGGTGACCTATGGCAAGAGGGCGCATCTCAGCCTGCGTCAATCAGGCAAGACAATCACGCTGGCGATCCATGACGAGGGTCCGGGCATCCCGCAAGCCGAGCTCGACGCCGTGTTCGGCTCGTTCGTGCGCCTGGAACAGTCGCGCAGCCGTCAGACCGGCGGCCTCGGCCTCGGCTTGACCATCGCCCGCAACATCGCCCGTAGCGCCGGCGGCGAAGTCAGCCTGTCCAACCATCCCGATGGCGGCCTGATGACGGAGCTGCGCCTGCCGCTGGCGGTTTAGCTTGCGTATCGGGCTAAGCCGGCGTTCCTTCGCGCCCCCCTCTGTTCTGCTGGACACCTCCTCCACAGGTGGGGAGATTGGTCGTCATCGCCGATTTCGCCAATTACAAACGTTGGAATGTGAGAGCCGTCCGCGAAGCCGCCGATCTCCCCCCAAGTGGGAGAGATGTCCGACAGGACAGAGGGGGCGCGACAGAACTCGGCGTTTGGTCTTGGTTCTCTCCCCAAGGAGAAAAACTATCTTCGCAACACCGCGCTCAACACATCCCTGACGCCGATGGCGCCGACGAAGCGCGACTGCTCGTCGAATAGCGCGACGGGTGCGGTCTGCGAGCGATGCATGGCCAGCATCACGGTCTTCAGCGAGGTGCCGGGATTGGCCCAGAATACCTGAGCCGTCTCCTCCGGCTGGGCTTCGACATCGGCGCAGGACACCCAGACCGCCGGCTTGCCGTCGCGCTCGGCCGCCGCCACCAGCCCATGCTCGTCGATCTTGAAACGCGTCGTCCTGCGCCGGTCGAGCCACACCCAGCCGTTCTCGCCATGTTCGAGGTCGCGGCGGTCGCGCATGACGTTCCACGCGGTCAGCACCGAGAGCGGGTTCACATTGGCGATGAAGTCGCGGACATAGTCGTTGGCGGGCCGCAGCACGATGTCTTCCGGCGCGCCTGTTTGCACGATGCGCCCGCCTTCCATGATGGTGATATGGGTGCCGATCTTCAGCGCCTCCTCGAGGTCGTGGCTGACGAAGATGATGGTCTTCTTCAGCTCGGCCTGGAGCTGCAGCAGCTCGTCCTGCAGCTTGGTCCGGATCAGCGGATCGAGCGCCGAGAACGGCTCGTCCATCAGCAGGATCGGCGCCTCGGTGGCAAAGGCGCGCGCCAGGCCGACGCGCTGCTGCATGCCGCCGGAAAGCTCATGCGCATATTTCTTCGACCACTGGTCGAGATGAACCAGCTTCAGCTGCCTGTTCACCCGCTCCTTGCGCTCGGCTTCGGGTACGCCGGCGAGCTCGAGGCCAAGGCCGACATTCTCCTCCACCGTGCGCCACGGCAGCAGGCCGAACTGCTGGAACACCATCGCCACCTGTTTCTGCCGCAGCCGCCGAAGCGTCGCCTCGTCGCAGGTGACGACGTCGACCGTGCCGTCGCCATCCTTGACCAGCACCTGGCCGCGCGAGACGACGTTCAGCCGGTTGACGGCTCTGAGCAGCGTCGATTTGCCGGAGCCGGAAAGCCCCATCAGCACCGAGATCTCGCCCTCGTTCACGGTGAGGCTGGCGCCGGCGCAGCCCAGTACGTTGCCGGTTTTTTCGAGGATCTCGGCTCGGGTGGCACCACTGTCGATCAGCGCCAGCGAGCCTGCCTGGTCGGCGCCGAAGACGATGTCGACATTCCTGAAATCGACGGCGACGGTCATTTCTTGCCTCCCACGCCGATGCGCGTCATCCGGTCGAGCACGATGGCGAGCACGACGATGGCGAGCCCTGCCTCAAGCCCGAGGTCGATCCTGCGCGAACCGAGCGCCCGGTTGATTTCCGTACCGAGGCCGCCGGCGCCGATCAGGGCGGCGAACACCACCATCGACAGCGACAGCATGATCGACTGGGTCAGCCCAGCCATGATGGTCGGCAGCGCTGAAGGCAGCTCGACCTTCCACAGCAGCTGGCGCTTGGTGGCGCCGAATGCCTCGCCCGCCTCGACGATCGATTTCGGCACCGAGGTGACGCCGAGATGGGTGAGCCGAACCGAGGTCGGGATGACGAAGATGATGGTGACGATCAGGCCGGGCGCGTTGCCGAGGCCGAACAGGGTCAGCACCGGGATCAGGTAGACGAAGGTCGGCAATGTCTGCATCAGGTCGAGCACCGGCAGCATGACGCGATACACCTTCGGCTTGTGCGCGGCCCAGATGCCGAGCGGCACGCCGATGGCCATCGACACGGCGGCGGCGGCGACCACCAGCACCAGCGTCTCCACCGTCTGCTTCCACAGGTTCTGGTTGAGGATGAACAGCAATCCGATGAATACCGCCAAAGCCAGGCCTTTCGAGCGCTGCAGGAAATAGGCGAGCAGAGCGATCAGCGCGATCAGCAGAACCGGCGGCAGCAACAGCAGCCCGTCGACGATGCCGTCGAGCAGGAAGTTGAGGCTGTTGGAAAAGGCCCTGAAGATGGTGTCGAAATTGTCGGTGAGAAAGCCGAAAAACGCCTTCCCCCATGCCCCGATGGGAATCTTGTAACTGACCAGGAATTTGGAGATCGGATCCATCTAGCCCCTCTTCTGCCGGCGCCGTCCTTCGCCGGACGGTCATCTTGTCACAGGATATGAAAAAGGGCAGCCATTTCTACCGTGGCTGCCCTTTGTCTCGTCATGCCAGATGGTCGGGTCAGCTTCCGAGCGCCGTTTTCACCGCAGCCGCCGCATCGCCGCCGTCGAAGGTGGTGACGCCGGCGATCCAGGGAGCGACCGCGTCCGGGTGCTTCTTCAGCCAGTCGGTCGCGACCGTATTGGCATCGCCGCCCTTCAGGATCGCGTCCATCATCTCGCCTTCCATGTCGAGGTTGAACTTCAGATTGGCGATGAACTTGCCGGCGTTCGGGCATTCGCTCATGTAGCCCTTGCGTACGTTGGTATGCACGGTGGCAGCACCAAAGCCGCTATCTCCCATCCCCTCGAGATAGGTGATCTTCATGGCGCCCATCACCGGATGCGGCGTCCAGCCGAGGAAGGCGATCCATTCATTGTTCTTCATCGACTGCTCGGCCTGGGTGAGCATGCCGGCCTCGGAAGATTCGACCAGTTCGAAGCCTTCAAGATTGGTCTTCGGATCCTTGATCATGTCGAGGATGATGCGGTTGCCGTCATTGCCGGCCTCGATGCCGTAGATCTTGCCGTCGAACTTGTCCTTGAACTTGCCGAGATCGGTCAGCGTCTTGACACCGGCATCGGCGACATAGGTCGGAACGACGATGCCGTAGCCGGCACCGCTGAGATTTTCGCTGACGGTCTCGACCGAGCCTTCGGCGGCATAGTCCTTGATGTCGTTGGTCATCGACGGCATCCAGTTTCCGAGGAACACGTCGAGGTCTTTGTTCTTCAGCGACGCATAGGTCACCGGCACCGAAAGCTGGATCACCTGCGGCTCGTAGCCGAGCGCCGTGAGCAGCACCGAAGCGACGCCGGTGGTCGCCTGGATGTCGGTCCAGCCGACATCGGACAGCCGCACCGTCTTGCAGCTTTCCGGATCGCCGGCGAAGGCCCCAGTCGTGGATAGAAAAGCCGCCAGGCCGAGGCCGGCGACGAATGAACTCATACGCGACATGAAAATTCTCCCATTTCAGTTCTCGGTGAAGCGAAGCGACGGTTTATCTCCGCCTTTGTTCCGTCAGCCAAACATCATTCTGCTGCGGTTTCAAGCACTAAGGCAATCACGAACAACGGCGCAGGCTGGCCGATCAGCGACACGCCCGCCGCTTTCCGGATGGAAGTCGCCTTTTCCCGGTGGAATGTAGGCGCTCCCCCTCCCCGCTTTGTTGCAACTCGGCTTAAAAGGACGGCATGGCCAAGCTGTACTTCCATTATGCGACGATGAATGCCGGCAAGACGACGATGCTGTTGCAGGCCTCGTATAATTACCGCGAGCGCGGCATGACGACGATGTTGTTCATCGCCGGCCACTACCGCAAGGGCGATACCGGGCTGATCTCGTCGCGCATCGGCCTGGAGAGGGAAGCCGAGATTTTCCGCGACGGCGACGATCTGTTTGCCCGGGTCGCCGAGCATCACGACCACGCCACGGTCCATTGCGTCTTCATCGATGAGGCCCAGTTCCTCGAAGAGGAGCAAGTCTGGCAACTCGCCCGCATCGCCGACCGGCTGAACATCCCGGTCATGTGCTACGGCCTGCGCACCGATTTCCAGGGCAAGCTGTTTTCCGGATCGCGCACCCTGCTGGCAATCGCCGACGACCTGCGCGAGGTGCGCACCATCTGCCGTTGCGGCCGCAAGGCGACGATGGTGGTGCGCCTCGGCGCCGACGGCAAGGTGGCGAAACAGGGCGAACAGGTGGCGATCGGCAAGGATGTCTATGTCTCGCTCTGCCGCCGCCATTGGGAAGAGGAAATGGGCCGCGCCGTGCCCGACGATTTCATCGGCTTCACCAGAACCTGACCAGCGCTATTGCTTTCATCCGACCTCCCGGCCGACATTCGTTCGCCAATCGCGCCATCGTGCGGCGCTTGTTTAAGGCCTGCTTCCTATTTCAGAACCTCTCAGCCAGAGCCGTCGGGGAGTTCCCATGCTTCGAGCCATCTCATCTGCAACTGCTTTCCTCATCGCCGGCGCTCTTGCCGCGCATGCCGACGGCGATGCCGCTCTCGGCAAGAAAGTCTTCAACAGATGCGTGGCCTGTCATGAGGCAACGAGCGACCACGACAAGGTCGGCCCGCATCTGCTGGGTGTCGTCGGCCGCACCGCCGGCACCGCGGACAGTTATCTCAGCCGCTACTCGCAGGGGATGAAGGACGCCGGCGCCGCCGGCCTGGTCTGGGACGAAGCAATCCTCGCCGAATACCTGCGCGCGCCGCGGCAGAAGGTCCCTGGCAACAAAATGGCCTTCTCCGGCCTGACCAGCGACGACGACATCGCCAATGTCATCGCCTACCTCAAGGCCGATCCCAAGCCCTGAGCGTCGCTCCCCGACCTAAAGTCCAGCCGCGGTTGAAGCGGTGTCTGACCGGACGGCAGTTACACCGTAATCATTGCCTGACTATCCTGCGGTCGGCCTCCTGAAATTCTTTTGTTTTCCTGTAATCCCATGTCTTCCGTCTTTCATTCGCCAAACCCGGCACATATATTCGCGGCGGTTTGCGAAACGAAACCGATGCCGAAGCGGGAGGCCCCAATGGCGACATTGCAGAATTTCGACGCCGAGATTGCCAAGACCAAGCAGGTCGTTGAGGACATGCGCACCAAGATCGAGCAGTCCGGTACTGTGCTCGAGACGCTCGCCACCGCCGACAAGAAGATCGGCGACGCCAATTTCGACATCGAGAATGCCCGCATCGAGGACGTGCTGAAGCAGCAGAAGGTGATGGAAGGCAATATCGCCGACCTGATTATCGGCCTCGAGGACGCCACCAACGTCTTCGGCGCCGAATTCGAGAGCATGAAGAACTACACCGGCTGGGAAAATTTCGTCGGTGTCTTCTCCAGCCAGCGCAAGCAGCGCCTGCGCACCGACCGCGTCCGCAACATGTCGCTGGCCGGCAATCTGCAGGAGCTGCTGGCGAAATCCGACACCATCGTCGGCATCCTCAAGGCGCAGAAGCAGGTTCTCGACACGCGCTACAAGACCTCCGAGGCCAGCCTGTCGCAGGTGATCGAGCGCCGCAAGACCACCATGTCCAATCTCGAGACCGTGCAGAAACGCATCGAAGAACTCAACCCGATGCTGCTCGACATCGAGAACAAGATCGCCGCCTCGACCAGCCAGAAGGAGCGCACGCAGCTTGAAGGCGAACGCTCGAAACTGGCCACGGAATACAACGAAAAGCAGGCCAAGGAGCAGGAATTGCTGGCCGAAAGCCAGACGCTGGAGCGCTACACCTCGATGTTCCAGACCTTCGTTGATTCGCTCAACAACCAGATCGCGGCGCAATCGACGCTGATCAACAAGCTGACCATCGATACCGAGCAGCGCATCGTGCTGTACAAGGCGCTGGAAGATTCGCTGAAGACCGCCGCCCAACAGGATGTCGCCCACAAGATCAACACGCTGGGCAGCCAGGTCGACAACACCGCCGAAGAGACCATGGCCGGCATTGGTGCCGCCTCGCAAAAGCACATCGGCGATCTGCTTGAAATGCACGAGAAAAACATGGTCGCCACCGCCGACATCCAGCGCCGCAAGAAGCTCGCCGACGATGCCTTCGCCCGCCGCTTCGACGATGTGATGAAGAAGCACAATTCGGCAAATTACGTGCAGTCGTAATTGCTGCACGTGCACTGCTCCCGAGGGCTGGCAGCATGACCCCCGAAAACGAAGCTGCGGCGCGCTATTTCTCGGCGATCGCGGCGGCACTTGGCGGCCTCGAAGTGTTCATGCGCGACGATCGCTCGCCGCTCTACCGGCACGGCATCGTCGCCAAGGTCGTCGCCGAATATATTGCGCGGCTCGACAAGTCGTTCTCGTGCTGGCGCAACCGGCTGGGCTTCACCGAGACGTTCCGCATCTCGCGCGCCGAAAGCGGTTTCCCGGTCTTCCAGAACCTGCTCGAACTGGAAAACGACCGGCTCCAGGCCGATGCGCGACTCGCCGTCATCCCTTCGGCCAGCGAGCTGCGCGAGGAAATGGCCGACTTCATCCTGCGCCACAAGGAATGTCCCGAAGCGCTGCAGAAGTCGATGGCCGAGCGGCTTTACCTCGAGGACGTCAAGAGCGAGACTACCTTCGGCCCGTTCACGCTGGCCCAGACGGTCAAGGTGTCGGTCAATCCGAAGACGTTGCGCCCCTATTATCTGGTCCACTGGGCCTGCTTCGACGGCAGCGCCAACCTGCCGCTTGTCTATATGGTGACGGTCGAGGATTCCTCGGACGACATGATCCGGCAGCTTGTCGACTCCAGCGGCAAACTTAATGAGAGGATCGACATTCCGCTGCCGGTCGACGGCTTGCTCAATCCCGAGCTTGCCCACCGTTTCGACGATTTCACCGAAAAGAATTCCGCCTACGCGCTGTCGCCGGCGACCATCGCGGTCAACCTCGACAAGGATTTCGAGCCGCTGCATCCCAAGCAACTGCGTCGCGTCGTGCTCGGCCCGTTCTATTCTGCAGGGATAACCGACAACAATTCGACGGTGAGCGAAGTGCTGGCCAAGGTGCGCAAGCCGGAAAACGCCTGGCTGCTGACCTGGACCATCCAGGAGGTCTTTTCCAAGGCCGAAAAGCCAGGCCGCAAGGGGCTGTTTTCGAGCGAAAAGACGACACAGGAATTCTTCATCAATACCGACGATCTCGAGGCCGCGCGGCAAGGCGTGTCCAACTACGAGAACCATGCGCTGATTCCGCACGAGGCCTATCAGGCGCTCTATGCCGCCGGCGAGGCGCAGAAGATCTTTTCGGGCTACAAGGTCCACATCCTGTCCAAAGGGCAGGTCATCAGCGACGTCTGACCGTCAAATCGCGGAGCATCCTCCATGGACACCGGCCTGACCACCATCCCGGAAGCGGCAATTGAAAAGCACCGTGCCACTGCGCAAAGTTTCATCACCCGCATCGTCGTGCTGGAGGACCCATCGCGCGAGTCCGGCACCGCGCTTGCCGGCACCAACCGCCGCTTCGTCTCTACCGTCTCGGTCGGCTCGGCGCGCCGCACGCGCGAGGTCGAGCTCTCCAAAACCGTCGCCGCCGTCCATTCCGACGACCAGTTGCTGACCATCCCGCAGCACACGCTGTTGTTTCGCGCCCGGCGCGGCACAGCGATAGCGCTGGCCATATCGGATGTCTTCGCCGAGGGCTCGGACCTCGAAAGTCTGCAGGCGAAAAACGCCCGCTCGCCGCTCGAAGGCGATGAAGCTGCCACCTTCAAGAAGCTGCTGTCGGCCTCTGCCTACATCTCCGCCTTCAGCCTTGCCTCCTATTTGTTCCAGCTGATCGACAGCGACGGCGAGGCGCCGAACGACACGCCCGAGCCGGACTTTCTGTTCGACACGCCACAGGATGCGGTGAAGTCGATCGTGGCCGGGCTCGACAGGGCGATAGCAGGTTCGAAGGACGATGCCGACCTGATGACCCGCGCCCGCGCCTTTGCCCGCGTCGCGATCGACGGGCTGTTGGCGCGAAAGGGCCGCTTCGACGGCATCGGTCCGTTCGAGAACGCGCATATCCGCATCGACGTCGACGATTTTACCCTTGACGGCTTCGACGTCGCGCCGGGTAAGCGGGCAAAGCCGCTGGTGATGACCTTCAAAAAACCGGAAGAGGTCGTCGGCAACCACATCGCCAAATACCAGTCGGTCAAGCTTGCCAAGATGCTGATGGCCTACGATTTCGAGCGTGAGCTGAACCCATTCGTCGAACTCGGCGGCTTCCTGTTCACCTTTATCGGCGATGGCGCGCCCGGCACCGGCAAGACAACCTTGATCCAGATGATCGCTGGTCTTCTCAATGGTTATTGCCAGGTCGCCGGCTATCCCTTCGCCTACGAGAATTTCGGCGTCGACCAGATCTCCTCCTACCAGGGCAAGTCGGGCCAGAACTGCCGCCAGTTCATCAACAATGTGCTGAACCCGCGCGTCATCGGCTTTGGCACCATCGACGATATCGACCAGGTGGCGGCACGCCGGTCCGACGACCGCGCCTCGGCCGGCCAGCAGGAAATCACCGGCGTCCTGATGGATGCCTTTGGAGGTGCGGCGACCGTGGTGCGCGGCAACTGCTCGTTCGGCATGTTCTCCAACTATCCCGAGAACGTCGACGACGCATTGCGCCAGCGCGCCGGCGCGCGCTGGCTGGTCGATGGCCCGCAGAGCCGCGACGACTACATCGACATCTTCGTTCTGCTCGCCGGCAAGAACCACAAGATCCCGCTCGGCGAGCACAAGCTCTACGCTGCCCAGGAAATCCAGCGCGCGGTGATGGAAGCCTACGAGGAGCATGAAAAGCCGCAGGAAGACGGGCTGATGAAGGTCTATGAGCGCTACATGAAGGAGAATGGCGCGCCGAAGACGATGGCTGACATCGGCACCTATCTGCACTTGATCAAGGATGCCGAGCCGCGCTTTACCGGCCGCGCCATCAAGAACGTTACCGATGCCATCAAGATGCGCGCCATGGACATCGAATTGCCGGACGAGTGGTTCGAAAAGCCGGAAGCCTTCATGCACAAGGGTTACGACGACAAGAAAGCGATGATCGAGGAGCTGCGCGGGCCATTCTCGATGGACATGGTCATGCAGGAGATCAACCGCTATGCGGATTCCGAATTCCGCTATTCCGACAAGTCCGATGATGCGGCGGTGACCAAGATGATCCGCGACACCCGTCTGCGGGAGCGTGCCGTCCGCGAGATCGAGGGGTTGAAGAAAAAGGGGCTGTGGAATGCGTGAGATGCGCCGACGCCACCTTCTCCCCTTGTGGGAGAAGGTGGCGTCGAAGGCGACGGATGAGGGGTATTCGTCAAGCTGGAACACCCCTCATCCGACCGAGCTTCGCTCGGCCACCTTCTCCCACAAGGGGAGAAGGAGCGTTCGCGCCCCTCATCCGCCCTTCGGGCACCGTCTCCCCGTGAACGCGGAGAAGGAATAATGGCCAAGAAACCCGATCTGTTGCGCGACAACGAGCTGATCTACGGCCGGCTGCTGACGATCGACGAGCCGCACCTGATCCAGCGCTACAACAAGGCGATGGTCGCGTTCGGCTTGAAGCCGACCAAGTTGAAAAGCTTCGAGATCGACCGCACTGGCTTCTCGCCGCAGGTCGCCGAGGAATGCGGCGACTACAGCTACCTCGATCCGAACGAGGTCAACCGCCGCTTCATTATCCTGACGCCGTCGCAGATCGACCTGCCGGTGGTGCACACGGCGTTCTCCAACACCTCGCTGCTGATGTACGAGTTCATGTCCAAGAACCAGCGCGCCATCGATGCGCTGACGATCAAGGACGTCATCTACGGCGAGATCGAGGATTCGGTCCCCAAGGTCGACGACATCGAGGACCTGCTGTCGATCAACCAGGTCGAGTTCAAGGTGCTGTCGGCCGAGGATGTGCTCGGCAAGGCCGCCGAGCTCGGCAAGCTGGTCGACCGGCTGAAGCAGGAGCCGGATGCCTGGCGCGACAACGCCATGCTGGCCCACATGGTCGAGCTGGCGAAGGTCTGCGGCGACATCCGCGAGAATGCGCTGGTGCCGGACCAGGTGATCTTCCGTCACAATGCCTATTGGACCAGCCATTTCGGCGGGCTCTATGTGTTCGTCGATCCCGACGTGACGACGGTGATCAGCGACCCGGCAGCGCCCGGTTTTCGCCGCTCGCGGCCGTGGCAGGTGAGTTACCTTTCGATCCACGATGCCGACAAGGTGTTCAAGTTCCTCGCCTCGACCGGCCGCATCGAGCTGCCGCGCGCCTCATGGATCGAAACCTCCGGTTATCTCGAGCATCGCGCCGAAATGGTGGTGCGCGCGCTGATCCGCGACGCCGATCCCGACCGCAATCTGACCGACGTCGACAAGGTCTGGCTGCAGACCTGGATCCACGGCCATACCGATCTGATCACCAGGGACGGCAATTTTCCCTTCCTCAACGCCGCCAAGCGCGAGATCGCCCAGCTCGGCCATCTCAAGATCGAGGACGTGTTCCCGCAGCAGCGCTTCCTGGTCATCCGCGCCAAGCCGGACCATCCCGACGCCTGGCTGACCAACCAGCTGATCTCGGACTTCGTGCCGCAGGACTTCGTTTCGCGTTACGTCTTCAACAAGCCGGGCTTCTACAGGGACTATGAGGGCTTCAGCGACGCCTGGCGATCGCATGTTGTGGACGTTCTGAAAACCACATATCTGAAGGACAAGGTGGCGTTTCGCACGCGCCTCTACGGCTTGACTGACTGAGGGGTGACATCGCCATGCTTGATCCGATCGTGAGTTTCTTCACCCGGATTTTCCAGTGGATTGGCCGCGGCATCGGCCTGCTCATCGGCGCGATCCTGTGGCCGTTCCTGTGGGCGGGGCGCTGGTACACGCAACGCGGCTGGATCCTGAAGGCGGTGCTCGGCCTGGCTGTGCTCGTGCTGATCGGTCTCTATGTCAACTTCTTCTACGCCACCCAGTGGTGGAACAATTTCGACCCGAATTACGTCGACAAATACACGTTCGAAAAACGCAACAGCTCCGCCGGTGAACAGGTTTCCGCCGGCGCCGGCACCGACACGGCCAAGACCTGCGGAAATTCAGCCATTGCCCAGGTTGCGGCCGACCTGACCGACTTCAACGTCAACCAGAATGCCTGGGTGTCGTCGATGATTCTTTACAAGCTCGGCCTGTTCGGCATCGACTGGGATCACACGCCGTTCATGGACAACAAGGCTTCGTTCCAGCGCGGCATCAACCAGGCGGTGCGGCGTACTGCGACCGAGCTTGCCGATAATCTCGGCCGCGTCCGCACCACCTCGCAGATCGACGCCGACCTGCAGGATGCCCGCGGCAATCTGCAGTTCGACGAGGAAACCTGGTATTTCGGCTTGAACCCGTTCGGCCCCAAGACGCCGACGCCGAGCTACTATCGCGACGCGGTGCGCAAGCTGCGTTCCTTCAACGCCCGCCTCGCAGCCTGCCAGGCGACGTTCGATGCCCGCGCCGACAATCTCAAGCAGTATATCGACCGCATTTCGTCCGATATCGGTTCGACCTCGGCGATCCTCAAGGAGCGTGCCGAAAACCACAATAATGGCTGGTTCGACACTCGCGCCGACGACCGCTTCTGGTTCGCCTATGGCCAGCTCTATGCCTATTACGGGCTGATGAAGGGCGCACAGGCCGACTTCGAGGACGTCATCAAGGAAAAGCACCTGCAGAACCTGTGGGATACGATGGACGCGCAGTTCGTCTCGGCACTGCGCATCCAGCCCTTCATCATCGCCAATGGCCGCGAGGACGGCTGGCTGTTGCCGACACATCTGACGACGATGGGTTTTTACATACTCAGGGTGCGCTCGAACATGGTCGAGATCAGCAACGTGCTGACGCAGTAGCGGATCGTCCCGCACAGCCGGCGCTGGTGAATTTGCGCCGTTGCTTCTGTCGCTTTTCGCGTATTACGCGGCTGTTTTGAGACGGCGGAACCGCGCCTGCTCTGGCTTCTATACGGCGCGGCAACCGGCGCGAAAAGAACCTGTAGCAGGGCAGCCGGCCGCAGAGGCATTTTCTTCGTAGGAAACATAGTTGCATGAAAGTTGACGCCGCGGCAGCGACAGGGGTAGAACATGCCCGCGCCTGCAATGCCGGGCTATTCTTGCGACCACACTAGTCAAATCCGTCCAATTCAGAGGGAAGTCGTCCATGGCCGAAGTGAAGTCCGACATCGAGATCGCGCGCGGCGCCAGGAAGAAGCAGATCCAGGAGATCGGCCAGAAGATCGGCATTCCGAGCGAACATCTTCTGCCCTACGGCCACGACAAGGCGAAGATCTCGGCCGAGTTCATCAAGTCGGTGAAGGGCAACAAGGATGGCAAGCTGATCCTCGTCACCGCCATCAACCCGACACCGGCCGGCGAAGGCAAGACGACGACGACGGTGGGCTTGGGCGATGGCCTCAACCGCCTCGGCAAGAAGGCCATCGTCTGCATCCGTGAGGCTTCGCTCGGACCGAATTTCGGCGTCAAAGGCGGTGCCGCCGGCGGTGGCTACGCGCAGGTCGTGCCGATGGAGGACATGAACCTCCACTTCACCGGCGATTTCCACGCCATCACCACCGCCCATAATCTGCTGTCGGCGCTGATCGACAACCACATCTACTGGGGCAACGAGCTCGGCATCGACACCCGCCGCGTCGTCTGGCGCCGCGTCATGGACATGAACGACCGGTCGCTGCGCGAGATCATCTGTTCGCTCGGCGGCGTCGCCAACGGTTTCCCGCGCGAGGCCGGTTTCGACATCACAGTCGCCTCGGAAGTCATGGCCATCCTGTGCCTGTCGACCGACCTGAAGGATCTGGAAAAGCGCCTCGGCGACATCATCGTCGCCTATCGTCGCGACAAGTCGGCCGTCTATGCCCGCGACCTCAAGGCCGACGGCGCCATGGCCGTACTCTTGAAGGACGCCATGCAGCCCAATCTCGTGCAGACGCTGGAGAACAACCCGGCCTTCGTGCATGGCGGCCCCTTCGCCAACATCGCGCATGGCTGCAACTCCGTCGTTGCCACGACGACGGCGCTGAAGCTTGCCGACTACGTCGTCACCGAAGCCGGTTTCGGCGCCGATCTCGGTGCCGAAAAGTTCTTCGACATCAAATGCCGCAAGGCCGGCCTGAGGCCCGCCGCGGCGGTCATCGTCGCCACGGTTCGCGCCATGAAGATGAATGGCGGCGTCAAGAAGGAGGACCTCGGCAAGGAGAACGTCGAGGCGGTCAAGAAGGGATGTGCGAATCTCGGCCGCCACATCGAGAACATCCGCCAGTTCGGTGTGCCGGCTGTGGTCGCCATCAACCATTTCTACTCCGACACAGAGGCCGAGATCCAGGCGATGAAGGATTACGTCGCCTCGATGGGCGAAGAGGCGATCCTGTGCAAGCACTGGGCCCAGGGATCGGCCGGTATCGAGGAACTGGCCAAAAGAGTCGTGGCGTTGGCCGAATCCGGCGCGTCGCAATTTGCCCCGCTGTATCCCGACGCCATGCCGCTGTTCGAGAAGATCAACACCATCGTCCAGCGCATCTATCGCGGTTCCGAAGCGATCGCCGACAAATCGGTGCGCGACCAGCTCCACGCCTGGGAGCACGCCGGCTATGGTCATTTGCCGGTCTGCATGGCCAAGACGCAATATTCCTTCTCCACCGATCCGAATCTGCGCGGCGCGCCGACCGGCCACACCGTACCGGTGCGCGAGGTCAGGCTGTCTGCCGGCGCCGGCTTCGTCGTCATCATCTGCGGCGAGGTGATGACCATGCCCGGCCTGCCCAAAGCGCCATCCTCGGAAAAGATTTTCCTGAACGAAATGGGCCAGATCGAAGGCCTGTTTTAGGGATAATCAACGCTTGAACGGCAAAGGGCGCCGCAACGCTGCGGCGTCCTTCTGCCTGTTCGCAACAGTCTCCTACGCCGCGCTTCGCGCTAGCGCGCGCTGGTTGGAGGCATAGGGTGTGTCGTGCTGGGGTACCACGCCGGTCTTCAGGCAATCGATCCACTCGGCGGTTTTGAGAACGGCCGCGAAGCGCGACTGCAGGACGATCGTCACGACGCGATGGATTTCCTCCCCCGAGGCGTAGCCGGCGCTGTTGGCGTACGGCAACGACCCCGTTGCGTCCGACAGGAACTCGACCTCGAAGCCCATATGCACGGCGTGGATGACCGTCGACAGATCGCAATTGTGAGTCATGTAGCCGATGACCGTGATCGTATCGATGGAGTTGGCGCGTAGCCACTCCTCGAGGTCCGTGCCGGTGAAGGCGCTGGGCAAGTTCTTTTCGATGTAGTGGTCGCGGTCTCGCCTGGCGATTTCCGGGTGCAACTCGGCGCCATGGCTGCCCTTGGCGAAGACCGGTGAGGTTTCCGGCGCCAACTGTTTGATGACCACCACCTTGACGCCTGCCTCGGTGGCCGCGTCCATCGCTCGCGCGACATTGACGACGCTGTCGCGGAAGGGCGGATGCTGGATGGCGAGGTTGCCGCCATCATAGTCGTTTTGAACATCGATGACGATGAGGGCGCGGCGCGGAGCTTTGCCTTTGGCTGGTTGCGACATGGGGTTTTCCTTTCCCGTTGGACATTGATGGGTGGACGATAAGCTCGGCACCGGATTGCAAAAAGTGTCCCGATTGACATTATTCGAAAGAATTGGGACAATCGGTCTCACCCGTTGCTGGAGCTCCCATGACCGATCCTGCCGTTGCCGCCATCGCCTTCGATGGCATCAGCCCGTTTCATCTCTCCGTGCCGTGTCTCGTGTTCGGAGCGGATCGCACGGAGCTCGGCCTGCCGCGCTTCGACTTCCGGGTCTGCGCGATTGAGGACGGGCCGATCCGCACCGATGCCGGGCTGACCATCAGCGTCCCGCACGGGCTTTCCGCGCTCAATGACGCCGACATCGTCATCGTGCCAAGCTGGACGGATCTCGGGAGCTCGCCTCCAGCCGCATTGATCGACGCGTTGCTTGGCGCGCACGAGCGCGGCGCGCTGATCGTCGGACTGTGCTTGGGAACGTTCGCTGTTGCGGCGACCGGACTGCTTTCGGGGCGGCGAGCGGCGACGCACTGGGCCTACGCGGATCAGCTGCAGGAACTCTATCCCGACATTCTCGTCGAACCGGAAGTGCTCTACATCGACAATGGCGATGTCGTGACATCCGCCGGCGTCGCCGCCGGGCTCGACTGCTGCCTGCACGTCGTACGGGCTCGTTACGGCGCCGAGGCGGCACTTCGCCTTGCCCGGCAGATCGTGCTTTCTCCGCATAGGCAGGGCGGGCAGGCGCAATTCATCGAACGTCCCATCGCCAGGACCGGCAATGCGGACCGCTTTACCCAGGCTCTCGAAACGGTGCGCAAAACCCTGGGTGATCCGCACAGTCTGGACAGCGTTGCCGGTCTCGCTGGCCTCACCCGCCGGACGTTCACGCGCCGTTTCCAGAAAACGATCGGCACCAGTTTCGGCGACTGGCTGACCGACCAGCGCGTTCAGCTGGCGCAGCGGCTGCTGGAAGCAACGGAAAAATCGATGGACACGGTTGCCTTCGAGGCCGGCTTCGGCAGCGCTACCTCGCTGCGCCAGCACTTCGCAGCGCGCCTCAGAACCTCGCCGGCGCAGTACCGGCGCGAATTCTCGAAGAGTGCTCAGGAGGAGCGCGTGGCGCATATGCCGAGGTGAAATTCGGCTCGCGCTCGATTCCAGGGCAATCGCTTCAGGCCGACGTTGGACTGCCATCTGGCCCGAGTAGGCTATCTTTTCTCTCGAAGCGATTGCCCTGCTCTCGATCCTGTCGTGCTTGAAAGGCTTTGCGTCATCTGTCATATATTAAAGCGACAGATGACGCGAAGAGGGCTCGCCGTGGCGATGGCATTGGAAAAGGCTGCGCCAGCAGCAAAAAACAATGAACTTCAGAAGGTGGCGAAATTGCTAGGCGGCAGCCGCATTCTGGCAAGGCGCCTCAGCAGCGCTTTGGATGCCCACGAGTTGCTTCTGCACGGCCTGCCGGCTTCAGCGCTGGACCATCTTATCGGGCAACTCGTCTTCATCCAGAAGACCGATTCGCTGGAGAAGGCCATCGGCATGAGCCTGCGCACCTACCAGCGCCGCAAGGATGCTCCGTCCAAGCCTCTCAGTCAGGACCAGAGCGGACGAACCTGGAAGTTCGCGGAGATCCTGTCGAAAGCGACCGACGTGTTCGGTTCGCAGGCGGAGGCAGAGCAATGGCTGGAGCGCCCGGCGATTGGGCTCGACCAGCGTCGTCCAATCGACCTTCTGGCGACGCCGGCGGGGATCGAGCTTGTAGAAGACTATCTGGAACGGCTTGAATATGGCGTTTATGCATGACGCCGCTGCCGGCGGCGCTTGGTGGCTCCGACCTCATCGGATGGCGCCTCGATCAAGCCGCGTTTGCGCCTACATGGGATAGTGGCGAGGGCGCATACAGGGTGGGCGGACGCTGGAACAGCAAGGGCGTGCGCGCCGTCTACTGCTCGATCGATCCGTCGACTGCGATCCTCGAGGTTGCGGTCCATAAGGGCTTCAGGGCGCTCGACACGATTGCGCATGTCATGACGGCAGCAATCGTCAGCGATGTCGCGGATGTGCATATCGTCGACCCCGCCGCCGTGCCCAACCCCAACTGGTTGCGCCCGGGCATTCCGAGCTCCGGGCAACAGGCGTTTGGCGACGATCTTCTGCAACGGCACCGGTTCGTGGTGATTCCGAGCGCCGTATCGCAGCATAGCTGGAACCTGATCTTCGACGCGAGCCTCGCCAGAGGGGCATACGCCATGAAGACCCAGGAGGCGTTTGCGCTCGACACACGGTTGCATCCACCTCCGGCCAAGTGACATAGCCGCCCCCATGTCCATCAGAACGAGGACGTGACCGGCGACAGAAGCACGGTGCTCAGTTGTTGCTGATTACCCGTGCCGGATTGCCGACCACCGTGGTGTTCACCGCGACGTCGCGCGTCACCACAGCACCGGCGCCGACGACGGCGCCATCGCCGATCCTGACTCCGCCGAGGATGACGGCACTGCCGCCGATCCAGGCATTGTCGCCGATCTCGACCGGCTTGGCGATCTCCAGCCCTGCCCGTCGCCCGGCAGCCTCCTTGTGGTGCTCGGCACAATAGATCTGCACATTGGGGCCGAGCAGCGTTCCCTTGCCGATGCGCACTGGCGCCGTATCGAGAATGGTGCAGCCGGCATTGAGAAAAACGCGGTCGCCGAGAAAGATGTTGAAGCCATAGGCGCAGTGGAACTGCGCCTCGATCCGGGCGCCCTCGCCCGCAGCGCCGAGCAGCGTCCGCAATCCAGGCCCGATGTCGCGACGCTGCCGGGGCGGCAGGCTGTTGTGCTCGAACACCGCGTCTCGCGCCGTGATGCGCAACGCCTCCAGTTCCGGATCGAGGCAGCAATACCACTCGCCCGCCGCCATTTTCGTGCGTTCGCTTTCGGCCATGGCCGCAACTCCAGTCTCAATCTTTGCCAAAGCACAAGTGCTGCAAATGCGGAAGCGCCGGCGGCGACACCACCTCTGGTCAAATACCGGACCTATGGTAGCTTGCTCTCTCGGACCTGTCCCAAGCCGGCCATCGAGGGGATCAATCATGCTGTACATTTTTGCACTCCTGATTGGCATCGTTGCCGGGCTTCGCGCCATGACCGCGCCCGCCGCCGTCGCCTGGGGCGCCTGGCTTGGCTGGTTGCCGGTCGCGGACACCTGGGCGAGCTTCATGGGCCACTGGATCGCCGTCGGCATCTTCACCATCCTGGCCATCGCCGAACTGGTCACCGACCAGCTGCCCTCGGCGCCGAGCCGCAAGGTGCCGCAGCAATTCGGCACGCGCATCGTCTTGGGCGCTTTCACCGGCGCGGTGATCGGCGCGACCGGCGGCGCCACCATCGGCGGCCTGATCGCCGGCGCCATCGGCGCGGTGATCGGCACGCTGGGCGGCGCCGAGGCGCGTAAACGCCTGGCCGCCGCCTTCGGCAAGGACCCGCCGGCCGCCTTCATCGAGGACGCGGTGGCGATCGTCGGCGGGCTTCTGATCGCGGCGGCGGCGGCATGACGGCAAAGACATTCGACGCCATTATCGTCGGTGCCGGGCAGGCCGGCCCACCGCTCGCCGGCCGGCTGAATGCGGCCGGCATGAGCGTGGCGCTGATCGAGCGAAAGCTGGTCGGCGGCACTTGCGTCAACACCGGCTGCACGCCGACCAAAACGATGGTGGCAAGCGCCTATGCCGCGCATCTCGCCCGCTCGGCCGCGGATTACGGGGTGACGCTGTCCGGTCCCGTCGGCGTAAACTACAAGGCGATCAAGGCGCGCAAGGACAAGGTCTCCAACGACGCCCGCGGCAATCTCGAAGACTGGATTGCCGGCATGGACAAATGCACGCTCTATCGCGGCCATGCGCGCTTCGTAAGCGCCAACACGGTGCGCGTCGGCGACGATCTGCTGAGCGCCGAAAAGATATTCCTCAACACCGGCGGGCGCGCCTCGGTGCCCGACCTGCCCGGCATCGACGGCATCTCTTACCTGACCAATTCCTCGATGATGGATCTCGACGTGCTGCCGCGCCATCTCATCGTCGTCGGCGGCAGCTATGTCTCGCTCGAATTCGCGCAGATGTTCCGCCGCTTCGGTTCCGAAGTCACGGTCATCGAAAAAAGCCCGCGTCTGATCGGTCGCGAGGACGAGGATGTCTCGGACGCCATTTTGTCGATCCTCGAAAACGAAGCCATTGCCGTCCATCTCGGCGCCGACGACATCCGCTTCGCCAGGCGAGGCAACGAAATCGCCGTGACCTTCTCGCCAGGCAAGGCGGCTGCGGTCGGCTCGCATGTGCTGCTGGCGCTCGGCCGCACGCCAAACACCGACGATCTCGGCCTCGACAAAGCCGGCGTCGAGGTCGACAAACGCGGCTTCATCGTCGTCGACGACCAGTTGCGCACCAGCGTGCCCGGCATCTGGGCGATGGGCGACTGCAACGGCAAGGGCGCCTTCACCCACACCTCGTACAACGATTACGAGATCGTCGCCGCCAACCTGCTCGACAACGATCCGCGCAAGGTCAGCGACCGCATCGAGGCCTATGCGCTCTATATCGACCCACCACTCGGCCGCTGCGGCATGACCGAAGCCGCGGTAAGGAAATCCGGCCGCCGCGCCCTGGTCGGCCAGCGGCCAATGACCCGCGTCAGCCGTGCAGTCGAAAAAGGCGAGACGCAAGGCTTCATGAAGATCCTGGTCGATGCCGACACCAGGGAGATCCTCGGCTGTTCGGTGCTCGGCCCGGGCGGCGACGAGGCGGTGCACTGCGTACTCGACCTGATGTATGCCAAGGCGCCGGTCAGCACGCTGGCGCGCGCCGTGCACATCCACCCGAACGTCTCGGAGCTTCTGCCGACCATCGCCCAGGAACTCAAGCCGCTGGTGTGACGGCCGGGTAGAATCTTGCGCCCATAGCGGCAGCGACTGGACCAATCGACAGCCCAGCGGCAAAAGGGCATGTGTTCCGCCTCTTCTTCCGGAGGCATCCCATGCAGAAGTCCATCGAACGCGTCGCCGGCGACAGCGAAGGCGCTTCCTACGAATTCCCCATCTTCCGCTTCGCCGGAACGGACAAGACGGCGCCTTCCGCCTATCTGCAGGCGGCACTTCATGCCGGCGAATTGCCGGGCGTCGTTGCCATCGATGCGCTGATGCCGATGCTCAGCAGGGCGGAAGCCGAAGGCCGCATCAGCGGCAATATGACCATCGTGCCCTGGGCCAATCCGATCGGCCGCGCGCAATATCTCTATGGCGACCATCAGGGCCGCTTCCATCTGGGGACGCGCACCAATTTCAATCGCGGCTTTCCGCGGCTCGCCGCGCCCGACCTCACGCTCCTGCCGGCGCACGGCACGGTCGATCAGCGGCTGAAGACGCGGCTGCTGCAGCTCTCCATCGGCCACGACATCGTGCTCGACCTGCACTGCGACGATGAAGGCCTCGCCTACCTCTACGTCCACACCAGCCTGTGGCCGGCCATGGCGGATTGTGCGGCGGCTATGGGCGTCGATGCGGTGATGCTGTGGCACGAAGATCCCGACGGCACCTTCGAAGGCGCCTCGATCATGCCGTATCAGAACGTTCCCGCCGACGTCGCGCGCCTCGATCGGCGCGTCGCCACCACCGTCGAATATCGCGGCATACTCGACGTCGACGGCGCCCTCGCCAGCGCCGACGCCGAAGGGCTCTACCGGCTGCTGGTGGCGCGCGGCGTCATCCGGGATCAGGCGCTGCCCGCGTCTGGCAGCTTCGGAGGACTCGTCGCGCCGATCGAAAATATCGAGATGATGCCGGCGCCCCGTTCGGGCGCGATCCTCTACCACGTGAAGCCGAGCGACCGCGTCACCAAGGGTGCGCGCCTTGCCACCATCGTCCACGCGCCCGGCGAGCCCGACGGCCGCACGGAAGTGTTGGCGCCGCAGGCGGGCCTCATCCTGACGCGGCGTTCCCGCCGCATCATTCGCGCCGGCGAAGACCTCTTGAAGCTGGTCGGCGACGGGACGAGCGCCGATGCAAGGTCGGGAACGCTGGAGGACTGACGCACCCCGCCAGGCTACCCCGAAATCGCCTGTCGCGCCTTGGCCTCCAGCCATTCGGCCATCTGCCGGTACGGCACCGGACCATGGCTCACGCGGGCGACGCCGAGTTCGGCAAGCCTCTGGCGCGGCGGCACATGCGCCAGGGTAACGCAGAGTCTAGGCAGGACAGCCGGTCTTGGCCATGTGCTGGGTTGCGAAAGCGGCAGCCACCCCACAGACTTTCAAACCTGTTGCGCATACCGCTTTTCGCGGCTATGGATTTCGCCATGAACATGCGCTCGATCAAGACCATTTGGTGGTGGGCTCGCTGACAGCGGCCTGTTCGAACGCGTTCGCGTGACAATAGAGGGTGGCCGCAGCGGAATGTCCGGGCGGCCATTTGTTTTTTCAAGCCATTCCCGGGTCCGTTGCCCCAAAGACGCTGATGGAGACGGCAATGACGACGAAAATTCTGGAGAATGGCGCCGAGCGCTTCGTCACGGCGGGTGGCGTGGCGATTACCCGCCAACGCCATGACCGGCCTTACGAGGGGGCGATCGACGGCTATGTCGATGGCCTGAATTCGCGCCGCGGCGCCGTGTTTTCCTCGAATTACGAATATCCCGGCCGCTATACGCGCTGGGACACCGCCATTATCGATCCGCCGCTGGTGATCTCGGCACACGGCCGCGCCATGCGCATCGAGGCCTTGAACAGCCGTGGCCAGGTGCTTTTGCCGGTGATCGGCAAGGCGCTTGCCGGTCTTGACGACGTAACGATCGCGGAGACAACGCAGAAACTCATCCGCCTCGAGGTCGCCAAGCCCGGCCGTGTCTTCACCGAGGAGGAACGCAGCCGCGTACCCTCCGTCTTCACCGTGCTGCGCGCCATCACGGCTTTGTTCAAGACCGAGGAAGACGCCAATCTCGGCCTCTATGGCGCCTTCGGCTATGACCTCGCCTTCCAGTTCGATCCGGTCGACTACAAGCTCGAGCGCAAGCCAAGCCAGCGCGATCTCGTGCTGTTCCTGCCCGACGAGATCCTCGTCGTCGACCACTATTCGACCAAGGCCTGGACCGACCGCTACGACTATTCCGGCGATGGCTTCTCGACCGAAGGCCTGCCGCGCGACGAAATCGTCGAGCCGTTCAGGACCGCCGACCGCATCCCGCCGCGCGGCGACCACGAGCCCGGCGAATATGCCAAGCTGGTGCGCAAGGCGATGAAGAGCTTCGAGCGCGGCGACCTGTTCGAAGTGGTGCCGGGGCAGATGTTCTACGAACGCTGCGAAACCCAGCCCTCCGAGATTTCCCGCAAGCTGAAGAGCATCAACCCTTCGCCCTATTCCTTCTTCATCAATCTCGGCGAGGGCGAATATCTGATCGGCGCCTCGCCGGAAATGTTCGTGCGCGTCAACGGCCGCCGCGTCGAGACCTGCCCGATCTCCGGTACCATCAAGCGCGGCGACGACGCCATCTCCGACAGCGAGCAGATCCTGAAGCTGCTCAATTCGAAGAAGGACGAATCCGAACTCACCATGTGCTCGGACGTCGACCGCAACGACAAGTCGAGGGTCTGTGAGCCGGGCTCGGTGCGCGTCATCGGCCGCCGCCAGATCGAAATGTACTCCCGCCTGATCCACACCGTCGACCACATCGAGGGGCGGCTGCGCGAAGGCATGGACGCCTTCGACGCCTTTCTGTCGCATGCCTGGGCGGTCACCGTCACCGGCGCGCCGAAATTATGGGCCATGCGCTTCATCGAGCAGAACGAGAAGAGCCCGCGCGCCTGGTATGGCGGGGCGATCGGCATGGTCAATTTCAACGGTGACATGAACACCGGCCTGACGCTTCGCACCATTCGCATCAAGGACGGCATCGCCGAGGTGCGCGCCGGCGCCACGCTGCTCTTCGACAGCATTCCCGAGGAAGAAGAAGCCGAAACCGAACTGAAGGCATCCGCCATGCTCTCCGCCATCCGCGACGCCAAATCAGGCAATGCCGCCAGCACCGAACGCAGCACCGCGCGTGTCGGCGACGGCGTCAACATCCTGCTGGTCGACCACGAGGACAGTTTCGTCCATACGCTCGCCAACTATTTCCGCCAGACCGGCGCCAATGTCTCGACGGTGCGCACACCAGTGCCGGACGAGATCTTCGACCGGCTGAAGCCAAACCTGGTCGTGCTGTCGCCCGGCCCCGGCACGCCGAAGGACTTCGACTGCGCCGCCACCATCAAGCGGGCCCGTGCGCGCGACCTGCCGATCTTCGGCGTCTGCCTCGGGCTGCAGGCGCTGGCCGAGGCCTATGGCGGCGAGCTGCGCCAACTGCACATCCCGATGCATGGCAAGCCGTCGCGCATCCGCGTGTCGAAGCCGGGCATCATCTTCTCCGGCCTGCCCAAGGAGGTGACGGTCGGCCGCTATCATTCGATCTTTGCAGATCCGGTGCGGCTGCCCGATGGTTTTGTCGTCACCGCCGAGACCGAGGACGGCATCATCATGGCCTTCGAGCACCGCAAGGAGCCGATCGCCGCAGTGCAGTTCCACCCGGAGTCGATCATGACGCTCGGCCACAATGCCGGCATGCGCATCATCGAGAACATCGTCGCGCACCTGCCGCGCAAGGCCAAGGAAAAGGCCGCTTAATTCGAGGGCTCAGTGTTGGGATCTTTTCCCCAGTGACCGCGGCAGAAATCAAAGCCGCCGCCAGGCAGAAGGTCGCCAGCCTCGCCTTCTGGTCGATCGTCGTCGCCTGCGTCGTGCTCGGCCTGAAGCTGGTGGCCTGGTACGTCACCGGTTCGGTCGCGCTTTATTCGGACGCGCTGGAATCGATCGTCAACGTCATTGCCTCTGCCGCCGCCTATTGGGCGATCCAGGTCAGCTACAAGCCAGCCGACCAGGACCATCCGTTCGGCCACCACAAGGCCGAGTATTTCTCAGCCGTCCTCGAAGGCGTGCTGATCGTGCTTGCCGCCTTGCTGATCCTCAACGAGGTCTGGTGGTCCTGGCAGCATCCCGCCCTGCTGGAAAAGCCATGGACCGGCCTTGCCGTCAATGGCGTCGCAACGGTCATCAACGCCGTCTGGGCCTTGACGCTGATCCGCACCGGCCGAAGCGAAAAATCGCCGGCTCTCGTTGCCGACGGCAGGCACATCATGACCGATGTGGCGACCTCGCTCGGTGTGTTCATCGGCCTGGTCGGCGCCGTACTGACCGGCTGGCAGGTTCTCGATCCGGCTCTTGCGGTGATCGTGGCGCTGAACATCCTGTGGCAGGGCTGGCACGTCATCGGCTCGTCGATGAACGGGCTGATGGACCGCGCCGTCGACACCCAGGAACATATCCGCATACGCGACATCATCTCGGCCAATTGCAAGGGCGCGCTCGAGGTCCACGACCTGAAGACGCGCATCGCCGGCCGCGCCACCTTCATAGAGTTCCACCTGGTCGTCGACGCCGACATGTCGGTCGGCGCCAGCCACGTCATCTGCGACCGCATCGAGGACGCGCTGCAGGCCGAAATCCCTTCCGTGCGGGTCATCATCCATGTCGAACCCGACGATGAAGCGAAACTGCCCAAAGGCACGACAGCCGTGCCTTTCGCGTGAGGCGATAGCGGGACGCCGCCATCCAAAACCTTGAGGTCGGCGGGACAGCACCCCCTCTGTCCCGCCGGCATCGCGTCTCTGAACTGCTACAGCCCGCAGGCAGCCTGCGGCATCGGCTCCAGCCGGTAGACCTTGTCGTCGGAGCTGGTGTCACCTTCCGCCGCTTTCGAGCACAGATCGATGATCGGCAGGCCGCTGTTCGGGTTGGCCAGCATCATCGTGCCGTTGGCGCCGCGGCGAAGGAAGACCTCCCTTTGCGCGATGTCACAGGACGCAGCACCCGTCTTCGCGCTCGCCGCACAGCGCCACTGGTCGCCCTCGCCCTGACAATTATAGACCTGCGTGACCTTGGCCGATTTCTGCCGCGTGGTAACCGAAACGGCGATATCGGCGCCGCTTGGCCAATTGGCCGGATCGCCCTCCTTGGCGAAAGACGCCAGCTCGACCGCTCCGCGGAACACCCTGATCGACTGGGTCAGCTGGTCGGGATGCGAGCCGAGATGCTCGGCGTCGTAGTCGCGTCCGTAGCAGAAGGCCTGGTCCGGCTTCAGCCGCTCGCGCAATGGCGGGCCAAGTGCCGGATCGATCGGGTCGATGCGCGCGAACTCCGCCTTGCAGGTGGCGGCCGGCATCGGATCGAGCCTGAAGCCGTTGTCGTCCTTGCCCAGCGCCTGCCTTTCGTACTCCGCCTTGCCGAGCTCGTCTTCCGATCCGGCGTCGAGATAGAGGTCGGGCTGCACGTCCGAGACGATCAGCCGGCCTTTGTCGTCGACCTTCAGCGAAGCCATGGTGCGGTCGCAGTCCATACCGCAGCGGATCGGGCCGGTCTTGCCGTCCTCCGACTCATGACTGCACCAGCCGCCAAGCCATTCAGGCGCCTCGGCGCCGCGCACCGTCGTCGCCATGAAGCCATTGTAGGAGGAATCGATGCCGGCGCTTGGCTCCTCGTTTGGCCGGCTGACCGGATCGCGGCCGTAATAGAAGAAGATGCGCGTCACCTTCTGCTGCGGATGCGACTTGAGATGCGCGGCGTCATAGACGCGGCCGAAGCAGGCGTCCTTGCCGTCGGGGCTGAGCTCGGTGAGTTTGAGCGTGTCGTCGGCGAAAGCAGAGCCGGCGACGGCGGCGAGCAAGGCAACCCCAACTCCGGCGCCCATCACGGTCCTTGATATCATGCTGGCGCCCCCTGCCCCGACAAGACGTGGCTTCAATTTATGTTAGGATCGAGGCCGAGGCCATGCAATTTGCGCCGGCCGGATAAATGGAGATAAAGCCATGCGACGCCGCGATATTTTCCGCGTCGGTCTTGCCGGGGCCGCCGGGCTTTTCGGGCTGCGCCCCACCAAGGCGGCAGCCATTAAAGTCAAGGCCGTCGAAGAGGAAAGGCAAAAGGTCGCCTATCACCTCAGCGATCTCGACAAGGTCAATTTCGTGCTCGGCAACATCAAGAACCACTTCGAAGGCACCGACGGCAAGGTCGACATCGCGCTTGTCGTGCACGGCCCAGCACTTGCCGCCTTCAAGTCGAAGGGCATATCGGCCGCCATTTCCGGGCGGTTCGCCGGCCTTGTCCAGGATGGGCTCAGCCCGCACGCCTGCGCCAACACCATGCACGGCATGGATATCGGCCTGGCCGACCTGCTCGACGGCTTCCATGCAGCCGACAGGGGCGGCGTCGTCAAGCTCGCCGAATTGCAACGCCAGGGCTACGCCTATCTCAGGCCATAGGGCAATTCCAGGAAAAGCGTGAAACGGTTTTCCGTCCGGAATTGCGTCAAGACAAAGAGGGAGCGGTTCGCCGTTTCCGTGAAACGGTGAACCGCTCAAGACTTTTACGGACTTGAACGCGAGGACTGCGAAGGCTTACGAAGAGCAGGCAGAGTCCCCGGAGGAATAGACGTGCCAGCCACCACCACCCTTGTCAGCCCCTCTCTGGTCATCCCCGACCTTGCCGGAAAGGCGGTCCTGGTCACCGGCGCCTCGACCGGCATCGGCGCGGCGCTTGCACTTGCCTATGCCGCGCAGAAATGCCGCGTCGCGCTGCATTACAATTCGAGCCGCGCGGCTGCCGAAAACCTGGCCGCGACCATTCGCAACGGCGGCGGCGACGTGTTCCTCGCCCAGGGCGATTTCTCGATCCCCGCCGATGTCGAGCGCGTCGTCGAGGACAGTGCGCAACATTTCGGCCGGCTCGACGGCCTCGTCAACAATGCCGGCGGCATGCTCGGCCGCGTGGCCTATGCCGAGCAGACCGAGGCGCATTACGACGCGGTGATGGACCTCAACGCGCGTTCCGTGCTGACAGCTTCGCGCAAGGCAATCCCATGGCTGAAGCGGCAGGGTGGCTTCATCGTCAACACCTCCTCGATCGCCGCGCGCAACGGCGCCGGCGGCGGCGCCGGCCTGTACGGCTCGGCCAAGGCCTTCGTCTCCAACGTCACGCGCGGCATGGCCAAGGAGCTGATCGGTTTCAACATCCGCGTCAACGCGGTGGCGCCCGGCACGATCGCGACACCTTTCCACGAGCGCTACTCGACCGACGACCAGATGAAGGGCATGATCGCCACCATCCCGCAGGGCCGCGCCGGCACCGCCGAGGACTGCGTTGGCGCCTATCTGTTCCTCTCCTCCGATCTGTTGAGCGGCTACATCACCGGCCAGGTGATCGAGGTGAATGGCGGGCAGTTGATGCCGTAGACGGCGAACTGCATACTCCTGGTTGCGTCATCTCAACGGAGCAAAGCGAATGTACGGACTGATCGGCAAGATGCGGGCGATGCGCGGCCAGCGTGACGCAATGATGGATATCCTGCTCGCCAGCACCGGCGCCATGCCCGGCTGCCTGAACTACATCATCGCCACCGACCCGGCCGATGCCGACGCGATCTGGGTGACCGAAGTGTGGACCGACGCCGAAAGCCACAAGGCTTCGCTGCAGCTGCCCGAAGTCCAGGCGGCAATCGCCAAGGCACGGCCGATCATCGCCGGCTTCGAGTTCCAGGTGGAGACGCATCCTGTTGGCGGGTTCGGCTTGCCGGCGGTGAAGGCGGGATAGAGGGAGAGGCCTATGGGACAGCGCCTCCTCTGGCCGGCAGGCCAGAGGGGGCGCGAAGGATCGCTGCGGATGGTTGGTGCCATTACCACCCAAGCCCTTTTCCGCGCAAAAAGGGTTCGCATTTTTTCGCGACCGGTCTAAGAGCCCATCTATGGATTCCTCCCCGAACCCGCCGGCCATCGAGCACCTGGCGCGGATCCACAAGGCCTGGCAGTGGCCCGTCCTGGTGGTGGTCTCGGTGCTGTTTGCCGGCGCGCTGGAGCTCGCCGCCCTGCCCGCCGCGCTCTTGATCGGACCGATGCTGGCGGCCATAGCTGCCGGCACCAACGGCGCCACGGTGCGTGTGCCGCGGGTTCTGTTCGGCTCAGCCCAGGCGGTCGTCGGCTGCCTGGTCGCCAGTTCCATCTCGGCCGATATCTTTCCCGTCTTCTACAGGGAATGGCCGCTGTTCCTTGGCGTCGTGATGGCGACGGTCGCGGCATCCAGCCTGCTCGGCTGGCTGATCAGCCGCTGGCGCATCCTGCCCGGCACCACCGCGGTCTGGGGCTCGTCGCCGGGCGCCGCCACCGCCATGGTGCTGATGGCCGGTGCCTTCGGCGCCGACCAGCGCCTCGTCGCCTTTATGCTGTATCTGCGCGTCATCTGCGTCTCGATGACGGCAGCCCTGGTGGCCAAGCTCTGGGTCGACACCTCGGGCATCGAGGTGCCGGGCATCGTCTGGTTTCCGCCGATAGACCCGCAAGGCTTGGCCGCAACATTCGGCGTGGCGCTGGTTGGCGGCCTCGCCGGAAAGCTTTTCCGGCTGCCGTCGCCGTTATTCCTCGGCACCTTCATTTTCGGCACCGTGATCCATCTCGGGCTCGGCGTGACCATGCAGTTGCCGCCCTGGCTGCTTGCCTTGAGCTATACGATGATCGGCTGGAGCATCGGCCTGAATTTCACCAGGGCCATTCTGCGCCACGCGGCCCGCGCGCTGCCGCAGATCGTCGGCTCGATCATTGCCCTGATCGTCTTTTGCGGCGGCCTCGCCTTCCTGATCAGCCGCCTGCTCGGCATCGATCCGCTGACCGCCTATCTGGCAACCAGCCCCGGCGGCATGGACAGCGTCGCCATCATCGCCGCCGCCGCACAGCATGTCGACATCTCCTTCGTCATGGCGCTGCAATCGGCACGCTTCCTGATCGTGCTTCTGGTCGGCCCAAGCGTGGCGCGGCTGGTGGCGAGAAGCCTCAAACCATAGCAGCTCGCCTCTCCCTGATTGATAGCCTTTTCTTGAAACCGGTCGCACTTTGCTGTCGCCGACCGTATCGGGCCAGCACCCGCACGAGCTCAAAAAATAACTTGACTCAAATACTCAGATTTGAGAGCCCCTTCCGTCAATGTACGGAAGAGTGGAGACGAGTTGATGCGGAAACGGACGATGACATGGCTCCTGGGGTTATCACTGCCGGGCAGCGTTGCCCTGCTCGGCCTGTCCGGGCCGGCTCACGCTCAGGACCAGGGCGGCGTCACGGTTCTCAACAAGATCGAGGTCGATGCCGAGAGCGACGAGATCCTCGTGCAGGACGGCTATGTCGCCAAGAAGGACCGCATCGGCACCAAGACTGACACGCCGATGGTCAAGGTTCCACAAGCCGTTTCGGTTGTGACGCAAAAGCAGATCGAGGACCAGAAGCCACGCACGCTGAACGAATCGCTCGGCTATGTCGCAAGCGCCAATCCCAACAGCTTCGGCTTCGACACCCGCTACGACGCCTTCTTCCTGCGCGGCTTCCAGGCCTTTTACAACGGCATGTTCCGCGACGGGCTGCGCCAGTACAACGGCCCCTCGGCCTGGTTCAAGACCGAGCCCTACGGCATCGAGGGCGTCACCATCCTGAAGGGTCCGGCCTCCTCGCTTTACGGCATCAGCGGTCCGGGCGGCATCGTCAATCTGGTCACCAAGCGCCCCAAGGAAGAACAGTTCCGCGAAATCGAAATGCTGCTAGGCGAACACAATCGCTTCCAGGCCGCACTCGACGCTTCCGGCCCGGTGAACGACGACGGCAGCATTCTCTACCGCTTCACCAGCCTCGGCCGCACCAGCGACACCGACCTGCCCGGTTATCCCGACGACAAGATCTATCTGGCGCCGGCCGTCACCTTCAAGCCGGACGAGGATACCAGGCTGACCATCCTCGGCGAATATTCGAAATCCGTCACCGGCGGCACCGCTGCCTTCTACAATTCAGGCGGCGCTCTGACGAACCTCTACGAGGGCGATCCCGCCTGGAACGACTTCGACCAGACCCAGGGCCGCATCGGCTACGAGTTCGAGCACCGTTTCAACGACGTGCTGACGGTCCGGCAGAACCTTCGCTACAGCGCCGTCGACAGCGACATCGAATATAGCGGTCATTACCCGGACGGCGTGGATCTGAAACGCTATTGGGGTCACTACACCGAGACCATGAAGAACTTCGTCGTCGACAACATGGCGCAGTTCGAATTCGATACCGGCCAGGTCAGGCACACGGCGGTAGCCGGCATCGACTACGCCTGGTCGAACTATGACGCCGGCAGCGGTATCTCCTATGTCTCCGTCGACGACATCAAGGCCGCTCCGGTTCCTTACTCTGGCGGGCAGGAGATGAACCAGCTCGGCGCCTATCTGCATGACCAGATGGAGTGGAACGATTTCACCCTGTTCGCCAGCGGTCGCTACGACTGGGCCGACACCACCTCGACCGCCGCCGACTTCACCAGGTCCAAGCAGGACGACAGTGCCCTTTCCGGCCGGCTCGGCCTGTCCTACCAGACCGAATGGGGCATCACGCCCTATGTCAACTATTCGACGTCGTTCTCGCCCAATATCGGCTTCGTCTATGACGATGTCAGCAGCCCTGTCGGTCGCGTCGCCCGTCCGACCATTGCGACGCAGAAGGAAATCGGCGTCAAATACGAATTTGCCGACTATAACGCCGCCGTCAGCGCCGCTCTGTTCGACATCGACCAGAAGGATGGCGTCGTCTTCGACGCCTCAACCGGCATCAACAAGCAGCGCCAGCTCGACCTGAACTCGCGCGGCGTCGAGCTGGAAGCCAGCGCTTCGCTCGACAACGGTCTCAGCATACTCGCCTCCTACACCTATCTGCGCGTGAAAATCGAACGCGGCGCCACGGGAACCGCAGGCAAGGAACTGTCGGCGACGCCAAATCACATCCTGTCGCTCTGGGGGCAGTACCAGTTCGAGGACGGCACGCTGCAGGGGCTCGGGCTGGGCAGCGGCGTTCGCGTCGCCGGCTCGAGCTATGGCGATGACACCAACACCTTCAAGAACGATGCGCGCGCCTTCGTCGACGCCTCGCTCTCCTACGATTTCGGCTACCGCAATCCCAAACTCGAGGGCGTGAAGCTGCAGGTCAACGCCAAGAACGTGTTCGACACTCAAAAACCCATCTGCTCGGCCGGCTATTGCTACCGCGACGAGGGCCGCTCGCTGTTCGCCAGCCTGCGCTACCGCTTCTGATGTCGATCGCCGTTTCCAGCCGGGCATCGACGCCTGTCGCGATCGTCCTGGCGATCGGCGGGCTCTACGTCGCGCAGAGCGTAATCGGCGGCATCACCTGGGCGGGCCTGCCGGCGGTGATGCGCGACCAGGGCCTGCCGCTCGACCGGATCGGCCTGGTTTCGCTGATCGCGCTGCCATGGGCGCTCAAGTTTCTATGGGCGCCGGCCGTCGAGCGCTATCGGCTGCCGCCGGTCGGCAAGAACCGCACCGGCACGATCGTCGCCGCCGGTGGGCTTGCGTCCATCGCCGGGCTGTGGGCCGTCGGCGCGCTCGGCCCGGAGGCCTGGTGGCCGGTCCTGGCCTGCCTGACCATCGTCGCCTTCGCCGCCTCGACGGTCGACATTGCCTGCGATGGTTTCGCCGTGCAGAGCCTGGCCAGGGAAAACCACGGTTGGGGCAATGCCGCGCAGGTCGGCGGCGCCTATCTCGGCTCGGCCATCGGCGCCGGCCTGTTTCTGCTTCTGGTCGACGCTTATGGCTGGCGCATCGCCGTTTGGGCGATGGCCTTGCTGCTCCTGCCGCTCGGCCTCCCCTTCCTGCTCGGCGCGGCCGGCCGCGCGCGCGAGGAGACGCGCGAGCATGTTCCCAGCCTCCTCGACGCGTTGAAGCGTCCCGAAATTCGGCGCGGCCTGGCAGCGTCGGCCATCTATGTCCTGGCCCAGAAGGCGGCACTCGCCATGCTCGGACCATTCCTGATCGACGCCGGGCTCGACCTCTCGATGGTCGGACTTGTCAACGGCGTCGGCAGCATGTTCGTCGGCCTGGCTGCCGCACTCGCCGGCGGCGCTCTCGTCAAATGGTTCGGCCCGCGCAACGTGCTCGTCCTGGCGCTTTTCCTGCAGGCCGGATCGCTGTTCTTCCTTTCGGTCTTCGATTTTCTTGGTGGCTTCTCGACCACCGCTTTGATGGCCATCGCGGTGCTCAGCTCGTCCGGCTTCATGGCTCTCGGTTTCGTCGCGCTTTACGCGCAGTTCATGCGCTGGTCAGATCCAAGACAGGCGGGCGTCGACTTCACGCTGTTCCAGTGCATGGACGCACTGATGAGCATGGCCGGCGGGATCGCGGCCGGCTACGCCGCGCAGTATTTCGGCTATGGCGCGTTCTTCGCAGGCGCCGGCCTCGTCGCGCTTCTGGCCGCACCGGCGATCGCCTTCGTATCCGACCGCGGCTGACCGCGGAGCATCGTCGCGCGCTATTCTTCGCTGCCGTCCGCCGCTTGCGCCCCGCGGCGCCAGTAGGCGGTGACCAGGTGCCGGTCGCGCGGCACACCCCATTCCTTGCGGACGATCCTGCGGATCTCGCGGAAATCGCCGAACTCGCATCCGGCCCAGACATAGAGATTGTCGGCAAGCGCGGTCCGGCTCCGCTGCTGCAGCACCGCCGGTAACAGCCTGGCTGTACCGGCCTCGCGCCCATGCCGATAGAACCAGGTGACGGCAACGGCCTCGCCCGCGGCCAGCGGCATCCGATCGTCGGGACCATCGACCTCGATGAACGCTTCGGCGCGGGTTGACGGCGAAAGCTGCTCCAGGATCCTGCCGATCGCCGGAAGCGCGGTGTCGTCGCCGAGCAGCAGCAGGTTTTGCGCCTCGGGCACGCCACCTCCGCCCGGTCCGATCATGCCGATGATCTCGCCGGTAACTGCCTTTTCGGCGAAAGCGGCCGCCGGCGTCTCCATACCGGGGTGGAGGACGAAATCGACATCCAGCCAGCCGCTTGCGGCGTCCAGCGCCCGGATCGTGTAGACCCGCACGACGAGCGCGTCCTCGCCCGACGGCCAGACCATCAGGCCGTCGGCGCCCATCGACGGCCACACCGGCAGCCTGCCGCGCGGCGGCAGCAGCAGCCGCACATGCAGGCCGCCACGGCCAAAGCGGCCGAGATCGTTGCCGGTGAAGCGGACGCGCTGCATATGCGGAGAAATCCGCGTCGAGGACAGCACCGTGATCTCGCGGAAGAACACCGGCGTGCCGGCATCGCTGCCGTCGCCCTGCCAGGCGATGCCCCTGGTCGTGCCGAGATGTTGCGAGAAATGGCCGGCGACCGCCATCTTCATGTAGGACAGGCAGGTTTCATCCTCGGCCGCGACGCGGATCAGCACGTTGTCGTCACCGAGCGTCGCTTTCAACGAGCCGTAATGCGTGCGAAATTCCCAATGATCGGCAAGGCCGGTATCGATCTCGGATTCGCCGTGCTCGGCGCGCAGCCTGTCCATCACCGACCGGATGGCGGCACCGCTGATCCGGGTTTGCGCACTCAATTGCTCCATCGCTCAGCCTTTCGATGCCGTTGAATTCGAGAACGCCCTGGACGTCGGCGCCTTTGCGGCATGCCACAGCCGGCCTGGCGTTTCCACTAAAAGATGATAAACATAGTCATGTTTTTGGCATCAAGCCAATGAGTCCCGCGCGAGCAACGGCGGCGTGTCGGCGAGATGGGCTAAAGGGCCCTCAAAATGTCCTTCAGCTGATCACCAGGCTGGAGATGCGGTTGCCGTCCAGGGTGAATGCCATGTCGCCCTCGCCGTTGAAGCCGTTGCCTGTGACGGCAATGCGGACGTGATAGGTCTCGCCCGCCGGTTCGATACGAATGATGCTAAGTTTGGACTGCACGCCGATATTGTCCGACTGGTTCCAGCGCGCAATCTGCTCGCCGCCCTTGAACGACCGGCCCCAGTCGCTCAGGAAGGCATCGGGCGTGAACGTCTCGAGGAAAGCCTTGGTGTCGCCGGCGTTGGTGGCTTCGACAAAGCGGCGGATGGCATCGGGCGTGGTCATTTTCCTTCCTCCAGGTGGCCTAATCCAGCCGGTGCATCAGATCGTCGTCCAGCCAGCGAGCGAAGAAATAGACCAGTTGCTTGTGCCACCACGGCCAGTCATGGGCGGCATCGCCGCCCCAGTAGTCGACCCAGGCCGGAATCGACTTGTCACGCAGGATCTGTTCCAGCGCCTGCGTATCGGCAAGCATCCGTTCCTCCCAGGCACCCTGCCCGCAGCAGAAGATCAGCCGCAGCGCCTTCAGCCTGACAAGCAGCCCCGGATCGACGATACCCGGCAGGTAGTCGAGCGGCGAGTTGAAGAAAATCTGTCCGTCGAGCGCGCTGCCGAAGAAATCGTGGGTGGAGTAAACCCCCGACAGCGCGATGACGCCGCTGGCCAGTTCCGGAAAGCGGAAGACGAAATTCGACGAATGGTAGCCGCCCATCGAGCAGCCGCAAAACAGCGGCTTCAGCGTACGCCCGCCATTGGCCTCGGCTGCGACAGACAGGAGTTCCGGCAGCGCCTCCTCGCGCACATAGCGGAAATACGCTTCATGCCGGGCGATGCGATGGGCCGGCTCGGCATGGCGGTCGAAGAAGGATTCCGCATCGATGCCGTCCAGCGTGAACAACTGGATGCGACCGGTGTCGACGAACTCGGCGAGAGCCGAGACCGCGCCGGAATCCTCGAACTGGTAGAACCGCCCTTGCGAAGTCGGGAACACAACCACGGGTCGGCCGGCATGGCCGTAGCGCTTGTATTCCATGTCGCGGCCGAGGTTGAGGCCAAAACCCTTGTGGTAGGAAACGTCCATCGCCTCACGCCTTTTCCGCATGGATGTAGTCGACCGCCCGGCGCAGCGCCTTCGGGTCGGTGGAGCGCAGCTGATAGGCGTAGTTTCCCATGGCGCGGCTGAAAACCTCCTCGATGGCGTGATGATGGACGATCATGTCGCCATGGGCGGCCAGCACGTCGGCGTGGCTGTGCACATAGTTGAGGTGCCGCTTGCGGCTGGCATAGGCGGTGAAATACTTGCCCCTGTAAGGGCCGCCGGCGGCGTCCTTGACCACCATGTCGGCCCATGCGGCATAGACATCGATATCGAAGGTGTAATTGATGGCATCGGTCATCCAGGCGCCAGGCGGCCGCATGTTGACCTCCAGCGCGATGACCCTGTCGTCCCTGGTTTCGAACAGCTCGATGTGGAAGAAGCGCTCGCGCACGTCGAACGCCTTGAGGATTTTCCTGCCGGCCTCCTCGACCGCCCGGCTGATCTCGGGAAAACAGACATAGCTCATATGGCGGTCGCGGTTGACCACCTCCATGACGCTCTGGTCGTAGCGGTGGCTGGCGGCCAGCACCACCTCGCCGTCGCGGTTGACCAGCCCGTCATAGGTCACCACCAGTCCTTCGATGAATTGCTCCATGACGAAGCTGACGCCTTCCGGCTTGTCCCTGAAGAAGCTGTCGAGTTCGCCGGCGTTGGAGATTTTGAAAGTGTTCGAGGCGCCGGAGCCGGAATCCGGCTTCACCACCACGGGATAGCCGACACGTCGGATGAAGGTCATGGCGCCGGCGCGGTCGGAGCATTTGCGTTGCGGGATGGTTTCGACGCCGCTCTTGCGGAAGAACGCCCGCATGCGGCTCTTGCGTTTCAAATTCTTCACGAAGTCGAGCTTGGTGCCGAAGATGTTGAAGTCGGTGCGGATATTGGCTTCCAGCTCCAGCCAATGCTCGTTGAGCGATTCGAACCGGTCGACGCGGCCCCATTTGTGGATGAAATGGCCGATCGCCCGGAACACCGGCTCGTACTCCTCCATGTCGTCGATGCGGTAATATTCCGAAAGGGCTGCCTTCAATTTGCCGTCCAGCGCATCGAACGGGGCGTCGCCAATGCCGAGCACGGTGGCGCCGGCCTTCTTCAGCCGGTCGCAGAAATCGGCGCCATTGGCTGGAAAATGCGGCGAGAAGAACACGAAGTTCATGGACGATCCCTCCCGGCGGCAAGCCATCGCACCCCGCCGACAATCGACTCTGGCGCATTTGCCGGGCTCGGGGAAGAGCAACTGGATCAGGTGAGCGGCTGGGCCCGCGAAAGGTGACGCCAAAACCGTGAAATAAAAAACCCGCCACGACAGCGGGTCCTCGGCGCCAGTCAGCACCATACCCAAATTAGTAGCATAGCTGCCGGCACAAAGCAAGAACAAAGTTGCTGTAATCAGGAAAAATCGCTTGATGTCGGCGCCGCGCCTTCATTGCAGCTTGGGTTCCTCGCCCCACAAAAATGGGGATAGGTGGCTCGGCGAAGCCGAGACGGAGAGGGGACTGCGCCCTGCGAAGGCCTCCTCTCCGGCCGCGGAGCCTGTTCCCGGGCTTGCCTAAGGCAAGACCCGTGGGCGGCCACCTCTCCCCCGTTTCGCGACGGCGCGGAACCCCGGTCTTGAGGCTGGATCGGCAGCTTCTGCGACAGCGAGGCCCCCACTTGCCTCGCTTTGCCCGCTCCTGTATGAAATCCGCCATGAGCCCGCGCGCCACCTCTTTTGCGTCCCGTCCGACCGGCATTGCCGGTCAGACCGTTCGCGCGCTTGCCTCCACCCTGCTGCTTCTCGGCCTTATCGGCGATCGCCGGGTTCGCTGAAGGAGCGCCCGGCGGTCGAATTCGCCGCTCACGCGCACGCTCCTTGGCCAGTTACAAAATTGGCACGTCACATCAAGCGAACGAAATTCTGGTAAAGGCGCCGCTCGCCACCAATCCGCCTGAAGCTGGATCCGCGAGCCGCCGGGAGAAAAGACGATGAACGCACGAGAAGATATCCGTCTGAATGTAGAGGAAACCGCCAGCCCCGCGGGGGGCATGCCGGATGCTGCCCGGAAGTACCAGCCCTATCCGACCGTCGGTCTTGCCGATCGCACCTGGCCCTCGAAAGTGATCGACAAGGCGCCGATCTGGTGCTCGGTCGACCTGCGCGACGGCAACCAGGCGCTGATCGATCCGATGGGCCAAGAACGCAAGGCGCGCATGTTCGCCCTGCTGCTCGACATGGGCTTCAAGGAGATCGAGATCGGCTTCCCGTCGGCCTCGCAGACCGACTTCGATTTCGCCCGCTGGTGCATCAAACAAGGCAACGTGCCCGCCGACGTCTCGCTGCAGGTGCTGGTGCAGTGCCGGCCCGAACTGATCACCCGCACTTTCGAGGCGCTGAAGGGCGCCACCAACCCGATCGTCCATTTCTATAACTCGACCAGCGAATTGCAGCGCCGCGTCGTCTTCGAGAAGGACGTCGCCGGCATCAAGCGCATCGCCACCGATGCGGCCAAGATGATCACCGACATGGCGGCCAAGGCCGGCGGCGGCTACCGTTTCGAATATTCGCCGGAGAGCTTTACCGGCACCGAGCTCGAAGTGGCGCTGGAGATCTGCAACGCAGTCACCGAGATCGTCAAGCCGACGGCGGAGAACAAGCTGATCATCAACCTGCCCTCCACGGTCGAGATGTCGACGCCCAACATCTACGCCGACCGCATCGAATGGATGTGCCGCAATCTCGACAACCGCGAGAACCTGTTGATCTCGCTGCATCCGCACAATGACCGCGGCACCGGCATCGCCACCACCGAACTCGGCCTGATGGCGGGCGCCGACCGCGTCGAAGGCACGCTGTTCGGCAACGGCGAGCGCACCGGCAATGTCGACATCGTGACGCTGGCGCTCAACATGTACACGCAAGGCGTCGATCCCGGGCTCGACTGCTCCGACATCAACCGCATGAAGGACGTCTACGAATACTCCAACCAGCTGAAGATCCCCGAGCGCCATCCCTATGTCGGCGAGCTCGTCTACACCGCCTTTTCCGGCTCGCACCAGGACGCTATCAACAAGGGCATGAAGGCGCTGCGCAAGGCCAACACGCCGCATTGGGAGGTGCCCTATCTGCCGATCGACCCGGCCGATGTCGGCCGCAGCTATGAAGCCATCATCCGCATCAACTCGCAGTCCGGCAAGGGCGGCATCGCCTATGTGCTGCATGCGGATTACGGCCTCAACCTGCCGCGCAACCTGCAGATCGAGTTCAGCCAGGCCATCCAGGCGATCACCGACGCCGAAGGCAAGGAGGTGCCGGCCAGGCGCATCTACGAGCGCTTTCTCGACACCTATGTCGACCAGCCCGGCGCGCGGCTGAAGTTCCTCGACCACCACACCTATCCCGACACCGAGGTCAAGGGCCGGCGCGTGGTCGAAGCGGTGATCCTCGACAAAGGCAAGGAGGTGACCATATCAGGCACCGGCACCGGCCCGATCGACGGCTTCGTCGATGCGCTGTCGCGCCATGTCGGGGTGCCGATGTCGGTGCTGGATTATTCCGAGCATTCCATGCAGCGCGGCTCGAATGCCTCGGCCATTTCCTATGTCGAGATGGAACATCCGGGCGGCAAGCTGTTCGGCGCCGGCATCAACACCAACATCGTCGCCGCCTCGCTCGAAGCCGTGGTTTCGGCGGCCAACCGCATCGTCGGCCGAAAGGGCGGCTAGCCGAGACCGCCAGGCCCGCGCATCAGCCCACCGGAAATTTTATCCGGTGGGTACGCTATCGCACCATAAGCAGATGCTTGTATGGCGGCGCCAGCGCGATATGATTGTACCTCAACCTGTGCCGAATTCGAAGGGATCGACACTTGCAGCATACCACGCCTGCCGCCCCCGCAGTGCGCGAAACGTTGGAGCGATTGCTTGCCAGCGAAACGTTCGGACGATCCGAGCGCGCGCGCAAGCTGCTCCGCTACCTCGTCGAGCGCGAGCAGGCAGGCGAAGCCGATAGGCTCAAGGGCTTCTCCATAGCGATGGACGTTTTCGGCAAGGACGGCGATTTCGACCCGTCGACCGATGCGGTGGTGCGGGTGCAGGCCGGCAGGCTGCGCGAGCTTCTGCAGCAGTATTTCGCCAATGAGGGCGTTGCCGAACCGGTCCGCATCGCCATTCCGCGCGGCGGCTATGTTCCGTCCTACGAACTCAACGCCATTCGCTTGCCGGCAGAGACTGAGGCAGAGAGCAAGCCGCAGCCGGCGACAGAGGAGGCGACAAACGCCCCGCCCGGATCGCTGGAGGACGCCCGCAACCGGGCACATCCGGCCGCATTGCTGAGCGTTCCAGCCGTCGCTCCTGCTGCTCCTTCGCTGCAACGCCATTTGCAGTTCTTCTGGCTGGCGATCGCGCTGGTCATCCTAATGTTGGGTGTGCTGATCCTTCGCCAGGGCAGCGTGGTATTGCTGACCGGCGGCGACACGGCGGTCGAGACCGCGGTGGCGACCGGCAGCATTGCGGCGCCTCCGGTTGAAAACCTCCCCCAGGTCTACATCGCCATCAAGGCCGACAGCGACCTGGCTCGCCGTGTCGCCGCATCGCTGCGCGCCGGCCTCAGCGGCTTCGATACCATCAATTTCATCGGCCGTGATGCCGACAGCCCGCCCGATCCAGTAACCGACGCCGCCAGCTTCGTATTCGATGTCCTGCCCGGGCCGCGTAGCGGCGACATCATGCTCGAGCTGCAAAGCGTGGCGACCGGCCGCGTGCTGCTCTCACGCAACCTGACCGCCGGCGACAGCGCGAACACCGCCATCGAGGACCAGATCTCCGGCATTTTGACCTCGGCTCTTCCCGCCTCGGGCACGATCTACAACTACATCGAGCAGAGCGGCATCCAGACCGGGCTGACGGCGTGTCTGGTGCTCAACGGCAAATATTATCTCGACCAGAATGCCCAGACGCACGAAGCCGCCTACCGCTGCCTCGAAGATCTTGCCAACCGGGAGGCGAAGTCGTCGCTCGTCTATTCGGAACTTGCGTCCTTGCATCTCGAAGCGGTCACCGACCACTATCCCTACCCCGCCGACGCGACGATCGACAAAGCCATGACGTTTGCCCATCGCGCCATCCAGATGGGCCCGACCAGCCCCTACGCGCACCGCGCCCTTGGTTACCTCAATTCGCGCATGGGCGATTCCGCGGAATCGATCCGCTGGATGCGCAAGGCCTATGAGCTCAATCCCTACGATCTCGCAATGGCCGCCGCCTACGGCTACGGGCTGGTTTTCGCCGGCAAGTACAGCGAGGGCGCCCCGATCCTTGCTCACGCGGTGGACATCGCCAGCGCCCATCCGACATGGTGGGATTACGGGCTGTTCGCCGGAGAGTTCATGATGGGCGACATGAACAGGGCCACGCTTGCCAGCGACGGCTTGCGAACGACTGAAATGAAATCGCATTATCTGGCGGCGCGGCTGATCGGCGCCAAGGCTGCCGGCCGCGAGAAGCTGGCGAGCAGGCTGCTGCAGGAACTGACCACCAAATTTCCGAAATTCGCAGCCGATCCGCGCACAACCTTCGTCGAACGAAGATATCCCGCCGATCTGACCAACCGGCTGGTGGAGGCCCTGCGTGCCGCCGGGCTTGGCGGCGCCAGCTGACGTCTCCCGGCGCGTGCACGACGTCAGGTGATCGCGAAGATTTTACTGGCCATCCGGACGGCCAAAGCGCAATTCAGACACAATTTGAACCGGCCAATCTGATCCCCCATAGGTCTGATCCTGCATAGATTGATCTCCACATAAGTCTGACCTCCCGCAAAGACTGATCCTCGCATAAGACCGCCCCGGCATCCTGACTGATTCCGGCACCAAGCCATAAAGTTTGCATGACCCCATCCCTTTACGCTGCCGAACGGGGCGCCGGCCCGACAACGATTGCCTTCCTGCATGGTTTCGGTGGCTGCCACGACGACTGGCGCGATGTGGCCGAGTCTCTGGCGCCCGGCGCGCGGACCCTGGCCTATGATCTGCCGGGGCATGGGCTGTCGCTCGATTTTCCGGGCGGCGGTCCGGCCAGGATCGCAGCCAGTGCCGTCCTTGCCGATCTTTCCGCTCGCGGGATAAAGCGGGCTCATCTCGTCGGTCATTCGATGGGTGGGACAGTTGCTGCCCTGATGGCATTGAGCGAGCCCGAAAGAATGGCGTCGCTGACGCTGCTGGCGCCGGGCGGTTTTGGTCCTGAGATCAATGGTCCGCTGCTGCGTCGCTACGCCGCCGCTGCCGGCATGGATGAAATCCGCGCCTGTCTTGCCGCCATGTCGGGACCGCAAAGCCGGCCCTTGCAGCATAGGGTCGATCTCGTCAACGAGATGCGCCGGCGTCCCGGCCAGTCGCGGACACTTGTCGAGTTCGCAGCCGCCATGACCAGGGATGATCGGCAAGGCGTCATTCAGCGCGAACGGCTGGAAACGCTGAGCATGCCGGTCATGGTGGTTTGGGGAACCGACGACGCGGTGCTGCCCGTCAGCCAGGCGGACGGCGTGCCGAAGCATTTTCATCTGCACCACGTGCTGGAAGCCGGCCATATGCTGGTCGAGGAAGCGCCCGGCCTGGTCGTCGAGGCCGTCCGTCGCAATATGCGACGCCGCAGCAGGCGGCTTCGTCCGGGATTCGCCGCTGCGGCGAGCTGATCGGTCTTGGCGCAGGCACGGCGGCGGCGCTTGTGCTCATCCAGCGAACCCCTTGCCGGCCCATCGATCTCGCAAGTGCATTTTGCCGGCGGCTGTGTTAATTCGGTGTTAACCAAACCCGCGAGGCAACGCCGATGAAGGACGCAGGCGAGAACATCACCCAGATCGATCAGTCGCGAAAACTGTCCGATGCCATTCGCGACGTCAAGAACGCCTTCGCCGACCGCGATGACGTCGTCGTCGACATGCGCGAAGCGCATCGCATGCGGCTCGATCTGCTTGCCGCCGAACTCGCGTCGGTCTTCGCCGACGTGCCCACCGACATGGACAGTTTCGACTTCGCCGTCTCGTCCGGCCTGCAGCCACGGCTGTGGATCGACGCCGTCAGCCATGTCGCCATGGGACGCGACCGTCGCACCTACCGCTTTCTCAAGGACACGCGCATCGGCCGCGTCGTCCTCGCCGAATCGACCGACATGAAGGTCGTTGCCGACCAGGTGACGCGCTATGTCGCCGAGCGCGTCGTCGAACGCCAGAGGATGATGGAAGGCGGCATCGAGCAGGCCGTCGCCGGCCTGAAACGCGCCCTGGTGGCGGAGGCTGAGCCGCCGCTGCATGTCGCTGCGCGCAGCAACGGCTGGTCGGCGTTCTTCTCGGGCCTCGGCCTGATCGCCGCCGGCGCCCTGGTCGGCCTGGCGATTTCGCTCGTGTTGTTCTGGGACCGCATCGTTGCAATGAAAATCAGCTTTTAAAGCATTTGCAGCCAAGTGATGTCACTTGGCGTCGCAGAGTGCGGCTGACGACCGGCGAGACGCTCCCATCTGAGTTCACCGCGCCTCGGCAAGCGTGGCCTCGGCCCCCACGCCAAGCTCCATTGTCTGCAGGTCGCTGGGCGGCAATGCCGGCCCGGTCAGGCCGCGGCGCGTCAGCCTGATCCGCCAATTGTCCTTTTCACCGTCGATGTCGAGCAGATTGTATTGCGCCGGCGCATGCGAACTGCCGGGCGCCTGCCCGGCGGCGGCGACCCCGACCACCGGGATTTTGGTCTTGCGGGCGCCGATGAAGAAGAGCGACGGCACATGCGAATGGCCGTGCAGCACAAGCTCGGCACCATGCCGGTGAAGAACCTTGTGGAAGCGCGAGATGCCGAACAGCCGCTTGTTCTGCGAAACCGCGCCGCGCACCGGCGGATGGTGGATCATGATCACCCGGAACAGGCCGCGCTTGCCCGTGGCGTCGAGCATGTCGCGCAGCCGTTCCGCCTGGCCCTCCAGAAAGAAGCCGTTGGCCATGAACGGAGCCGTGGCGCGCGCCGTCGTGACGCCGACCAGCGCAACATTGCCGCGTACGCGCAAATAGGGAAAGGTGTTGCGATCGACCGGCGTATTGACGCCGTCGCCGGTCATCCACGCCGCCCAGGACCGGCAGGTCTTGTCGAAGGCGCCCGGCACATAGGCATCATGGTTTCCCGGCACCACCGACACGTCATTGGGCGAGCCCAACGTCTCCAGCCAGTGCTTGGCCATCTCGAGCTCACCGTCGAGCGCCAGATTGACCAGGTCGCCGGTGATGGTGAGATGGTCCGGCCCGCTGGCCTTCATGTCGGCGACGATCGTGTCGATGACGGCATCGTGCATGTAGCGGCGGCGGTTGCGCTGCCAGTTGACGTAACCGACCACGCGCTTGGAGGCGAGATCGCGATAGGTTACATCGGGAAGCGGCCCCAGATGGACATCGGAAATATGCGCGAGCCTGAACATCTTTTCTTCATAGGCGAGCCGCGCGCCGCTTTCCACTCACGGTTTCGCGGACGATGACGCCGGATCCCGAGCAAGCCCTGCGCCAGACCGGCTGGCCGGGCTTCAGGGCAAGGCTGTTTCACCTGTATTTCGTACTGCGGCGGCCGATGACGCTCGGCGTGCGCGGCTTGATCCACGACCGCCCCTCCAATTCCGTCTTCCTCATCCGCCACACCTATGTCCCGGGCTGGCACCTTCCGGGCGGTGGCGTCGAGTTGGGCGAGACGATGATCGAAGCGCTGACACGCGAAATCTTCGAGGAAGGCAACATCGCGCTGACCGGACCGCCGGTGCTGAAGTCGCTGCATTTCAACCGCCGCGCCAGCCGCCGCGACCATGTCGGCCTCTATCTGGTCGAGGCGTTCAACCAGACAGCGCCCAAGCTGCCCGACCGCGAGATCGCCGAAGCCGGCTTCTTCCCGCTCGACCGCTTGCCCCAGGGCACGACACCGGCGACGCTGCGGCGGATTGCCGAAGTTTTTGGGGGGAATTCGGCATCGCCTTACTGGTAGATCATCTCTTCAACAGCTTTGGCTACGTCGGTATAGACCGGCAGCATTCATTGTTCTCAGAGAGATAAATGCTGAGCGATGAGGAGAAAAAATGCAACACAGCCAAAACGATAGATTTAGAATCGCGCTCTATGTATCACTTTACACGGGAATTAATGTGACAACATTTTCCGTTATAGCGTTAATTTCGACAATAGTTCTTGGGATAGATCCATACATGTTAGCAAAAGTTGGAAGATTCATCCAATTCACAATACAATTAGTTGCGGCATTCGTGACATATTTCGTTTTTATAAAGCGACATGCTCAGCTTTTTACTCGCACTGAATTCTGGAAAATGGTCGGATTCTCAACCCTGATAGAAATGATTTTGGGAATGGCTGTGCTTCTGCCGTCGGGATTGTTACGCGCAATCCCGCCCCAGATGTCGGTCGTGATCGTCATGATCAGCGGCATCGTTGCGTTCCTTGCAACGTCGCTCGGCTACTCCAATCGATTTGGAAATACCATATTGAAAGCTGAACTCGTTAGAAGGGCAAAGATGGACTCCGAGACCTTCCGCTAGATCGCTGATTTCACGCCGCCTTCCTGAACCTGTCCCGGTCATGCGGCGCGCCGTAGTCCAGCTCCGGCCCGACCGGCACGATGCGCGTCGGGTTGATGGTCTCGTGGCTGCCGTAATAATGCGCCTTGATGTGGTGCAAATTCACCGTGCCGGCGACGCCCGGCACCTGGTAGAGATCGCGCAGGTAATTCGACAGGTTCGGATAGTCGGCGATGCGGCGCAGATTGCACTTGAAATGGCCGATATAGACCGGGTCGAAGCGGACCAGTGTCGTGAACAGCCGCCAGTCCGCCTCGGTGATGCGGCCGCCGACGAGATAGCGCTGCCTTGACAGACGGTCCTCCAGCATGTCGAGCGCCGAGAACAATTCGCCGAATGCCTCCTCGTAGGCTGCCTGCGTGGTGGCGAAGCCGGCACGGTAGACGCCGTTGTTGACCGCGGGATAGACCAGCGCATTGATCGCATCGATCTCGCCGCGCAACGGTTGCGGATAAAAATCGAGCCTGGCATCGCCCCATTCGTCGAAGGCCGAATTGAGCATGCGGATGATCTCGGAGGATTCGTTGGAAACGATGGTCTGCTCGCGTTTGTCCCACAGCACCGGAACGGTGACTCGGCCCGAATAGCCGGGATCGGCCCTGGTGTAGATCTGGTGCAGGAAATCGAGGCCGTAGAGCGTGTCGCCGGTGGCGCCGTCCTCGGCCAGGAACGTCCAGCCGTCGGCGCCCATGAAATGATGGACGACCGAGACGGAAATCACGTCCTCGAGTTTTTTGAGCACGCGAAAGATCAACGTCCGATGCGCCCACGGGCAGGCGAGCGAGACATAGAGGTGGTAGCGGCCGGGCTCGGCCTTGAAGCCGCGTTTTCGCCCTTCGGCCGGCGCGCCGTCGCGGGTCACCCAGTCGCGCCACTGCGACTGCGCGCGCACGAATTTGCCGCCGCTCTCCCCGCTATCGTACCGGCGGTCCTGCCATTGGCCTTCGACTAGCAATCCCATGCAATATCCTTTCGCGTTCCTACCCGATGTAGGGCACCAAGCGGCGCCGCGGAAATCCCCGATGCTGAACAGATCGTCAACGGCTGCGTCGTCGAGTGCGCGTCGGCTGCGCGGGCCGATTGCGGCGGCTGAAAATTGGTGCTAGCGGACATCCGCATGTTCGACTTTGCCGTGATCCGGTTCGACCGACGACGAAAGAGCGCCCGCGCTTGATGAAGCGCTGACTGGCGAACGCTGCCGCTTGCAGCAAACCTTTCCTCGCATACCGGAACGCAAAGACCATGAGCCTTGCCGACTTGAAATACCTGGCCGACGTGAAATACCTGCCGGAAACTCCGGCGCACGATCCTGAAATCGAAGCCATCAATGACGAGGCCTTCGGGCCAGGCCGTTTCGTGCTCGCCGCCTACAAGATCCGCCAAGGTGGCCCGCATGAACGGGCTTTGTCCTTCGTGGCCGTCGATGGCGCAATCGTCGTCGCCTCGGTACGGATGACGCGCATCGCCGCCGGTGCCGGCCGCGCGCTGATGCTCGGGCCGCTCGCTGTGCGGCCGGCCTTCAAAAATTTCGGCATCGGCCGCCGGCTGGTGGCAATCGCGCTGGAAGCCGCCGCCAAGGCCGGCGCGCCGGCGGTGATGCTGGTCGGCGACGAACCCTACTACGGCCCGCTCGGCTTCAGGAGGCTGCCGCGCGGGCAGATCTCGATGCCGCGTCCGGTCGACCCCGACCGGCTTTTGGCGCACGAGATCGTGCCGGGCGCGTTGGCGAGGCTGGCGGGCGAGGTTTGCCACGCCGACCAGGCAAGGATTGCCGCGCACATCGCCGCGATGGCATGACCATGCCGGTGCTGTCGCACGGTGGCTTGGCGGCATAGTCTGGGCACGGAGGAGGACGTCGAGATGAACCCGAACGGCCAGATTGCGATCGTCACCGGTGGCGGCTCCGGCCTTGGCGAGGCGACGGCGCGCGCTCTTGCCGCCGGCGGCGCCAGGGTTGCCGTCCTCGATCTCGGTATCGAGCGTGCGGCCAAGGTGGCGGCTGACGTCGGCGGCATCGCCGTCCGATGCGATGTGAGCGACGCCGAGAGCGGTGCCGCCGCAGTCGCGGAAGCGGCAGAGACGCTCGGCGCGCCGCGCATCCTGGTCAATTGCGCCGGCATCGTTGTCGGCATGAAGACGATCGGCAAGGACGGACCGCATCCGCTCGATCAATACCGCAAGGTGATCGAGGTCAATCTGATCGGCACCTTCAACATGATCCGCCTGGTCGCCGACCGGACCGCCAGGCTCGAGCCGCTGCAGGGCGGCGAGCGCGGTGTCATCGTCAACACCGCGTCGGTCGCGGCCCATGACGGCCAGATCGGCCAGGCCGCCTATTCCGCGTCCAAGGTCGGCGTCGTCGGCATGACGCTGCCGGTGGCGCGCGATCTCGCCCGCTCCGGCATTCGCGTCTGCACCATCGCACCCGGCATCTTCAGGACGCCGATGATGGCCGGCATGCCGCAGGAGGTGCAGGATTCGCTCGGCGCCGCTGTGCCCTTCCCTTCCCGTTTGGGCGAGCCTTCGGAATACGCGGCACTTGCCTTGCACATCATCGAGAACCAGATGCTCAACGGCGAGACAATTCGCCTCGACGGCGCCATCCGCATGGCGCCGAAATAAATGCGACGGTGATGCCTTGGACGAACCCAGGAAAGACGTGATCCGCGCGACCGATACCGAGGCGATCAGGCTGGCAAAGACGCTGATCCGCAGCGCCCGTTTCGGTGCGTTGGCAGTGCTCGAACCAGGAACCGGTTCGCCGCTGGCCAGCCGGGTCGGCGTCGCCACAGACATCGACGGCACGCCATTGATCCTGGTATCGATGCTGTCCGCTCATACCGGCGCCATCCTTGCCGACCCGCGCTGCTCATTGCTCGTCGGCGAACCCGGCAGGAGCGATCCGCTGGCGCATCCGCGATTGACGCTCGTCTGCCGCGCCGTGCGGCTGGAGCGCGGATCGAACGAACACGCCCGCGCCGAGCGGCGCTACCTCAACCGCAACCCCAAGGCAAAACTCTATGCCGGGCTCGGCGACTTCTCGATTTTCCGGCTCGAACCGGAGCGCGCCAGCCTGAACGGAGGCTTCGGCAAGGCCTATCTGCTCGACCGCACCGATCTGGTCGCGACGGGAGCGATCGTCGAAGAGCTTGCCGCCGGCGAGCAATCGGCGCTCGACCACATGAACGCCGACCATCTCGATGCGATTGCCCTCTACGCAAGTCATTTCGGCGGGGCCGAGAGTGACGGCTGGATCGTCACCGGGTTCGACGCCGACGGGATGGATCTCATATCGGGCGACAATGTCTGTCGGGTTTTCTTCCCCGAGCCGCTGAGAGCGGCGCGCGACCTCAGGCCTGTCCTGGTTGACATGGCCAAGGCGGCCCGATCGGCAAATTAATCACAGCCGCACAGTTAATCGGCTTGCGTGGAAAGCAAGCCTTGAGATTTGAGCGAAATGTTCTACCTTTGCGAGTGACGCTGAATCGCTGGCGTGCATCTATAGGGAAAGTCTATGGAATCCGACGCTATTGCCCCCATAGCGGCGGATGAGCAAGAAGGCATGGGGGATCTATGGTCTCGAACAAACTAGTCGCCAACGCCGGAACCGCGGCTGCGTTTCTGACGCTGATGGGCAACGAAAAACGTTTGTTGATCATGAGCTATCTGGCCGAGGGCGAGATGTCGGTCGGCGCCATAGCCGAGAAGGTGTCGCTCAGCCAATCCGCCCTGTCACAGCATCTGGCCAAGCTCAGGGCTTCCGACCTTGTCGAGACCCGCCGCGACCGGCAAATGATCTATTATTCCTGCAAGTCCGCGGCGGTGCACGAATTGCTGCACATGCTGGACGGCATTTTCGGCGAAGGTGAACTGTCGCAGATGGCTCACCGGCTGCGTCGCGCCGGGACCTGAGCGGCCGGAGCGGAGAACGCCCCGCCAAATCCGCTTTGCTGCCAAGTCCGCCTTGCTGCCAAGTCCGCTTTGCTACTGAACGCGCTCGTCGGCGGCCTGCGCAATCTCGCCCTTGAACTCGACATTCGTGCCCGGCTGCACCATGGAGGCAAGGTCTTCGGCATCCCAATTGGTCAACCGGATGCAGCCATGCGAAAAGGTCGTGCCGATCTTGCCCGGTTCGGGCGTGCCGTGGATGCCGTAGCTTTCGATCGAGAGATCGATCCAGACCGATCCCACGGGGTTGTTCGGCCCGGCAGCGATGGTGAAGGGCCGCTTGGTCTTGACCCCCTTGAAAGCGAAGTCCGGATCGTAGTGATAGGTAGGGTTGTGCACCACGCGCCTGACCTCCGCCATGCCGCTTGGCGCCGGCTTCTCCTCGCTCCCGATCGAGGCGGGGTAGACCGCCAGCCATTTGCCGGCACGGTCGAGCACACGCACCAGGCGAGCGCCCTTGTCGACCTCGACGGTGGCGACGCCGGCGGGAGGGTCGCCTCTGCCGACATCAGGCACCACCAAGGTCCTGCCTGGTTTCCTGAGGCTGGTGCCCGGATTGAGCATTCGCAGCAATTGGTCGCTGACGTGGAAGCGCTCGGCCAACCTCTCCACCGCATTGCGGTAGCCGAGCCGCCGCAAGCGGGCCATCCTCTCCAAGCGAGCCGGAATACGCCTGGTGAAAGGTCCGCGCACATCCTTGCGCATCACCTCATAGGTCACCAGCACCGGCCTGGCGGAGGTTGCGATGAGTTTGCTCCAGGTTTGTGGACTGAGCTTGCCCTCGGGCGGAAGTCCGTTTGCCGCCTGAAACGCGGCGACGGCCTTGGCGAAGTTCTGGGAAAGGCGCCCGTCGATCAGGCCCGGCGAGAAGCGGGCCCGATCCAGAAGGATCTGCGCCTTCAGCAGCATCGGATCGACACCCTTCGGTTCGCCGATAGTGAATTGGGCCTGATTGACGGTGGCTGGATCGAGCTTGGCCGCGCTGGCCACGCCACATGCAAGGGCAAGCGTGGCGGTAAAGACGAGGAGGAGCCTGATCATCGATGTCCTCCCAGGACCGCAGCAGGAGCCCGCCTCTATGACGCGGCATGGCCCCGTGGGGTTCCTTCGCCCCATCGAAATTCTGCATTGAAGCGGCTTGGCCGAAGTGCCGTGCCGCGGGAATCAATATCTCCATGCCGCCAGGAGGCCAGGCAAGGCGTCTCGGCCCGGCGCCTTGTGATTGGATTTGACCGTTAGAACGGCGTGCATCCATTTGGACGCTGAGATACGGTCAGAGCTTCGGATCCGGCATCATGCCTTCCGAAGCCGAATCCCGATTCGCGGCCGACGCCAAGATCCGCCGAGGAAGCCATGAATCCGATCCGCATAGACGACCCGCAGGATCCTCGCGTCGCCGCCTATCTCGACATCCGGGAACGCGATCTTGCCGGCCGGCAGGGCCGTTTCGTCGCCGAAGGCAAGGTGGTGCTCGACACGCTGCTTGCCGCCCGTCGCTTCGAGGCAGAATCGGTGCTGGTGCTCGAGAACCGGCTGGCCGGCCTCGATGACGTCCTGCGCAAGGCGCCTGCCGGGCTTCCGATCTATGTCGCATCCGGCGAAGTCATGGACAGGATTGCCGGATTCCACATGCATCGCGGCATATTGGCGATCGGCCGCAAGGGCGCGGCCGTCTCCGCTGAAGCTTTGCTCGGCGCACTGCCCGCCCGCGCGCTGATCGTGGTGCTGGTCGGCATCGCCAATCATGACAATATGGGATCGATCTTCCGCAATGCCGCCGCCTTTGGCGCGGATGCCGCGCTTCTCGATCCGACCTGCTGCGATCCGCTGTACCGCAAGGCAATCCGCGTCTCGGTGGGCGCGGCCTTGAAAGTCCCCTTCGCCTGCTTTGCCGATACCGCGGGCTGCACCGCAATGCTCGACCGGCAAGGCTTCAGCCAATTCGCCTTGTCGCCGCGCGGGCAGATCGACATTCGCGATGCCAAGAGAAACGAGCGGCTGGCGCTCTATCTCGGCACCGAGGGCGAAGGCCTGCCGGAAAGCCTGCTTGCCCGCCTGCAGACGCTGCGGATCGGTATGGCGCAGGGCTTCGACAGCCTGAACGTCGCCGCCGCATCAGCCATCGCGCTGCATCATTTTTCCGGAGCCTAATTTAGAGCCGGGGCGTCCCGCTCGCGCTTGTGGAATCTTAGTCGGTCGAAGCGGCCTTCTGCAGCGCCCGCACCCGATCGGCAAGGCTGCGTCCGCCGCTCCCCGGCCGCGTATCCTCAGGCGCTGCAAGCGCCCGGGCGATCGGCGAATCCGGCCCGTCGAGCTTTGCCGTCAAGGCCACGACTTGCGCCGCCAGATCGTTCATCTCTTCGCGCAATGCCGCGCTGGCGCTGCCGGTATCGTCTCCGGTCCGCGATTTCGACGTTTCGACGGCAGCAAGATCTGTCTTCAGCCGCCTGTTCTCGCGTGCCAGCGACGTCAGCCTGGCCTCCAGCCGCTCGCGGTCGGCGTCGAGCTTGGCGGTTGTCTGTTCGATGTCGCCGTTGGCGGCCACATTGACCTGACTGCCTGGCACGCCGGCAAGACCCACCGCAGGCGCCCTTTCAGCGCCTTTCGGCTTTTCGCGAAGGCGCACCAGTTCCTTCTCGCGGCGCTCGAGCCTGTCCTCGCGATCGGCCAGCGAGGCGAGCAGGCGTTCGACCTTCTTTTCCAGGTCGCCGGTTCTTTTCTTCTCGGCCTTCAGCGCGTCCCGCAAAACCTTGCTTTCGGCTGCCAATTCCTGGCTGCGCCTGTCCGCCTCCTTGCGCTGGCCGCGCAGCAGCGAAATGTCGCTTGCCAACTTCTGCAGCTCGGATTCGCGCGCCACCAGCTCGATCTGCCGGCTGCTGGATGAAAAACTGGCGTCGTCATACATGTGCTCCAGTTTCCGCAGTTCGAGCCCGCGCTTTTCGAGGGCGCGCTCGGTCTCCGCAAGCCGTTCCGACAGCTGCTGCAGTTGCTCATCGCGCTTGCGAAGCTCCTCGCCGCTGGCTGTAAGATCGGCGACGACCCGGTTCTTGTCCTGTCGCTCGGCCGCCAATTCCTTCAGGGCTTCGCGGTCGCGGCCGATCTCGACCAGCTGTTCGGCGGCTTTCTCGCGCAATGACTTGACGTTCATTTCAAGCCGGCGCACCGAAACCGCGAACTCGGCGCGAATGCGATCCTTGTCCGCCTGGATCTCGGCCAGCGTCAACGGCATCGAGCCCTCGACGCGCTTGCGCGTCAGCGCCACCGCCCGCCGCCACACGGCCGGAGCAATCATCAGCGCCAGAAAGCCGGCGCAGAGAAAGCCGAGAACAAAGAACAGGATCGACTGGACCAAGATGACTATCCGTTGTGCATGGCAACCGCCAAAGGTCGACTTTGCCATCTTCGCATGACGGAAATCCGGCACCACGGCAAGAGTATGCTGCGGCAAAGCTCAGACCGTGGGATCACAGCTCCAATCGCAGTGGCGCCATCATGCAGGTCAGAACGGATTCCAGGTCGCGCGCTGGGTGAGCTTGAGGTAGCCGAGATTGACGCCGAGACGAGCGCCGACGCCGGTACGGATCGGCACGAGCAGCACATTGTTGTTCTTCAGCACGTTGAAGCCGACGCCGGCGACGACATAGGCGGAGCCGGCGACGCCGCCAAAACGATTATACAGGCTGCTCACATCGTCGAGATTGTAGACCAGCATCATGACGCGCGAGCCCTCGCCGCCGAAATCCCAGCCGAGCGAAGGGCCTTGCCAGAACACTTTGTGGTCGCCGGCATTCTTGGTGTAGAGCGTGCCTTCGCCATAGGTCAGGCCACCGATCAGCGCCCCGGACCCCTCTTCGCCGAGCAGATAGCCGTTCGGCAGGCCATAGGTGGCGAAAATCTTCTCGACGACGGTGGCGAGCCCGCCCGACGTCGCGCCGAAGAATTTATGACCGGAATCGACGATCTCCTGCGCGGTGTATTCCTGCGCCCGCGCGGCCGATGCCGAAAAGGCGACAAGGCCGATGAGCGCGATCGTCATTGAGATGACACGGAAAAAAGTCCGGTCGTAGAATCGGGAAACCATGCTTCCAATCTCCGTCAGGGAGCACTTTCGCCGACGCCTCGCACCCGTACGGCTCTTTGGCGGCCGTTAAGGATGACTGTTAGGGGCAAACTATGCCGTAATCCTTTTTCAACCATTAAACTCCCACATGAAGATGGCGGTTCGAAGGCTGTTTTCACATCGCCCGCGCAGCACCCTGCTGCGTGAACACGCCATTTTCGACAATCATGATTTCGGATTTGTTGCTGCACGCACAAGCGCTGTGTATTCAGAATGCTTGGGAGAGAGCGTGATTCGTGTGGACAGGCGTGATCATGATCGCCCGGTCATTGTGTTGTGAAATTTGCAGGGATTTTTGCCGATGGCCGAGCTTTTCACCCTTTCCGCACCCGATCTGGCAGCGCTGCTGTGCAGCCGGGTCTGCCACGACATCATTTCGCCGGTCGGCGCCATAAACAACGGGCTTGAGCTGCTCGACGAAGGCGGCGCCGACGAAGACGCCATGAAGCTGATCCGCCAAAGCGCCAAAAACGCCTCCGCCCGCCTGCAATTCGCCCGCATCGCCTTCGGCGCCGCCGGTTCCGCCGGCATGCTGATCGACACCGGGGACGCCGAGGCCGTGGCCATCGCCTTCCTGAAGAACGAGAAGCCGGAACTGATCTGGAACGGAACCCGCGCACTGTTGCCCAAGAACAAGGTCAAGCTGCTGCTCAATCTCATCCTCGTCGCTAACGCCGCCATTCCGCGCGGCGGCAGGCTGGTGGTCACGCTGGAGAACCTCGAGACCGAGCCGCGCTTTGCGCTCGCGGCGAGCGGCCCGATGCTCCGCGTGCCGCCCAAATTCCTGGAATTGCATTCCGGCCACAGGCCGGAAGAGCCGATCGACGCGCATTCGGTGCAGCCCTATTACACGCTGCTCCTGGCCCGCGAAGCCAACATGACGATTTCGATCCATGCGACCGCCGACGAGATCGTCCTTTCGGCAGCCTGAAGTTCTCCTAAAGAGTGGGGAAAGTATTTTTCTCAAGTCATATTTGCGGCGTTGTTCCTAACATCTGTGGGGCGGGCTTGCGGATTGATTGCGTGAAGCATTGCGAAAGAAGATTTCACTTAAAACACCTTCAGGAAAATTTTACCTAACGGCTTTTCGGCTTCTTTACCAGATCGGCCTATGTTCCCCGGCAGATGCCACGACGCTGCCGGTTCGCCGCATGGCAAAGAGGGTCCCGGAATGAAACGCTGCATGTTCGTCGACAATTCGAGCGTCATCAGGAAGGTCGCAAGGCGTATCCTGGGCGGTTCCGGCATGATGGTGATCGAAGCCGCCAGCGGCCACGAGGCGATCGAGATGTGCGCGGCCGACATGCCTGATATCATCGTCGTCGACGGCGCCTTGCCGGACATGCAGGCGCAGGACCTCATCCGCCGCCTGCGCGCCATGGAAAGCCCGGTATTGCCGCAGGTTTTGATTTCGCTGGTCGAGGTCGATGTCGGGGCGATCATGCGGGCAAAACGAGCCGGCGCCCAGGGCTACCTGCTGAAGCCGTTCAACCGGCCGCAACTGCTCGAGTGCTTCCGCGCCTTGAAGATTGCCGCCTGATCAGAGCTGTTCCATTCCGACGAAAATCGGATCGGCTCTATCTTGTTGTTCTGCCGGGTTCTTTTCCGAAAAAATCGGCGCCCACCTTGGGATCACGCCCCTAGTTCAGGCGCTGACGCGGATATCTTCGGGCTCACGCAGCACATAGCCGCGGCCCCAGACGGTCTCGATGTAATTCTGCCCGCCAGACGCGGCGTCAAGCTTCTTGCGCAGCTTGCAGATGAAGACGTCGATGATCTTCAGTTCTGGCTCATCCATGCCGCCATAGAGATGGTTAAGGAACATTTCCTTGGTCAGCGTGGTGCCCTTGCGCAGCGAGAGCAGTTCCAGCATCTGATATTCCTTGCCGGTCAGATGCACGCGCTGGCCACCGACCTCAACGGTCTTGGCATCGAGATTGACCACTAGGTCGCCGGTGGTGATGACCGACTGGGCGTGGCCCTTGGAACGCCGCACGATGGCATGGATGCGGGCGACCAGTTCGTCCTTGTGAAAGGGCTTGGTCATGTAATCGTCGGCGCCGAAGCCGAGGCCGCGCACCTTGTCCTCGATGCCGGCCATGCCGGAGAGGATTAGGATCGGCGTCTTCACCTTGGACAGGCGAAGTGTTCTCAAAACTTCATAGCCCGACATGTCGGGGAGATTGAGGTCGAGGAGAATGATGTCGTAATCGTAAAGCTTGCCTAGATCGACGCCCTCTTCACCAAGGTCAGTCGTATAGACATTGAAACTTTCCGATTTCAGCATCAGCTCGATGCTTTGTGCGGTTGCACTGTCGTCTTCTATCAGCAGAACGCGCATTTCATTCCCCTTTTCTGCTGCCGGACCATTTCACGACCCGTCCAGGACCGGAGCAGTGATTGCCTGAGCAGAGGCTGCCATCGAATGGTTAATAAAACCTAATTCCCCGTCCATGACGGTATCAGATTTTTTAACCCCTTTCTACACCTTGTTGAATCCAATAACGAATCACAGACCCAAACCGTTAACGCAGCACATTAATAAGCCAGACTAAGTGACTCTTCGGACTCGTTGGCCGGGTTTCCCGACGAGAAGCAGAATTTTTACCCGCCCTTAAGTCCTGAGCCGTATGATTAACAATGCCCGTAAACGAATGGTTACCGCCGGCAAAAAACTTTAGGAGTTTGTTTCCCATAGTTCGGGGAAAGCCGGTGGAAACGGGTCAAGCCTGGGCCTTGCCGGGTGAATTGGACGATATGTGCAGGTGTGCGTTTCCGGGAGTACCGAATCATGAAGTCACGTGAAAACCTCGTTCGGCTGAAGCAATTTCAGGTGAGCGAGAAGCGGCGGCAGCTGCTGCAGCTCGACATGATGATCGCCGAATTCGAGCGCATGGCCGTCGAGCTGGAACTTCAGATTGCTGCCGAAGAGAAGAAGGCCGGCATCACCGACATCAATCACTTTGCTTATCCGACCTTCGCCAAGGCGGCACGTCTGCGCCGCGACAACCTTAGAAATTCGCAAAGCGACCTCGCCCAGCAGCGAAATGTCGCCGAATCATTGCTGAGCGAAGCCGAAGCGGAGCTTTCCAAGGCCGAGATGCTGGAATCGCGCGACACCAAGGCGCGCGACACAGAAGCCGGCGGCCGCAGCGCCATGATCGGGTGAAAACAAGACTTTAACGCGCGTCGCGCTTGCGCGCTATTGCTGCGCACCGAACTGTGCCCGCCTCAGGCATCCAGATCTTCTTGCTGTTCCGCCGCCCGTGCGCGCGCATTTTTGATGTCGGGCACATGCTGCTCCGACCAGGCTCTGATCTGATTGAGCAGCCCTGCCAGGTTCTGGCCAAGTTCGGTCAACTCATATTCGACCCGCGGCGGAATGACCGGGAAAACCTCGCGCCGCACAAGCCCGTCGCGTTCCAGGATACGCAGCGTCTGCGTCAGCATTTTCGGCGTGATGCCTTCGAGCTTGCGCGCCAATTCGCCGTTGCGGAGCCGGCCCCGGCGCAGCGCACAGATCACCAGGTAGACCCATTTGCTGGCGAGCGTCTCGAGCACGGCGTGTGACGGGCACGACCGCCGAAAGGCGTCATAGCCAAAAGGGGAACCATCTTCACTATCCATGGGGTGCATATATATCAAAAAGGTACATACTAGACAAGAGAAAATAACTATCCAAATGATAGTGGCACATCAAAACCAGCAGGAGAGCCTTCCATGCGTGCCATTATCCAGAATTCCTTCGGCGGACCCGATGTCCTCGTCATTGCCGATCGCCCCGCGCCATCACCCGAAGCCGGCGAAGTGCTCGTCCGCATCGAAGCGGCCGGCATCAATCCGGTCGATGGTGCGGTGCGCGGCGGCCACTATCCGCTGCTTGGCGAGCCGCCTTTTGTCCTTGGCTGGGATGTTTCGGGGACTGTCGAGGCGCTGGGCTCCGGCGTCTCCGGCCTCAAGGTCGGCGATGCCGTGTTCGGCATGCCGCGCTTTCCCAAACAGGCGGCAGCCTACGCCGAACTCGCCGCTGTCCCGGCTGATGAGCTTGCGCCGAAACCTGAAGGCATAGATCACGCGCAAGCCGCCGCGCTGCCGCTGGCCGGCCTGACGGCCTGGCAAGGCCTTGTCCGCCATGGCCGGCTCGATTCTGGCAAGCGCGTGCTGATCCACGCCGGAGCCGGCGGCGTCGGCCACCTGGCGGTGCAGATCGCCAAGGCGCACGGCGCTTACGTCGTCGCGACCGCCAGCCCGGAAAAGCTCGATTTCGTCCGCTCGCTCGGCGCCGACGAGGTGATCGACTACACAAGGGATGATTTCACCGCGAAGGCCCGCGACATCGATCTGGTTCTGGACCCGTTCGGCGGCGTGCATGCGGAGCAATCACTGAAAGTGCTCACTGCCGGCGGCGTTCTGGTGTCGCTGCTCGATGTCAGCGATGCCACCAAGGCAAAGGCCAGGACGCGAGGCATCCGCGTCGAGCGCATGTCCGTAGTGCCCGACCGTGCCGCTCTGGTGGAGCTCGGCAAATTGATCGACGCGAAAAAGCTGGCCGTCCACGTGGCAAAGGCGTTTCCGCTCGAACAGGCCGGTGCCGCCCATGCCTTTCTCGCCACCAGGCCGATCGGCAAGGTGGTGCTGACGGTCTGAAATTGCAGATCGTCGACCCTCGCAGACGTAAGGGCGCTGATCAGCGCCCTTATCGGCCTAATGCCGGTATTGCTGGATGCGCGTGGTGCGCAGGCCGGCAAGGCCGTATTCGTCGATCGACGCTTGCCAGGACAGGAATTCCTCGGTGGTGAGCTTGTAGCGCTGGCATGCCTCTTCGAGGCTCAAAAGCCCGCCACGCACCGCCGCCACCACTTCCGCCTTGCGCCGGATAACCCAGCGACGTGTGTTTGTCGGCGGCAGATCGGCGATGGTAAGTGGGCTGCCGTCCGGCCCGATAACATATTTGACTCGCGGTCTAATTAGATCGGTCATCGTACTCTCTACAAAAAACTCAAAGACCCAATCCCCACCACATTACCGCCACAGCTTTAAAATTTGCCTAAGCAGACCCTAATGGTTAGGTAAGGATCATGAACGCGGCGTTAGCCTTTTCATCGGCATTTGAAACATCTGCCGGCAAGCGCATTGAACCCGGCAGGAAAAATGAGCCGGCCCGGCAAAGCTGGCGCAGCCGAGACGCTTGACCTATATTCCGGCCATTGGCATTGAAGCGCCGCGCAGAACGAAAGAACCATGAACAGCCTCGATCTTCCCGGACGCCCCGAAAACACCCGCGTCGTCGTCGCCATGTCGGGCGGTGTCGATTCGTCGGTCGTTGCCGGCCTCCTGAAGCGCGAGGGCTACGACGTCGTCGGTGTCACGCTGCAGCTTTATGACCACGGCGCGGCAACGCACCGGGCCGGCTCATGCTGCGCCGGCCAGGACATCGACGATGCCCGCCGCGTCTCCGAGACGCTCGCCATCCCGCATTACGTCCTCGATTACGAGGAGCGCTTCCGCAAGGCGGTGATCGACCCGTTCGCCGAGAGCTATGTCGCCGGCGAAACGCCGATCCCTTGCGTTTCCTGCAATCAGACGGTGAAATTCGCCGACCTTCTTGCGACCGCCAAGGAACTCGGCGCCGACGCGCTGGCGACCGGCCACTACATCCGTTCCGGCGCCAATGGCGCCCACCGCGCGCTTTACCGGCCGGTCGACGCCGACCGCGACCAGAGCTACTTCCTGTTCGCCACCACCCAGGCACAGATCGACTATCTGCGTTTTCCGCTCGGCGGCCTGTCGAAGCCTGAGGTTCGCGCCATCGCCGAGGAGATGGGACTGACGGTTGCGGCCAAGCAGGACAGCCAGGACATCTGCTTCGTGCCGCAGGGCAAGTATTCCGACATCATCGCCAAGCTGAAGCCGGCTGCCGCCAATCCAGGCGACATCGTCCATATAGACGGGCGCGTGCTTGGCCGCCACGAGGGCATTTTGCGCTACACCGTCGGTCAGCGCCGCGGCATCGGCATCGCCTCGGGCGAGCCGCTCTACGTCGTTCATCTCGACGCCGACCGGGCCCGCGTCGTCGTCGGCCCGCGCGAGGCGCTGGAGACCCACAAGATCTTCTTGCGCAACATGAACTGGCTGGGCGATGGCCCGCTGACCGCTATCCCGGCGGCCGGGCTTGAGCTTTTCGCCAAGGTGCGCTCGACGCGGCCGCCGCGCCCGGCCGTGCTGCATCACCGCGCCGGTGTCACTTCGGTGGAACTGGTAGACGGCGAATCCGGCATCGCGCCCGGTCAGGCTTGCGTGCTCTATTCCGACGATGGCAACGAGGCGCGCGTGTTCGGCGGCGGCTTCATCGAGCGCTCCGAGCGCGGCGCCGAGGCCGAGGCGATGCTGACGCGGCTTGCCGTCCAGCCGGCGCGGGTACCCGCCGAATAGACGGCGTTTTCTCTTAGGGCCTTGTATGGGCGACGGTGCCGGCGGTCAGGATGCGCAGCACGCGGATGGCCTCCTCGCCGCTGGTGCGCGGTTCGGCCCGCGTCTCGATGCAGTGGATGAAATGCTCCAACTCGCGCGTCAGCGGCATGCCCTCACCGACCGCGACATAGGACGGCTCGTTGGCGGTGAACGCCCATTGGCCGCTGTCCTGCCACACCGCGTGGCGATAGACGGCAAGCTTGCGCTCCCACGGCTCGACATCGTCGAACACCGCCATCGCCTTGGTGCCGACAACGGTCAGCCGCCGTTCGCGGTAAGGGTTGAGCCGCGAGGCGAACAGATGGCCGCGCAGGCCGTTGGGAAAGCGCATGTGCAGATGCGCAAAGTCGCTGAGATTGTCGAGAAGAGCAGCGCCTTCGCCGCGCACTTCGACCGGTTCGGTGCCCGTGATGGCCAGGATCATCGACAGATCGTGCGGCGCCAGATCCCATAGCGCGTCGTTTTCGGTGTGGAACTTGCCGAGGCCGAGCCGATGCGAATGGATGTAGCGGACTTCGCCGAGTTCGCCATTGTCGATCAGCGCCTTCAGCGTCTCGAAGGCGGGATGAAAGCGCAGCACGTGGCCGACCATGAAGACACGGCCATTATCGGCGGCCGCCTGCACCGAGCGTTCGGCATCGGCCACCGTCAGCGCGATCGGCTTCTCCACCAGCACGTCCTTGCCGCCGAGCACGGCGCGCACCGCCATGTCGGCATGGAACTGCGGCGGCAGCGCCATGACGATGGCGTCGACATCGTCGCGGGCAAACAGCGCCTCCGGCTCTATGGCCAGGCAATCCTGCTCGCTGGCAAAACCCTCCGCGCGCGCGGGGTTGACGTCCGAAACCGCATGCAGCGCGCCGAGCGCCTTTAGGGTGCGGATGTGGTTGCTGCCCCAGTATCCGCAACCGAGGACTGCAATGCGCGGTTTCATGAATTCATGACCATGACTTTCGTGGCCGAGACATAGCGACGTGCCTCGCTGAACTCAACCCCGGCCTGTGCGCCCAAATGTCTGCCCGGCAAAGCTTTCGGCGCCAGCAATATGCCGGCGCGGCAGCCACTTCGATGCTTGACAGGCTTGGCCTCGCAACCTTATATCCGCGCGACCTTGGCGAACGCGCCGATATGCCTGCCGATTTAAGCTGGATTTCGGGCCTTCGCCGCCCTGGCGGGGTAGCTCAGTTGGTTAGAGCACGGGAATCATAATCCTGGGGTCGGGGGTTCAAGTCCCTCTCCCGCTACCACCTTAGACCCACTATCGTACGTAATAGTGGGATTTTGCCTGTCGCGCTCCTCGGCCACCGCGCGTTCTCCTGCATACCGCGCTTGGGGGAAGGTGTTGCCACCGATGAGGGCGGCAAGCTTGCCTTTAACCTCAATCTCAAAACCCTGTCGCGGCCCTTTGGGATGAACCGTCACACTATGAACGAGCGCGCGGAAGCTCCTCACCAGCGCCCCCCGATCGTCGTCCGCCTCCGCGTGATGAGCTAAGACCGAAGCGAGCTCATCGACCGTTTTGACATACTTCTCTATCGCTGCCGGATGCAGGGTAAGGGTCGATGGCGCCTCTTCAAGGTTGGCAAGTTCTACCTCCGCCTCGATGCGTCGATCTTTCAACTCGGCGATACGCTCTCGGGCGTCGTCATCGCCAATGACTCGCTTGACTACCAAGTCAATGTTGCGTTGTCGCTCGGCTTCAATACGCGCGATCTTTGTCTCGAGGGCGACCCGAGCGTTGGTCGCTTGGGCCGCCAGCCGGTGACGCTCTTCGTTATAGTTCCGCACGTAGATGTCAATGAGACGTGGATCCTTCAGTTCGTCACGCATTCCATCCAATACAGCATTCTCTACGCTCCGCAGGTAGACTATGCGACTATTGGAACAGCTGCCGCTCTCACGAACTGTCGAGCAGCGGATTCGTGTTTTGCCGGTCTTGTCGCGATCGTGCACCGACATGCCCGAACCGCAGCAACCACATCGCAACAAGCCCGAGAGGAGATGCGGTGGCCGACGCTTCACATTTGAGTTCAGACGAGATCTTTCTGTCTTCAAGTCCTGCGCGCGTCGCCATATCTCTTCGTCAACGATGCGCAGGTGTGGGACATCAATCGTCTGCCACTGGTCGCGGCTATTAGGACGGGACAAGCGCCTGCCGGTATCTGGGTCCTTAACCATCCGAACCTTGTTCCAGACGATGCGCCCAAAATATAGCTCGTTCAAAATCAGCCCCGCGCCGCGTTGTGCATTCCCGTTGATGGTAGAGGCGTTCCAACGAGTGCCGCGAGGCGGACAAACCCCTTCCCGATTTAGATCTTGTGCGATTTCGCGTGGTGGCCGGCCAGAGATGTAGGCCGCAAAAATCCGGCGAACAACCTCAGCCTCCTCTTCGACGATCTCCAGTTCACCGGGACGCCCAGGAAGTGCCCGATACCCGTACGCGCGACCGCCGGCGTGGCGCCCGTCCCGGACCACACCGGCCATTCCTCGACGTACCTTTTTTGCGCCATCCTCGCGCTGCATCTGGCCCACCAAACCTCGTATTCCGATCAAGATTGCGTCAGCTGTGCCGTCGTGAACAGCTTGGATCTCGATCCCTAGGAATGACAGTCGTTTGTGCAGTCCAGCGAGATCCTCCATATCGCGCGAAAGGCGATCGAGTGCCTCAACAATGACGACGTCAAACTTTCGTTCGCGCGCCGCATCCATCAATTTCATGAGGCCGTCACGGCCAAACATCGAAGATCCCGAGCGAGCTTTGTCCTCGTAAGCCGCAACCACATCAAGCTGATGCCGTGCTGCATACGCGCGACAAAGGACGATCTGGTCATCGGTGGATTTCTCGTTCTGCAGCTCGGTCGAGAACCGGGCGTAAATGGCTGCGCGTATCATTCACGAACCTCGCCGTTGCGGCCAATTGCTTCGACGACATCCAAGTTAGGTGCCGAAGCAGATAGCTTCACAGCGAGATGATCGCGCCTAGCGTCGGCAATCGCAAGAGCTTCCACGAACTGGACTAGCGTGGGATCGACCGCATGCTGCACCTCCCGAGGCGTGCAGGGATTTGGCCCAGCAGCGTTCCGCTGGTTCTCCGATTGTTTCATCGGAATGGAGAATGTGGGGGCATGCGGCGTTAAGAAAGGGGGCCAGGCGCCTGGTCGTACAGATCGGATACGACGACGTGCGAAAAGGACGTATCGGTCTACGCGGAATCAATATCTGGCCTCGGTGATCGGCTCAATGTCGAAGCTTACCGCTTCGCCGCATGCTAAATGGGCTGATGCCTGCGAGCGAACACTGCGAAACCTATTCTCCACGTAAGGTCCCGTGGCCATGGGAACGCTGTCCCCTTGGCCATTTTCTCGCAGAATTTGCGCGTCAGCGTCGGTGACGGGCCCAAGGCGGTAATTCTCTGTTGCTGGGGACGATCAATCAAAGATCCGACCGATGTCGTATCTCTGATCGGCCAAGGGTGCTTGAAAGATAGCCTCCCGCGCCTTCACAAAATTTCCCTGTGGATATTGCCTCTGTGACGACTTGGTGTCGTATTCGTTTGGCGGTGGCTGAGTAGAAGTAAGCAACTTGGGCCGGGGGAATCATGAACAGGTTGCTTGTTGGAGCGGCAATGCTTGCCGCAGGCGTGTTTGGCGTAGATACATCTTTCATTTCTTATATTAGAAACTCTGCAGAAATGACGGCTTTTGCGCAGGGGGCGCAAGGGACTTCGCCAGATGTTGGCGCACCATCGGACGGCGGCTTTGGCAATGGCGGGGCAGCGCTGGGTTCGGGAACAGGCTCCGGTACGGATGATGCTGGTGCAACGCCGGCGGCAAATGCCACGGGAGATGCCGCGCCCGCGGCCGAGGCTCCCGACGCGGCGGCCGAGGTAGGAACGACAGATCAGTCGACCGACGGCGAGGCCGCGCCCGAGGCGCCGGCAGCGGGAGCGACGGTAGCGACGGCAACCACGACCACGACAAGCGGCGATGCCGAGGCGATCGGCACGCCGAAGGTGGATTTGCCGAAGAGTTCAGGCAATGGCAATCTGGGCTATGCCATCGGCATCGATGTCCCGGACTTCCACGGCATCGAAC